>JBOGET010000129.1:0-2499 GCA_050741975.1 Acidimicrobiia bacterium
ACGTAATCGGCGACGATCCGGGCCACCAGTGCCTCGAAGTCCTGATCCCACCCGTACTCCTCGGCGTAGAGGGCGCCGTGTCGATGCACCACCCAGCCCAGGTCGCCGGGGAGCAGTGATCTGATCACATACGGCCCTGGCGCCGGGGCGGGGGAGAAGACGTGCTGGACGGTGCCCATCGCCGCCACCAGGCGACGCTGTTCCTCCTCGCCCAGCTCGGCGAGCACGGCCGTGACCTGTTCGACCGAGCGGCGGTCCAGGTCGCCGAATGCCTCCTGGCCCTTCTCGGTGAGACGGAGCACAACCCGCCGGGCGTCCTCGGCACTGGTGGTGGTCTCCACCAGCCCGTGGTCCCGAAGTCCGGCCACGAGCCGGCTCACATATCCGGCGTCGAGCCCGAGAAGCCGGCGCAGGTCGGCCAGCTCGGTGCTCTCCTCCTGGGCCAGCTCGAATATGACCCGGGCCTCGGTGAGTGAGAACGGAGTGTCGAGGAGCCCGGCTTGGAGAACTCCGATCTTGGTGGTCCAGAACCGATTGAAGCTCCTCACCGCCGCCACCCGGTCCCGGTCAATCATTTGCCCGATCCTAGTAGATAGTTGCCTAAGGCAATCATATCTAGCACGGACTTCCCCGGTGGTGCCGGCCCGCGGCTTTATCCTCCCGGGGTGACCACCCCGCCCTCCGAGGTGCGTGTCGACGCCACCCTGCTCCGGATCATCGTCGGGTTCCGGCTGGTCAGCGCGGTGTGGATCACGGTGCTCGGGATCATCGGCGTGGTGAGTTGGGAGGCCGACACCGGGGTGGTGGTCGTGACGCTGGCCCTGGTATGGGTGTGGACCGTGCTCACATTCGCCGGCATGCGAGCCGGGTGGCTCGAGTCTCCTGTCTGGCTCATCGTCGACCTCGCCGTGGCCGTGGTCGTGGTGGCCTTCGATGCGATCGACGGCGCCACCCAGGGCAGCTTCGTCGGTGGCTTCCCCATGGCCTCGGTCCTGTTGTGGGCTTACGCCTATCGCATCCCGGGTGGGATCGGGTCGGCCGTGGTCATCTCGGTCGCCATCGTCGT
Organism: Acidimicrobiia bacterium; assembly: GCA_050741975.1. Taxonomy (GTDB): domain Bacteria; phylum Actinomycetota; class Acidimicrobiia; order Spongiisociales; family ZC4RG35; genus JARDZU01. The sequence continues at coordinate 1,067 of JBOGET010000129.1, forward strand.
CAGCGAGTCCGACCTGACCGGGAACATCGCCACCAGCGTCCTCTATCTGGCGGTGGGCGGGGTGGCGGCCTGGGCCTTCGAGGTGCTGCGCAGCAGCGAACGTGGCCGTCTCCGGGCCGAGGCAGAGCTCGAGGAGGAGCGGGCCGCCCGGATCAGGTCGGAGGAGCGGGCAGAGGTCGCCGCCCATCTCCACGATTCGGTCCTCCAGACCCTGGCCCTGATCCAAAAGGGCTCAACCGATCCCTCCGAGGTGCGCAATCTGGCCCGGGTCCAGGAACGCGAGCTCCGATCCTGGCTCCTCGGCACGGGCGACCCGGAGGAGACGGTGATCGGCGCCCTGGAGGCGGCTTGCTCCGAGATCGAGAAGCGGCTCGGTGTGGCGGTGGAGTTGGTGGCGGTCGGCGACCGTGATCTCGACGAGCATCTCAGAGCCCTGGTCGGAGCGGCCGGCGAGTCGGTGATGAACGCCGCCAAACACGCCCGGGTGGAGAAGGTGTCGGTCTACGCCGAGGCCGATGGCGACTCGGTGCGGGTGTTCGTCAGGGACCGGGGCGTCGGTTTCGACCCGGCGACGGTCGGTGCGGATCGTCGCGGCATCGCCGAGTCGGTGAGGGGGAGAATGGAGCGTCATGGTGGCTCGATGGAGATCGTGAGCAGCGAGACGGGGACCGAGGTCCGGCTCACCATGCCGCTCGAGGAGGGGCGGGGCGGATGAGCGACAGGCTGCGTGTGTTCCTGGTCGACGATCACGACCTGTTCCGGGCCGGGGTCAAGGCCGAGATCGGGGACAAGGTCGAGCTGGTGGGTGAGGCGGATGCGGTCGATGCTGCCGTCGAGCTGATCCGGGAACGGGAGCCCGACGTGGTGCTGCTCGACGTGCATCTGCCCGGAGGCGGAGGCCGGGCCGTGATCGAAGCGGTGAAGGAGACCCATCCCGAGGTCCGCTTTCTCGCCCTTTCCGTCTCCGACGCTCCCCAGGACGTGGTCGACGTGGTCCACGCCGGGGCCCGGGGCTATGTCACCAAGTCGATCCGGACCGAGGAGCTGATCGCAGCCATCGGCAAGGTGGCCAACGACGATGCGGTGTTCTCCCCCAAGCTGGCCGGGTTCGTGCTCGACGCCTTCACCGCCCTCACCCCGGCCGACGTCGACGACGAGCTGGCCTCCCTCACCGCCCGTGAGCGCGAGGTGCTCCAGCACATCGCCCGGGGCTACACCTACCGGGAGACCGGGGAGACTCTGTTCATCTCGGTGAAGACCGTGGAAACCCACGTGTCGGCCGTGCTGCGCAAGCTGCAGCTGTCCAACCGGCACGAGCTGACCCGCTGGGCGACGGCCCGCCGACTGGTCTGATCCACACCGGCCAGCGGCTGGTGTGATCCACACCGCAGGCCGCGGGGGGAACCCGGGCGCGTCGCGCCGCCCTCTTGGGT
>JBOGET010000130.1:0-4733 GCA_050741975.1 Acidimicrobiia bacterium
TCGACCTATAGGTCGATATCTCCGCGCCAAAATGATGCGTGACGGTTAGTAGTCGATCCCTCGCTTCGCCGTCACCCCACGATCGAAGGCATGCTTGACCTTTCTCATCTCGGTGACGGTGTCGGCGACCTCGACCAGCGAGGCCGGAGCATCACGTCCGGTGAGGATCAGGTTGAGTCGCGGGGGACGGGTCTCGATGGCGTCGAGCACGTCTTCGATGTCGATCCAGCCCCAATTGATCGGATAGGTGACCTCGTCGAGGATCACCAGTTCGTACTGGTCGGAGGCGATCCTCTCCTTGGCCCGGCCCCAGGCCTCACGGGCAACCGCCTCGGATTCGTCCATGTCCTCCGAGTCCCAGGTGAAGCCGTCTCCCAGGGCCCACCAGTCGATCCCGAGCCCGCGACCCACCTTCTCCTCGCCGACGCTCCACTCCCCCGACTTGAGGAACTGGACCACACCCACCTTCCACCCACGGGCCACTGCCCGCATGGCCGTTCCGAATGCGGCCGTCGACTTCCCCTTGCCGTCCCCGGTGTTGACCAGCACCAGCGAGGGCCGGCGCTGATGCCCCTTGGGTGGTGGCTCGGTGGGGGGCACGGATGGAACGGTCATGCTTGCCTCTCGGTCTCGACGGTCATTCTGCACCGATGCCCCCCCATGCCAGCATTGTCAGCTCGCCTGGGGCCGGTGATATGGCCGCGCCCTGTCGTCGGGCGAGGAGCCGGACCACGCCGCCGTGGGTGAAGATCAGATGGTCGCCCGGCACCAGACCGGAGAGGAATCCCTCAAGCCGCTCCTCGAGCTCGGCCACCGACTCACCACCGGGCGCGGCGAAACCGTCGAATCGGATGAGGGCATCCCGTGTCGGCTGGTCGCACTCGTGCCACGACCTCCCCTCGAGCTCGCCGAAGTCGAGCTCCCTGAGCCGCAGGTCGGAGGTGGCGTCTCCCACGACCAACGGGGCGAACTCCGCCGCCCGGGCCAGATCCGATGTCCAAACCCCGTCGAACACCTGCCTCTCCAGCCTGGGGCGGAGGAACACCGCCTGCTCTCGCCCGGTGCTGCTCAACGGGACGTCGCTCCAGCCGCAGAGACGCCCCTCTTCGCTCCACCGTGTGGCGCCGTGCCGCACCAGCCACAGTCTCATCGCCACCACACCGACACGATGAGCCCCGACGAGACCATCGAGGCCCCGAGCACCATGAGCAGGATCTCGCCGACCTGCTGAGCCGCCCCGAGCACATCGCCGGTGTACCCCGAGATCAGGCGCCTGGCGAGGAATCCGATGACGATGGTCCCGGCCACCGCCAGCACCGCGAACGGGACCAGCCACCAACCCAGGGTGACCAGGCCGATCAGGATGGCGAACAGCACCCCGATCAGTACCTGGCGTCGCAGTCCGGGGTCGGAGTGTGCGGCGCCGAGCCCTTCGCTCGAGGCGGGGGGCAATGCCCCCATCAGGGCGACGGCGCCTCCCCGGCTCACGGCGTGGACCGCGGGGAGGAGGAAAAGGGCCGGGACCGACCCCATGGCGGCCAGCGCGGCCACCCGCACCACGACACTCAACACCAGGGCCAGGGCGCCGTAGGTGCCGTGGACCGGGTCCTTCATGATCCGCAGCCTGTCCTCACTGTCGGAGCCCCCAGCGAAGCCGTCGACAGTGTCGGCCAGGCCATCCTCATGCAGCGCCCCCGTGAACAGCATCCCCACGGCCACCGCCAGGCCTGCTGCTAGGGTGGCCGGCATCACCGAGACCAGGCCTGCATAGGCCAGCGCCACCACCAGGCCGATGAGACCGCCGACGACTGGTACCCACTTCACCGACCGGCTCAGATCGCCGCGATCCCAGTCGGCGCCCCCCATCGGGATCCTGGTCAGCAAGGTCACTGCCGCCTTCAAGCCGCTCACCTGCTGAGCCCCCACTCTTCGAAGGTGGCGACATCGATGACACAACGTGCCGCCAGCCGGATGAGAGGGACCGCGGCCAGGGCCCCGCTGGCCTCGCCGAGTCTCATCCCGAGATCAAGGATTGGCAGCTTGCCCAGCTTGTCGAGGAGAAGGCGATGGCCGGGCTCGGCGGAGCAATGACCGGCGATGGCGTGGGCCAGGGCGCCGGGACGAGCCGCCTCCAGGGCGGCACAGGCCGCGGACACGACGAAACCATCCAACACCACTGGTATCGACCGGGCTCGTGCCTCGGCGACGGCGGCGGCGATGGCGACCAGCTCCGAGCCGCCGACCTGGCGCAGCACCTGGAGCGGGGGGGCGCCTTCGACCCGAAGCCGTGCCGCATCGACCGCCGCCTTCTTCCTCTCCAGCGCCTCCTCGCCGACTCCGGTCCCGAGACCGGTCCACATCTCGGCGTCGCCCCCGAACAGCCCGGCGCAGACGGCGGCGGCAGCAGTGGTGTTCCCGATGCCCATCTCCCCGACCACGAGGAGATCGGGGCCGGCCAATGAGGCCACCGCCTCACGGCCGGCGTTCCAGCACTCCTCGAATCGAGCCGAGCTCAGGGCAGGCCCGACCGTGATGTCCCCCGTCGGCCGACCAACCCCGACGTCGACCACCGAGAGGTCAACGCCCAGGCTGGACGACATCACACCGGCGGTGGCCACCCCCTGGCGCAAGGCCCGGAACATGGCTTCGGTCACCGCCGGCGGGTAGGCGCTGACACCGGTGGCGGCGACACCGTGGTCGGCGGCGAAGACGATGGCGTCGACCTCGTCGACACGCGGGGTCGGGGTCCTCTGCCAGCCTGCCAGCCAGACCGCGATCTCGTCGAGACGCTCCAGGGCGCCGAACGGGCGCAGCACCTGTGCCGCCCGCGCCCGGACCGCCGCCTCCGCCCCGAGATCGGCGGCGGGCAGGTCACCGAGCAACGCCGCCGGGTCAATCATCGCTCGCATCTCCCCAAACCGAGTCGGCGGGCCGGACCGGGATCACGCCCCCGGCGACAGTCAGATAGACGTGGTCGGCGACCTCCGCCCAGATGGAGTTGACCCGGCCCAGCACGTCCCGATATCGGCGTGCCAGCTGGTTGACGGGGACGATGCCCGAGCCCACTTCGTTGCTGACAACGACCGTGGTCGACTGCCGGGCCGCGGCCACCTCAGCCGCGGCGCGGGCCCTGGCCCGGATCTCGTCGTCGTCGAGACCGAGGCCGATGAGATTGGAGACCCACAAGGTGAGGCAATCGACGATCACCCGAAGGCTGGCGTCGACACCGCTCAAGGCACCCTCGAGCTCGATGGGCTCCTCGATCACCAGCCAATCGCCGGGTCGCGAGATCTGATGCTCGAGGATGCGGTCCCGCATCTCCTGGTCACCGCCCTCGCCGGTGGCGATGAGCGTCACCGGGCCCGAGCCGGATCCCATCAATGACCCAGCCAGCTTCGACTTGCCGCTTCGGGCCCCGCCGAGGAGGAGGGTCATCGTCATCGACGTCGACCCTCACTCATCGGACACCTTCTGTTCGAATGCATGATGGGCCCGGATCGGGATGACGGTCAGCCCGGCTCCGGCCTCATCGACCACCCTGACCGTGGCCGCATAGTGCTGTTCGATGCGCTCTTCGGTGAGGACTTCCGACGCCGTGCCCTCGCTCACCACCTCTCCCCCGTCGAGCAGGACGAGACGTTGGCCGAACTGACCGGCCAGAGTCAGGTCGTGGAGGGCGGTGACCACGGTCAGGCCCTGCTCCACCCTCAGCTCGTCGATCAGCTCCAGGACCTGCTGCTGGTGACCGACGTCCAGGGCAGAGGTCGGCTCATCGAGCAACAGGATCTCCGATTGCTGGGCCAGAGCCCGGGCCAGAACCGCCCGCTGCGACTCGCCACCGGAGAGCGACCCGATCTGACGATGGGCCAGATCCTCAAGCTCGAGACGCTGCAGGACCTCTGCCACCACCGCCCGGTCCTGCGCCGACTCTGTTCCCCAGTAGGGGATGTACGGGGTACGCCCGATCGAGACGTAGTCTGTCACGGTCACCCCCTCGGGCAGGACCGGTCGCTGGGGAAGGAAGGCGACGAGTTGGGAGAGCCGGCGCCGGCTCATGCCTGATGCCGGCTCGCTGCCGATCTCGATCGTGCCCGAAAAGCCGACGAGTCCCGCCACCGCCCGGAGCAGGGTGGTCTTGCCGGCCCCGTTGGGCCCGATCAGGGCCACCCATGAGCGAGCCGGGACGTGGACATCGACCCCCTTCACGACCCTGCTCCCGTTGTAGGCCACGGCCACGTCGACCAGCCGGAGGTCGCTCATGTCATACTCCGCGCCCGGGACAGGACCAAGAGGAAGAAAGGGGCGCCGAAGAAGGCGGTGACCACCCCGATCGGGATCTCCGCCGGCGCCAACACGGATCTGGCGATCAGATCGGCCAGGATGAGGAAGGCGGCGCCGAAGCCGAGGGAGAGGGGGAGGATGAGCCGATAGCTCGACCCGAGCACGAGCCTGATGGCGTGGGGCACGATGATCCCGACGAAGCCGATGAGACCGCTCACCGCCACTGCCGCCGCCGTGCCCAGTGTGGCGGCGGCGACCACGGCCAGCCGGACCCGGGCCGAGCGGATGCCGACACTGTCGGCCTCCTCGTCGCCGACGCCCATCACATCGAGCAGACGCCGATAGAGGAGGAGGCCCAGACCGCTGATGACCACATAGGGGAGGATCAGGCCCACTTCTCGCCAGCCCACCGTACCCAGGGCCCCCAGGATCCAGGTGTAGACCTCGCGGAA
>JBOGET010000131.1:0-27746 GCA_050741975.1 Acidimicrobiia bacterium
CTTCGGCCAGTTCCAGCATCCGGCTCAGAGCGGTGCGGGCATCGGCGTTGATCGCCACCTCGGGTGGATAGTTGCGCCCCAACGCCTCGGGGTCGATGTCGAGCTGGATGGCCCGGGTCCCCAGCGGTGGGACCTTCCAGAAGTGGGTGGTCATGCCCCCGGTCTCGGTCCCGATGAAGAAGACCAGGTCGGCCGCCAGCACGACCCGGTTGGCCGAGCCTCGGGAGTAGCTGCCGACCACCCCTACCGAGAGCGGATGTCTGCCGGCGATGACGTCCTTGCCGTTGAGGGAGGTCGCCACCGGTATCCCTAGCTTCTCGGCCAGCTCCACAAGGGCCGGGCCGGCGGCGGAGGCCCGAACCCCGCCGCCGGCCACGATCACAGGTCTCACTGCGTTCTGGAGCAGACCGAGGGCGAGGGTCAGGTCGGTGTCCGGTGCCGCCGGGCGAAAAGGGGGGACCATGGCGAACTGCTCCTCGCAGAATGGCTCCATCTCCGCCTCCTCGGCGTCGATCTGCCCCTCGTTCCCTGCGAACTGGAGGTGCACCGGCCCGGGGGCGCCGCTGGTGGCGACCCGAAACGCCTGACGCAGCATGTCGGGTATACGCTCGACGGCGTCGATGGTGGCGTTCATCTTGGTCACGGTCTGGAAGGCAGGGACATCGTCCACCTCCTGGTACACCTTGCGGAACTTGGTGTGCGGGTCGCGTCCCCCGGTGAAGGCGATGACCGGGGAGTGGGCCAGGTAGGCGTCCCTCAGACCGGCCGCCAGGTTGTGGGCGCCGACGACCTGGGCGGCGCAGATCCCGGGCCGACCCGAGGCCCGGGCGTAGCCGTCGGCCATGTAGACCGCCGGCTTTTCCCCGTGGGGGCGGAGCCGTTTGATCGTGGTGTGCTTCTCCAGCTCGACCATGGTCCGGCGCAGCACGGCGGGAACGTGGAAGAGATGGGTCACCCCGTAGCCGTCGAGCATCTCGGCCAGCACCCGGGCACCCGTGGTTGTCATGGACGTCACTCCCTCCTGTCTCCTACAGCACGCATTTAAAATGCTCTCGACGCCGACCGGAGCGCGTCGATCCATGGTTGACGGGGTCGATTCGTGCTCCGGTGGACGGGCGTCGATTCTATGTCCTACATGGTGCACGACGACCCGAGGAGCGCAGGAAGAGGTGACACCCAACATAGACACGGTGCGGGAGTTGGGGGCTCGTTATCAGAACTGGGGACGCTGGGGACCCGAGGATGAGAAGGGGACTCTCAACTTGGTCACTCCAGCCATGATCGTCGCCGCCTCCAGACTGGTCACAAGGGGGAAAGCCATCTCCATGGCTCTTCCCTACGACGAGGCTGGCCCACAGACCGGAAGCTCGGGGCGGTTCAATCCAATCCACCTGATGATACGCGACGGCGCGGATGCAATAGCCGGAACCTCGGTACGTGATTTCTATGGAGGGGTGGACCGTCACTTCAGGGGGACCGACGATCTGATCATCATGCCCCTCCAGTCTGGGACGCAGTGGGACGCACTGGGACACGTCGTGTTCGAGAACAAGATCTTCAACGGCTTCGGAGCGGAGTGGGTCTCGAGCAAAGGTGCCCTCAGAGGCGATGTCGTCAACGCCGCTAGTGGCATGGTGGGACGTGGCGTTCTTCTAGACCTTCCTCGAGCTCTCGGTGTGGACTGGCTCGAGCCGGGCCACGCCATCGGCGCCGAGGAATTGGAGCGTGCCGAGCATTACGCCGGAGTCAGCGTGGGGTCGGGAGACTTTGTCTTCATTCGCACCGGCGCGATGACCGCATGTCGTTCAGTCGGCAGCTGGGGATCATACGCCGGCGGCGAAGCCCCCGGTCTCGGTTTGGGCAGCGTCGACTGGGTAGCTAGGCGAGAGATCGCTGCCCTCGCCTGTGACACATGGGGCTTGGAGGTCAGGCCAAACGAAACGTCAGATGTCCTTCAACCTCTCCATATCGTCTTCATCGTGCACATGGGCCTCTGGCTTGGCGAGATCTTCGATCTGGACCCCTTGTCAGACGACTGCGCTGACGATGGTGTTTACGAGTTCATGTTCTGTGGACCGCCCTTACCCTTCACCAGAGCCGTGGGGTCACCGCTCAATCCAGTCGCGATCAAGTGAAGGTGCGGGGCCTGTGCGCAGGTCTCACTCGTCGCCACCTCCGTTTTCGCCGCGAGCGCCTAGCTTCCGGGAGAGGGTCTCGGCCACATCCGCCACCGCCGCACCTATCTCATCGATGCTGTCTAGGTCGAGTCTGCTCAACGGAGCACTGAACACGACCGATCCCTGACAGCGTTGACTCCGGTCGAAAAAGGGAGCCGCGACGGCCGCTCCACCTGGTACCCGCTCTTCGATGCTGACCGAATAACCACGGGCGCGGTCCTGAGAGACCAACTCCACGAGACGAGCCGGGTCGGTGACGGTGTTGGGGGTGATCACAGGTAGTGGGTCGGCGCCCAACAACTCAGCGGCCAGGCGAGGACCGAGGCCGGCCAGAATGGCCCGTCCTCCGGCACCAGCGTGAAGCGCCACCGGGCGTCCGAGCTCGGCTACGAAGCGAAGCGGCTTCGTGCTCTGGATCTCGTGGGTGAATGCCGCCACCCCACCGGAGAATGTGCACACGTAACAGGTCTCGTCGTAGCGCTCGACCAACGCCCCGAGAACAGTGGAAACGTCTTCGGCGAATGTGTCGAGTGCGGTCAACACGCGGGCTAACGTAAAGAGCCGCGAGCCGGGTTCATATCCGCCAGGTCGCCGCTCCAGCACATTCATCCGTTCCAGGCCGAGAAGGATGCGGCTGACGGCGCTGCGATCCATATCGAGGACGCGCGACAACCCGCGGGGCCCCACAGGTTCACCGGCGTTGACTACCGCTTCCACCACGCGGATGGTGCGCTCGGTTAGGCCCGAGCTCGAGTTGCTCTGGGGATCCCTGGCCATCCTGTTCATGAGTCTGGCACGACCGCTGTCCGATCTCTCCCACCGAAGTGGGCCGAGGCATGCGATGAGGCCGGGCCGCGCAGATTCCGACGGCTGGGGCGTCGGGCGAGTTGGACTGGTCTGCCCGGGCGACCGACCGACGGGGTCATAGCTTTCCTGTGTCTCATTGAATGCGACATTCTATCCCTCATACCTGCCACTTCGAGGACATTGAGGAAGCAGCGGTAGCTCTTGGTGAGCGCCTGTGGTTGCGGAGGCTGGGCATTGACAGGAGCTGACTCGAGATTATAAGGTGGGCGAGCCCACAAGCTTATGTCGCGTTCCACGAGACAGGACGTGACGACCGTTCGAGGAGGAAGTTTGCTGGTGGCAGAGATCGACGACCTCTCGTTCGTGAGGCTTCCCTTCGGCCGGGCAACGGCCGGTGAGGCCGGACCCCTCATCTTCACGGGTGCAATGACTCCTCACGACCCACGAACCGGCACGATTCCTCAGAGCACTGGCCAGGTAGACCCGGGCGTCGAGGAGCTCAGGTCTGGCTACATGTTTCTCGATGTGCCGTGGGATAGAACCTTTGCGCAGGCCTGGCAGGCCTACTCGAATCTCTCCTCGATTCTCGCCGAGGCCGGAGCGGACACAACGCGCATCGTGCGCCAGCGGGTGTTCGTAAGTGATCTACGAGACGTGCCGGCCATAGAACGGGTAATGGATCATTTCCTCGACAGGGCGTCTGTGGCGACGACTGTTGTCCAAATCAGTGACATGGGTGTCGATCCGGAGATCGTCCTACAACTGGAAGTGGTCGCAGCAAAGCCCGGTGCAGGGCGACCTCGGCCGATCAGTGATCCAGTCATCGATGGGGCCTTGAATGGATATCCCGCCGCGGTCGAAGTGGGTGACTTCGTGTTCCTGTCGGCTGTGCCCGGTATCAACCCTGACACCGGTCTCGTGCCATCGAGTGTTACAGAACTCGGCGCAGACGCTGGACTCTTCGATCTTTCGCCGTACAGATCGCCACGACAACACGCAATCTTGGCGCAGACCTGGTTCACGTTCTCGAATATGCAGAGGATCTGCCAGGCCGTGAACGCCGACCTCGGAAGGATACTCAAGGTCACTGGATGGCTTGACTTTCCGATGCGGGATTTTGATCCGACCCGTCCGGTCCGACAGCACTTCTTCAACACACCCGAACATAAGGTAGCTAGCACAGGCTTATGGGTCGGACCCACCACGACGCCCGACGCATTGCTGGCCTATGACGCCGTGTGCCTGACGGGGGAGAGTCAGAAGCAGGTCCTACTAGATCCATCACTGATCGTCTCGTATTACGTGGGGGCCACGGCTGGAGGGGGATTGGTGTTCACCTGTGGTGAGGTTCCAATCGACGAGGAAATCCCGACTCCGATTACGAGAGCTTCTCAACTTCGGGACGATCGCCGGCTGGCGGGGTTTGGCCGGCTCGAGGCGCTCACGGGAATCGAGGCGCAGACTTCGTACGTATACGACAAACTCCAAAAGTACCTCGAGACTTACGGATCCTCGCTCGACAAGGTCGTATATCAAATGGTGTATCTCCGCGATATGCGTCTGCATTCCCCCCTCGAGATAGTCGCCCGGTCGATCTTTGGAGCGCGTATGCCTGCTACGACAACTGTTCCAATTCTCGAGACCTCGCCCTTCTCTTCAATGGTAGATCTGGAGATCGAGGTTGTGGCACCGCTTTGAGGCGATTTGGAAGGCTGAAAGGAGGACATAGGTGGTGACCACCGCCGCATGCTCGGGAGTTCGGGTCTGGCGTTCCGAGGAGTATCGGAACGCCCAGAGTGACAATGGAGGAAGAGAGGAGATACGCTGAGATGACACCATCAGACAAGAGCCGGGGACGGCTGGTCGTCGTTCTGCTCGCCGCGCTTGGCATGGTCCTTGCTGCCTGTGGAGGCGACGTTTCGACGGACACGACGAGTGGGTCGGGAACCACTCCTCCGTCGGAGGCGACGACATCGACGGCTGGTGAGACAACGACCACAGGTGCTCCGGAACTGCGTGACGTGCAGCTCCAGTTGCCAAATAGCAGCCCGAGCGCGTCGGTGGTCTCCTACTACATGGCTCAGGAACACGGCTTCTACGCCGAGAATGGTTTGGCAGTAGAGCTGCTGTACGGACCCGGTAGTGGAAGCGCCGTTCAGCAACTCGTGTCAGGCAATGTGCAGGTTGCTTCGCTCTCCCCCACCAGCATATACCTCGCGGTCAATGAGGGAGCTGAGTTGGTTGGAATATACAACCACTTCCCTGAGAACCGCTTTGGAGTCGCAGTCCCGGTCGACAGTCCGATTCAGAGCATGGAGGATCTCGAGGGCCTCGCTATCGGTATCAGTGATGCCGGTGGTGGGGAGGTGCCGACGGTCAACGCGGCTCTTGCCCTCGCCGGGCTCGAGGCCGGCGTGGACGTGGAGATCATCCCTGTTGGCGAGGGAGCCTCGGCTGTATTGGCTGTCGAGAACGGTGACGTGGCCGCTCTCGGTGTCTCGAAGCCGGACGTCTTGGTTCTCCAGCTCGCCGGTCTGGAGACCCGGATGATCACTCAGGACGTCCTCGCCAAGTTCCCGGGCGACTCCCTGGCAGTGACGCCGGAAGTCCTGGACTCTGAGCGAGACATGCTGATTCGCCTCGTGCGCGGGACCATACAGGGACAAATCTGGTCGCAGGCCAATCCCGATGGCACGCATGCCATCCTCAAGGAGAAGTACGCCCCGGAGCAGCTGGCCGACGATGAATTCGGGATCCCGTTCGTCGAGGCGAGCCTGGCGGACACGGCAACGCCCGAAGGTCTCGGCCCTGACGAACATGGCAAATTCATATTCGAGAACTGGCAGAACGAGGCGGACCTGAATCTGGAACTGGGCGTTATCACGAATGCCATCGATGCCAACGACATCCTCACCAACGAGATCGTCGAGGAGGCGTGGGCGCTGGGCATCGATATCGATGCGATCAGGGCCCAGGCGGAGTCATATTCGGACTGATCGAGACTCGGACAGGGAGGTTGTGCGGCGCCGCTCCACTGAGCGATGACGTGGGCCCTCCGGGCGAGCCTTCGGATATTCCATCCACGTCTCGCTCGGAGGGCGCACGCGTGTCAACCGGCAAATCACAGAGTCTTCTCGAGTGGAGATGCGGCCACTCATCATCCAGTCATTGATCATCTTCCGCACACCATGACGCCCTGCTCGGAACAGTGGGGCGGATAAGTTCGGAGGCATAGCTCCCTACATGTACGCTTCCGACGTAACCGGTGGCGGCTCGACTTCGGCTTCGGAGGTTTCATCGGTGGACCAGAAGAGCCAACGTGCCTCGATCCGCTCCAGAGCCTTATAGATAGCAACGGTGAATAGGGAGAGGATGATGATGAGTCCGAACACCTGCGCCATCTTCAATTGGAAATTGTATGTCTGGATCAGGTATCCGATGCCCTTCCGGGCGCCGAGGAACTCGGCCACTATCACGCCGATCACGGACATGGTCCACCCTAATTTGATACCTGTGAACATGAATGGAAGCGACCCTGGCAGCTTGAGCTTGAGAAACGTTTGGGCATTCGAAGCGGTCAGAGCACGAAACAGTTTGTTGGCTTCTCGATTTGCCTGAGTAAGACCAATATACATATTGAGAAACATCGGGAAGAAGGCGATGACGGCCGCCATCGCGATCTTCGACGCCAATCCAAATCCGAACAATGTAACGAAGATCGGTACCAGGGTAATCTTCGGAGGGGCTTGCAATCCAACTATGTAGGGGTAAATAGCTACCCGCGCGATCTCAGAAGTCGAGAGCAAGATTGCCAACAGAAAGGCGAAGGCACTGGCGATGCTAAAGCCAACCAAGATCTCGACGAGCGTTGTCGCGACGTTCTCTAGAAACAGTCTCGTTCCGACTGTGCCCGGCAGCTCGGCGACGATCCTCGAAGGAGGCGGTACGACCAGCTCATGAAAAACGCCTGCCCGAGATGCTATCTCCCAGCCTGCAATGAACATGATTCCAAAGGCGGCGGTGATCAGCCGATTGCGGTTCCGACGAGAGATCTTCATGTTGTCGACACTCCAAGCATCTTCCGTATCTCGAACACCATGTCGAGGTATGCCCTGTCTCTGAGCAGGGCCGCGTGGCGGGGACGGGACAGAGGCACGGTGAGAACGTCAGCCACCATTCCTGGCCTCGGTGTCATGACGACGACACGATCAGACATGTAAACGGCCTCCCCGATGTTGTGTGTCACGAAGAGTGCTGTCTTGGTGGTCTTACTCCAGATGCGAAGCAACTCGTTATTGAGCGACTCTCGGGTGAACTCGTCTAGCGCTCCGAAGGGTTCGTCGAGGAGCAGGATCTCGGGGTCGGAAGCCAGCAACCTGCAAAGCGCCGTCCGCTGAGCCATCCCTCCAGAGAGTTCCCATGGATACTTGGTCCTGAAATCCGCTAGGCCGGTCATCTCCAGGACTTCTTCAACCCGAGCTGACAAGATTTCTTCTGGGAGCCCCAAGATCTCCCCAGGGAGCCGCACGTTTGCCTCCAGGGTTCGCCAGGGAAGAAGGATGGGAGCCTGGAACATGACGCCGAACTCGGCGCGGGGTCGAGTGTGGGGTCTGCCACGGTATCGAACCTCGCCTGAAGTCGGGCGGAGAAGAGCGGCCATGACATTGAGCAGCGTCGACTTTCCGCAGCCGCTCGGTCCCACGAGAGACACGAACTCTCCCGCCTCGATCTGCAGGGTCACTGACGAGAGGGCCCTTATGACCCCGTCGGATGTTTGATAAGTCTGAGAGACGTTGATCGCTTCCAGGACGTGGTCGCGCTCGACCGATGTCGTGTCCATGGTCGTGGAGAACTCCACCTGCTCATGCGCTGACGAGGCGTCACTCATTGATATCGGTCGATTCTGACTGGGAATGTCGAAGGCTACGGGCTGCGGAGGCCGGATCGGGTCCGATTGGTGTGTAGTCCGAGGGCTCCCCGAAGAGACGCTCTGCGTTTTGGCTCAGGACGTTGGGCTCCACACCCGAAGCGGCGAGCACGCGACCGACCCGATCAAGCATGTCGGGATCCTGCATCCAGTAGGGCCAGTCGGTGCCGACAACGACCTGTTCGATGCCAACGGTCTCGATCAGATAGGCCAGCGCCGTGTCGTCATGGACGAGTGTGTCGACGTAAAACTGAGTCAGGTAAGAGCGTAGGGGCCGCCTCGCATGCATCAGATCGGGAAAGGCTCGCATCCCTCGTTCGATTCTTCCCAAGACATAGGGAAAGACCCCGCCGCCGTGGCCCAGAAATACTCTCAGGTCCGGATATCTGTCCAGTACTCCCTCGAACACCAATCCGGCTGCCACCATCGCTTGCTCCGCCGGAAAACCGATCACGTTGACGAGAAAGTGGCGGGTCATCCTATCGTGGTTCAGGGCACCGTACGGGTGGACGAACAAGGGAACACCGAGTCCGGCCACGCACTCGAACAGTGCATCCAAGCCAGCATCTACCAGGTTGACGCCCTCGATACTCGACAGGACTTGTATTCCTCGAAGACCAAGGTCGTCGACCGCTCTTCGTGCCTCGGCGATGGCAGATTCTGCGTCCTGGAGAGGCACCGATGCGACACCGACTATCCGGTTCGGATAGCGTCTCGAGCCCTCGGCGAGGTCATCGTTGATAATCCGAGCCACTTCGATGGCCACATCGAGCGGGGCCCATCCATAGTTGAGCGCTTGATTCGCGCTGACCACGGACAAGCGGATGCCCTGAGCATCCATGTGAGCGATCCTTGCAGCCCAGTCGTAATACGTGGGATCGAGTCGGTAGCTTGAGGCGAAGCGCGCCGAGGACCAGAAGGAAGGGCGGAGGTCGAAGACGTCCTTGCTCTCTTCCTGGACCACGGCCTTGAACCGGTCCGGATCCTCCATCACCTGTGTGATGTAGGGCCGCGGCATGTGATGTGTGTGCGTATCGATGTACACGATGATTACGACGTTGGTCGACAGCTAGACATCATCCGCCCCCATCCGCCAAGGCCAATACGTCGTAGCCAACCACGCAGCCAGGGACGTTGAGTGGGTTGCTCGCCTTGAAAATAGTTGTCGGGGGAAGCCCCGGTCCCAGGTCCTCGAGCCAGGCATCCTCAGCGGCGCCGGCGTCGACGAGGTCGGTGTGGAATATCCGCCGCCTCAGCAGGCTGTGTATGTCAGAGCCTGCCTCCTCGCATATCGCCCCGATGCAGCTTCGAATATACCGAGCCTGGAGCCGAGGAGCCGATGAGTGGTTGGGGAGCCCCGGGTTCGGGCTCGCCTCGGCTGCCACACCGGAGGTGTAATCACTGGCTTCCAGCCCAGACAGAAAAACGTACGGGCCAAGACGCACCGCGTGTGGCTCCCCACCAGGCAAGCTGGGCACACGGGGCGAGTTGACGGCCTCGGAGTGGTACGGCCCGTGGGGATCGTTGACGATGAGCTCGATCTCGATGTTTTGATTTGTCGGAGCGAGATCAGCCGGGTAGATCGTTCTTGCTGGCCCACCGCTAGGGAAGAACTCCTCCCATGCCTCACTCATGCCAGCGATGTCGCTTGCGTCCGACATGTGAATCTCTGCTTTGACCACGTCCGCGAGAGTCGTGTCCATCCGGCCCAATAGATTGGCCAGGAAGGCCAGGATGAGCCGAGTCTGGAATTTGATCTCCCAGAGCCTGTAGGGGAAGTCGTTGCTCTTCGGCAGGAGTCCTTTGACTTCCGGCAATTCATGAAACCCCCTGAGTATCAGAGCGGCAGCTGTCAACCCCGAAGTGAAGATGAGGCCTCCACCCCTTGCCGCCTGAGTGAAGATGGGGCGTCCATAGATCGAGTCATGCACCGGGAGTGGCGTGGAGCTCTGCTCCTGGTGGAGAACGGATCGGTCGGGTCCATCGGTCAGCGCGATGACATCATTGGTCACGGAAAGGGTCGGCGAAGCCACTTCCGGCACAAAGACCAGTGTGCTGGGAGGCGGCTCCTGGACATCGAAATAATCGTGGCGGAGCCGAAGCGCTGTGTCGACCTCGGCCGGCACGGTGTGAAACGAATTGATCTTCATGACCCGCTTGATGTTGGATCCTGCCTTGGACAAGGCGTCGGCCATTTGCCCGTAGATGACGCGTAGTTGCCTGTCTATGCTCGATCCGTGATAGGGGTAATTGGGTAGAGGTCTCACCGCATCCGGAATTCCCGAGACGGGGTCGGCGGCGAGGCCCCCGGCAAAGACCACGAGTTCGTGGCCCTTCGCGGTGATCGCGGGAACTCCTGCTGGAGCCTCTGGGTGAAACGAGTATTCGACGGGCATGCCCCTTGTCCTTTCTCAATAGACCTGGCTTCTTCGCAGCACCCTCTGCGCGGTGACGATCATCTCGTTACGAATCTTGCTTTTCCAGTGGTGGTCACCGTCCCGTCTTCCTTGCGCACCCATAGCTCCAGCTCGATCCCCTCCTCGTCCTTGGCGGTGACGGTCCCTCCGCACTCGAGCCGGTCACCGAGATAGGCGGGGGCGAGATGGCGGTAGCTGATCGAAGCGAGCCGGGCTCGATCACCGAGCCAGGATTCGGCTGTCTGCACCAGGTACACCCCCTGCAGCGGGCCGTGGACTAGAAGCCCGGGGTGGCCCTCGTGCTCGGTGGTGAACGGGGCGTCGTAGTGGATGCGGTGAAGCAGCCAGGCGCAGGCGCTGAACATGAACAGGTCGACCGCGTCGGGCCGGCGGACCTGGGCGGGGACCTCGGCGCCGACCTGGGGTAGGCTCATCGGTAGATCCTGGTGAACAGCTCGCGTGCCGCCAATTCACCCCACTGGTTGGTGAAGATGAACTCCATCTGGACGAAGACCAGAGGCCCGCTCCGCCCCTCCTTCTCGTAGAGGTCGGCGAGCCGTTTTGTCACTGTGATGGTGTCACCGGCCACCACCGGGACGCCAGCCTCGAAGGTGGTCTCCCCGGCCATGGCCCTTTTAGTGGGGAGGGGCGGCACGTCGGCGGTCGGTGAGCCGTCCGGTTCCAGGCTGTCCCGGGGAACCAGGGTAGAGCCGTGCATGCGGATCACGTAGGGGAACAGGGTCGGGGCTACGACGTCGGGGTGGCCTGAGGCTCGGGCGGCCTCCGGGTCGTAATAGATCGGGTCGGTCTCACCAGTGGCCCGGGCGAAGCGGGCGATGTCGGTGGCGGTCACCTGATATTCGAAGCCGGGATACTCCCGTTCCGCCCAGCCTCTCGCCTCCTCGGTGATCACCCCCATTTACAGCCCCATTGACTTGGCGATGATGTTGCGCTGGATGTCTGAGGTCCCGGCCCCGATCACCCCGAGCCGCGACTCACGGAAGTGGCGTTGCAGGTCGTATTCCATGGTATACCCGTACCCGCCCAGCACCTGTAGTCCCATATCGGCCACCTGTTTGTACGCCTCGCAGGCATACAGCTTGAGGATGGCGGCGTCTCGGGTGGTGGCCACTCCCCGGTCGAGCCGGGAGGCGTAGCGGTACACCAGCATCTGGGATATCTCGACCATGGTCTGCATCTCGGCCAGCCTGTGGGAGACCGCCTGGAATTCGGAGATGGGACGCCCGAACTGCTTCCGCTCTTTGGCGTAAGCCAGCGCATCGGCCAGGGCTGAGGCGGCGGCGCCAGTCCGGGCTGCGGACAGGCACAGCCGCTCGTAGCGGAGGTAGACGCCGAGATCGGCCCAACCCTGGTGGAGGGTCCCCAGCATCCTTGCCTTGGGCACCCGGACGTCGGTGAAGTAGAGCATCGCCGTCCCCAGCGGCCAGTGACCCAGCGTCTCGATCGGCTGCCACTCCAGGCCGGGGCTGTCGGTGCCGACCACGAAGTTGGTTATCCCGTGGTGCTTCTCACCTTCATTCAAAGTTCGGGTCGCCACCACCACCAAGTCGCTCACCTTGAATCCCGAGGTGAACACCTTCTGCCCGTTCAATACGTAATGGTCGCCGTCTTCCACCGCGGAGAGGGAGATCGCCGCGGCGTCGGACCCGGCGTCGGGCTCGGTCAGGGAGAAGCAGACGGTGACGTCCCCGGTGGCGATCCGGGCGAGGAGGTCCTTCTTCAACTGCTCGCTCCCGTCCCGGCCGATGGCGAGACCCCCCCAGGTGACGGTGCGGAACACCCAGAAGGAGAGGTCGAGGAAGGCGTTGCCCAATTGTTCGAGGAGTATCGCGACCTCTACGGCGCCGGCTCCGGCTCCTCCGTACTCCTCAGGGATGTTGATCCCCAGCCAGCCCTGGGCGGCCAGCTTGTCGTAGAGGTCACGTGGGGCGCGATGCTCTCGGTCGCACTCCCTGACATACTCCCGGGTTATCTCCTTCTCGCAGAACTCACGGATGGTTGCCCGGAACAGGTCCTGCTCGGGACTTGGTACTACGTCCATCTGAGCCTTCTGAACCTCATCGACTACGCGTCGCAGTAGGCGCGACGTTCATAGGGGCTGAGGGTACGGTACGGTTGTGGGGACTGTCAAATAGCCAGCGATAAAGCGCCGGTTGACATTGTGCAGAGCGGTCATATAGGGTTCGATGACCATCGCTCGACTTGTCGCGTTAGTTGAGACGACAATGGATTGAATGCTCTCCTCAGTGGAACAGCTATCAAGCCACCGTCTGCCGTCGTAGTGTGACACTGAAGGGAACTTATGGGATGAGACCGGTTCGCTCCATGCTCTTCACCCCCGGCAACCGGCTCGACATGCTGGGCAAGGCAGTCCACTCCGGTACGGATGCCGTGATCGCCGACCTCGAGGACTCGGTCTCGGTCGACCAGAAGGCTGACGCCAGGGACAACCTCTCTCGGCTCCCCGAGTCTCCGGTGCCGTACTACGTCCGCACCAACGCCGCCGAGACCGGTCTGCTCTGGGACGACGTGGCGGCCGCGGGCAAATCACCGGCGGTCGGGGTGATCATCCCCAAGGCCGAGGACCCCAAGGTCATCAGTCAGGTCGACGGGGCGCTCACCGCGTTGGAGATGACCACCGGCAGGGCGCCGGGCTCGATCACCGTCATCCCGCTGATCGAGTCGGCTCTCGGGGTCCGTCTCACGTATGAGATGGCGACGGCCAGTGAGCGAGTTGAGTGCGTCATGTTCGGGGGCGGGGAACAGGGCGACCTGGTGGCCGACCTCGGGGTGGAGTGGACCCCGGAGGGCACCGGGCTGATGCAGGCCCGGTCCCAGGTGCTGCTCAGCTCCCGGGCCGCCGGCGTGCCCTACCCGATGGAGGCGGTGTACATGGATTTCCGCGACCCCGACGGGCTCCGGGTCGAGTGTGAGCTGGCGCGCACCCTGGGCTACGTCGGCAAGGTGGCGATCCACCCGGCCCAGATCGAGGTGATCAACGACGTGTTCACTCCCTCATCGGAGGTGGTGGATTACCAGAAGAAGGTGCTGGCCGCCTTCGAGGAGGCCGAGGCCGAGGGCAAGGCCTCGATCGCGGTGGACGGGAAGATGGTCGACTACGCCGTGGCCCGGGTGGCGAGGACGATCATCGCCCGGGCCGAGGCAGCGGCCCGAGCCGGCAAGGAGGTCTGATGGCAAGGAGCCGTTACATCGCAGACGGGGTGGGAGTCGCCGTTGTCGGCGCCGGCTCGATCGGCAGCCTGCGCGCCGAGATCTCGCATCGGCATCCGTCGGTCGACTTCCTCGCCGTCTGTGACATCGTCGAGGACAAGGCCACCCGTCTCGCCACCTCCTGTGAGGCCGATATGTGGTCCAGCGACACCACCGAGACCGTGACCCGGGACGAAGTAGATGCCGTGATTATCGCCTCGACCGAGGACTCCCACTTCGAGCCCGCAATGGCCGCCGTCCAGGCGGGTAAGACGGTGCTGGTGGAGAAGCCCTTCACCATCCTCGCCGACGAGGGGCACAAGCTGCTCGCCACCGCCGAGGAGTACGGGGTGCCCATCTACACCGGGTTCACCCAGCGTTTCCGCCGTCGCTACCTGGCGATCAAGGAGCACGTGCTCGAGGGATACGTCGGCGAGGTCACCTCGGCCAAGGCCACCATCTATCTCACCCAGGCGGTAGCCCGCTCGGTGATCTCCCGGGCGGGGACCACCACCCCGTCGGTCAACACCATGACCTATCTCTTCGACCTGCTCACCTGGTACCTGGGCGGCACCCTGCCCGCCACCGCTTATGCCGCCGGCTCCAGCAAGGGGAGGATCCACGACGAGTTCGGGGCGCTCGACTCCACCTGGTGCGTCCTCACCTACGAGGACGGGATGGTGGCCAATCTCGGGGTGAGCTGGGAGCTGCCCGAGTTCTGGCCGGCCTACGTTGCCAGCATGGACTTCGAGCTGTTCGGCCGGGAGGGGGTGATCTCCGTCAAGGATGATCATCGCGACGTGCTCATGGCCTCGCACAAGCCGGTCCCCTCCCCCTACACCCCGGACACCTCGATGAACGTGGCCATGCTCGGCTCCTACATGCCCGGCGACTGGGCCCTGGGCGAGCACTTCGGGGCGATGCAGGAGGAGACCCACGCCTTCATCAACAGCGTCGGGACCGGGCGCCCCGATCCCATCCTTGCCACCGGGGCCGAGGGCATGGACGTGCTCGTCATCTCCCGGGCGGTGGACGAGTCGGCCCGGACCGGGCAGGTCGTCCCCATGACCTGGGCCAGCTGATGACCGGGATGCTGACCGGGGTCACCATTCTCGAGCTGGGGCAGGTGATCGCGGGCAACTTCGGCGGGGTGATCCTCGCCGACCTGGGGGCCGAGGTGATCAAGATCGAGCCCCACTCGGGGGACACCGCCCGCAACGCCACCATCGCCCCGCTTCACGACGAGAGCGCCATCCATCTCTTCATGAACCGCGGGAAGAAGAGCGTCGTCCTCGACCTCAAGGAACCCCGAGGTCTCGAGCTCTTCTACGACCTGGTGGAGCAGGCCGACGTGGTGATCGATAATTTCCGGCCTGGGGTGATGGCCCGGCTCGGGATCGACCACGACTCGTTGAAGAAGCGAAACCCCGAAATCATCAGCTCGTCGGTGACCGGGTTCGGGGAGTACGGGCCGGCCAAGGACAAGGCGGCCTTCGACCTGGTGGTCCAGGCTTACAGCGGCCACGTCGACATCACCGGGCCCGCCGATGGGGACCCGGCCCGGGTCGGCATCCCCATCGCCGACATCGCCGGCGGCATCTACTCCTGCATCTCGGTGCTGGCCGCACTGGTGGGAAGGGAGCTGCATGGCAATGGACAGCATGCCGACGTGGCCATGCTCGACACCCTGGTGTCGCTTCTCTCCTACGACGCCGTGGACCATCTCAACTCGGGACGGAAGCTGACCCGGCTCGGCACCGCCCACGCCCACATGGTCCCCTGGCAGGCATTCCGGACCAGCGACGGGTACGTGGTGGTGGCCGCCCGGGACGAGAAGTTCTGGCACAACCTGTGTGACGCCATCAGCCGTCCCGACCTCAAAGACGACCCCCGGACGGCCAACAACTCGGTCCGGGTGGCCAACCGTGAGTATGTGGTCGGGGTCCTCTCCGAGGTATTCCTCACCAGGAGCAACGCCGAATGGCTGGCCACGCTCGACGAGTACGACATCCCCAATGCCCCGGTCAACGACATGGAACAGGTGTTCACCGATCCCCAGGTTCAGGCCCGGGGGATGATCGGGACCTACAAACACCCCACGCTGGGCGACATCCGCTACCCGCCGACCCCGATCAAGTGGAGCGAATGGGAGCGTCCCAACGAGCCGGCCCCGATGCTGGGCCAGCACACCGTCGAGGTGCTGACCTCCCGGCTCGGCTTGGACGAGTCGGCGGTGATGGAGCTCGCCGACGCCGGCGTGGTCAAGGTCTGGCCCGAGGGCTGAAGGGCGGGATGAGATTCGGGACGTTCGTGCCACAGGGTTGGAAGGGGGACCAGAACGGGGTCCCGGTCGATGAGCAGTGGGACCGGATCCTGCTCTTCGCCAACCTCATCGAGGAAGCGGGCTACGAGTCGATCTGGGTCTACGACCACTTCCACACCCATCCCGTCGTCACCCAGGAGAGCACTTTCGAGGCATGGACCCTGATGGCCGCCCTGGCCGCCACCACCACCAGGGTGCGGCTCGGTCAGATGTGCACATGTGCCCTCTACCGGCCCCCGTCGATGCTGGCCAAGATCGCCTCGTCGATCGACGTCATCTCCGGAGGACGTCTCGACGTCGGCATCGGCGCCGGCTGGTCGAAGCGGGAGTTCGAGGCATACGGATATCGCTATCCGCCCGACGGGGAGCGGCTCGACATGCTCGAGGAGACGGTCCGGATCCTGCTCGCCATGTGGACCGAGGACGAGGCCAAGTTCACCGGCGATCACTACATGGTCGACGGCGCCATCAACCGGCCCAAGCCGATCCAGAAGCCCCATCCCCCCTTGTGGGTTGCCGGGGGTGGGGAGAAGCGGACCCTTCGCATCGTGGCCGAATATGGTGACTTCGCCAATTTCGGCGACGACATCGACGACTTCCGTCACAAGTCACGGATTCTGGCCGGTCACTGTGAGGTGGTGGGCCGGGATTACGAGGAGATCGGCCGTAGCACCCATCGGATGTCGGTGATCGGGCGGGACGAGGCCGACCTGCGCCGCAAGCTCGACATCGCCGCCGGCCGCCGCTCCTGCACTCCCGAGGAGTTCGCCGAGGAGCACCTCGTGGCCACGGTGTCACAGGCCGTGGAGGAGCTGGGCGAGTTCTTCGACGAGGGGTGCACCGACATGATCCTCTACTTCTACGACATGGGGGAGGCTGACAGTCTGGAGCTGTTCGCCTCCGAGGTGATCCCTCAGCTTCGATGAGCGGTCTGGATCGTCTCCTCGATCCGAAGTCGATCGCCATCGCCGGTCTTTCCGCCGACCAATCGAAACATGGGGGACGGGTGCTGGGGCATCTGAAGCGGCTGGGTTTCGGCGGGGAGGTCTGGGGGGTCAATCCCGGTCTGCCCGCGGTGGAGGAGGTCGAGATGTTCGCCCGAGTGTCCGACCTGCCTCAGCCTCCCGATCTGGTGGTGTGTGCCATCCCGGCGGTGGCGGTCAGGCACGTGGCGATGGACGCCGCCGGGGCCGGGGGTCTGGTGGTGTTCGCCGGCGGCTTCGGCGAGGCCGGTCCCGAAGGCCAGGCACTGGAGGCCGATCTGGGCGAGGAGGCTGGAGCGGCAGGAGCACGCATTCTCGGTCCCAACAGCGGCGGGGTCATCCGCCCCTCCCGAGGGCTGGCAGCCAGCTTCCTCACCTGTCTCGACCGACCGGCCGCCGAGATCCGATCGGGCCCGGTTGGGGTCGTCACCCAGAGCGGGGGCACCGGGAGCTATCTGCACAATCTGGCCGCGGCCCGGGGGAGCGGGCTGGCGGTCTCGGTTTCCACCGGCAACGAGGTCGACATCAAGGTGGGAGAGGTGATCGGCGCCGTCTCCCGACTCGACGAGGTCCGGGTGGTGCTGGCCCTGATCGAGACGGTCAGGGACGGCCCGGTGTTCATAGAGTCGATGCGCGACTCCATCGCCCGGGGCAAACCGGTCGTCGTCTGCCGCATCGGCACCGGGAACCATGGCAAGAAGCTGATGACCACCCATACCGGCGCCATGGCGGTGCCGGAGAAGGTGCTGGAGGGGGTGCTCCAGTCGCTGGGCGTCGTGGTGGCCGACACCCCGGGCGAGGCCTACGAGGTGGCGGAGATGATGGCGCGGGCCCGGACGCCCGCAGGTGAGCGCGCTGCCATCGTCACCCACTCCGGCGGGATCGCCATCCATCTCGCCGATCTCGCCGAGCGTCACGGTGTCTATGTGCCCCGGCCCGGGCTTGGCCTGAGGTCCCGGCTCGACCAGTACCTCGACCACGGCGTCGCCGACAACCCGCTGGACATGGGCGGGATCATCGGCGGCCCGAGCCGATTCACCGCGGTGGTGGATGTGTTCGCCAGGTCCGGCGAATACGACCTGGTGCTGGCGGCGTCCACCGCCCACCCCCCGGCCCACACCGAGAAGCGGGCCCGTGCCTTGCTTGAGCTCGAATCCCCGGTGCCGATCCTCCATCTCTGGATGGCCGGCGATCAGGCCGCTCACGGTCTCGAGGCTCTCCGCCATGCAGGCGTGGCCGTCACCGAGGAGCCGCGGGCGGCCATCCTTGCGGTTGCCGGTCTGGCCCGGCTCACCAGGTGGCTACCCCAGCTCGAGGTCGAGCCCATCACCGGCGACATATTGGAATGGGGTCTGCCTCTGGTCGAAGGCGAGATGGTGGGTGATGCCGGCGCCGCGGTCGACGTCGCCGAACGGCTCGGTTACCCGGTGGTGGTCAAGGTGAGCTCGCCGGGTCTGGCCCACAAGACGGAGGTCGGAGGTGTGGCCCTCGATCTCCGGGACGCGGGCTCGGTGACGGAGGCCTTCGACCAGGTGGTCGAGGCGGCCCGGCGCGCCGGGCACGAGGTGGACCGGGCACGGGTGGAGCGGTTCCGCCCCGGTCTCGAGATGATCGTCGGAGGGGTGATCGACCAGGTGTTCGGGCCGATGGTGTCGGTGGGAATGGGAGGGGTCCTCACCGAGCTCCTCGCCGACCTGGTGTTGGCTCTTGCCCCTGTCGACGAGACCGGTGCCCGGGCCATGGTCGACCGACTTCGGAGCCGTCGGCTCCTCGACGGCTTCCGGGGCGGCCCACCCGCGGATGCGGGCGAGCTGGCGCGTGTGGTCAGTCTGGTGAGCCGGGGCCTGGTCGGCTCACGGCTCGAAGAGGTCGAGATCAACCCATTGGTGTGGACCGGCACCGAATGGGTGGCGGTGGACTGGCTGGTCAGGCCTCCACCGAGGAGATGAACGACTCCAACATCGCCCAGTAGCGATCGGGGGCGTCGAGCCATGTGAAATGGCCCGCTCCATCGATCACCTCGAGTTGCCCCAGCCCCGGGGGAAGAGCATCCATGATCTCCTGGGCGGCGGCGATCGGCGTCACCGCATCCAAGGCGCCGACACAGACCAGGGTCGGGCACTCGATCTTTGCCAATTCGCCCACCACGTCGAATTTCCGGAGCAGGTCCATACCGTGCTCGCCGACAGCCGGATTACTGATCCGTCGGCCCAGCTCCTCCTGTGTGGGCACGTTGGGCCCGAACACCGCGAAGACCCGAGTCCACTCCTCCTCCGACACCTGCTCGCCGCCATATGAACGTTCCGCGATCCTCGCCACCTCCTCGTCTCCGAAGCGACGGCACCCGTCCACCAACCGGGCCAGGTCGAATCGGGCGTTGGTCGACTGCAGCACCAGAGCCGCGGCGTGTCCCGGGTGTCGGGCCCCGTAGAGCATGGCCACGAAGCCACCCATCGAGTGCCCGTACACGAAGGGGTGATCGATGCCGAGAGCGTCGCAGAAGGCGCGCACGTCGTCGGCACAGATCTCGAAGCTCCAGACGGCCGGATCGCCCCACTCCGATCGACCGTGCCCGCGAAGATCCAGGTAGACGACCTGCGCCTGGCCGGCGAGTCGGGAGAAGTGGGGTTTGAAGTACGAGTGGTCGTAGCTGCCCGGTCCGCCGTGCACCAGCACGATCGTGGGCTTCTCCCGCATCTGGGAACCGTCGGGCACTACGGCGGGCCCGTCGACATCGAACCAGAGACGGGTCCCGTTCGCATCCAAATGCATGCGTCTATCCCTTTCGCACCAGGCGGGTGACGATCCTCTCCACCAGACCGTAGGGGACGGGCTCATTCAGGGGCAAGCGCAGCGTGTCCTTGCCTGATCGGTAACGGGCGACCTCTTGCTCCAAGGCCTCGTCGAGCGGCGGTATCGGGTACAACGCGATGTGGTGCTTCCAGGCGGCGAAGTAGACCAGGTATCTGCCATTCAATTCGATGGCGGGCATCTTGTAGCTGATCTTCTCCTCGGTCCCAGGTGCCGCCTTCTTGATCGTCCGTCGAAGCTCCTCGAGGATGGGCCGGACCTCTGTGGGGGTGGAGAGGATGTAGTCGTCGATGGTCTGAATCTGGTCGGGCACGGTCAATCGCTCCTCTCATCATCCGGGCCGACTTCCCTACACAGCCGGTCCTCGACTCGTTCCAGGGTCATCTCACGCCCGCCGAGGCACTCGGGCTCCCGCCACCATCTCGCCTCGGTGCTCTCGATCCAGTGAGGCCAGAGCGAGCCGTGCTCGCAGGGCTTGCTGTGATCCCGCACTGTGGTCACGTCGTCCATCGCAGTCCCTCCGACCTCGGTCGACGTGGCCCTCGGTTCATCCGTTGCACCGGGATTCCGAACAATCCCTCATACCCTCCTAGCTTGACGGCTCGTGACCTCGGAACGGAAATCCTTGGCCTGTCTCGCACTACTAGGCATCAGTCTGGTCGCCGCTTGCAGCGCTCCATGTCAGGACTCGCTCGGGGCCTACCCGCCGGCTCACATCGTGGTGACCGGCGCCGAGACGGTCGAAGTCCCCCACATCGCCTGGACCTGCCCCGACTTCCACTCCGACTCGATGGACCCGCCGCCGTCGGTTTCGCCCGATCCCAATGGGCGTCTTCAGGTGGAGTTCAGATTGGAAGCCGGGTCCACGGTCGACATCCGTTTCGGCAACCAGGAGGCACCGATCGACCCTGCCCCGGTCGAGGGGCCCAACACATGGACCTTCCAGGTCCCGAGCTGGGCTGAGCCGTTGATCGTCAGGATCTGCGCCGAGGACGACCGCTGCGCCATGTACTGGGTCAACACCTACGGAGGTTGACCGGTCTCGCCGAAGCTCCAACGCGCTCCGGCATCGACGCTCAGCCCATGTCGATGATCGCCGAAAGGTCCTCGAGTTCCTGCGCGGTCGGTTCCCACTCGGCAGCCCGGGCGTTGGCCGCCACTTGTTCTGGGCTGGTGGCGCCGGCGGTGACCGCCGGGACCGCCTCCTGGGCGAGGAGCCAGCCCAATGCCACCTGGACCATGGTCAGGCCTTGTTCCGAGGCGAACCGCTCCAAGGCCTCCACGAGGTCGAAGTTCTCATCCGTGAGGAAGTCCTGGTAGCGGTCCATCTTGAGACGCCCCTGAGGCTCGTGACCGCGACGGGTCTTCCCGGTGAGCAGACCGCTGGCCAGCGGGTAGAAGGGGAGCAGCGCCACCCCTCTCTCCACGCAAAGCCGGGCCAGTCTGTTGTTCTCCGGCTCCCGGTGCACCATGGAATACTGGACCTGGTCGCAGACGAAGCTCCTCCAGCCTTTCTGCCCGGACACGTCGAGCGCCTCGGTGAGCTGGGCCAGGTCGAAGTTGGAGCACCCGATCTCCCGGACCATGTCCTCCTCGACCAGCTCGCCCATCACCTCCAGGGTCTCCTCGATCGGAGTCTCCTGGTCGGGGAAATGGATCATGTAGAGATCGACGTAGTCGGTCCCCAACTCGGTGAGACTACGCTCCAAGACCTGCCGCACGTAATTGGGCCGGGCCCCGCCGCTGCCCTCCCAGCCCGGGATGGCGACCCCCACCTTGGTGGCGATCACAACCTCGTCCCGGCGGTTCCCCAGCGCCGCGCCGAGGAACGACTCGGACCGGCCCTCCCCGTAGTTGCTGGCCGTGTCGAAATGGTTCATCCCGGCGTCGAGGGCGGCGTCGACCACCGCCGCCGACTGCGTCTTGTCCAAGGCCCGCCCGAAGTTGTTGCAGCCGAGCCCGACCACGGACACCTCGAGCTGCCCGATGCGTCCGGTGCGCATCAGGAAGACGCCTTCAG
The DNA here is from genome assembly GCA_050741975.1 of Acidimicrobiia bacterium. Lineage (GTDB taxonomy): Bacteria > Actinomycetota > Acidimicrobiia > Spongiisociales > ZC4RG35 > JARDZU01. Next base: position 21,697 of record JBOGET010000131.1, read on the forward strand.
GGGGCGGAGGAACCGCTCGACGTTCCCTCCCAGCACCAGTGCCCGGTCCGAATCGCTCATCTCCACGGCCTCGACCCCGGCCACCGGGTCGGTGGAGGCCATGTCGAAGGGGTAGTCGCTGCCCAGCATCACATGGTCCCATCCCACCCTCTTACCCAACATCTCCAGCGAGAAGGCGTCGTGGGTGAGACTGTCGAAATACAAAGTGCCGAAGTAGTGCCTCGGCCCGTCTTCGGTCATGTTGACCTTGGGCTCGGGCCGGACCTTCCAACCATGCTCCCAGCGACCCACCTGATAGGGGGCGAAACCGCCACCATGGGTGAATCCGATCCTGAGCTCGGGATGACGCTCCAGGACTCCGCCGAAGATGAGCTTGGCGGCGGCGATGGTCGACTCCATGGGGATGCCGATCAGGTTTTGCAGGTAATAGGAGTTGAGCCGCTCCGCCCCGGCGATGGAGCGCTGATCGGCGTGGAACCACACCGGCAGATTCCTCCGCCCCAGCTCGGCCCATACCGGCTCCAAGGACGGATGGTCGACGTCGGTGCCGTTGACGTTGGATCCGAACTGCACCCCACGCACCCGGGGAAACCCGGCCACCCGGTCGATCTCGGCGAGGGAGGCGTCGATGTCCTGGAGGGGGAGGGTGGCGAAGAGATGAAACCGGTCGGGCTCCTTGTCGCTCAGGGCGACGAGGGCGTCGTTCTGGATGGCGGCGAAGTCGGCACCGACCTGGGGCGGCACGTGATAGTGGAAGTTGGGCGGAGGGATGGCGATCACTTGTAGGTCAACCTGCTGCCGGTCCATGTCGGCGAGCCGGATCTCCGGCTCGAGGATGGCCTCGGGCAGGGGCCCGAGACGCTCCCGTCCCGGGTAGCGCAGGTAGCGACGCCCTTCGTCCTCGATGAGGATGGGACCGTGGTCGGGGTGGCTTGAAGCCATCTCGGCCAGGGCGGCGGGGACGATGGCATGGGCGTGGATGTCGATCGTCGTCAACTGTTTCCTTCCTCGTATGTGCCAAATGACCTGTAGCCAGGGTGGTTGAACCGGTTGGGGACCTCGATCAGGGTGGGGCCTTCTGCATCGAGGACCGAGGCCAATGTCTCCCCGACTCGTGACAGGTCGCCGACCCTGATCCCCCTCGCCCCGAAGGCGTGGGCCAGGGCGACGAAATCCGGCGGTCTCACGTCGACCCCGCTCCGTCTCCCGTAGAGATGGTCCTGGTGCCTTCGCTCCACCCCGTATCCCTCGTCGTTGAACACCATCACGATCGCCTGCACCCTCTCCTGGACCGCGGTCATCAGGTCCTGGATGGTGAACATGACCCCGGCGTCGCCGATGATGGCCACGCTTGGGGTGTCGGGCCGGGCCAGTCGGGCTCCGATCGAGGCGGGCATGGCATAGCCCAGGGTGCCGAACCCGGAGGGCACGAACCAGGTGCGGGGCCGGTCCGTCTTCCAATGGGATCGGGCCCAGAAGGCGATGGTGGTCGGGTCGTTGAACACCAGGGCGTCGGCGGGGAGCACGGAGCGGATCTGGTCCAGCACCTCGATCTCGACCGGCGTGCCCACCGCCTCGCTGATCCGGGCCAGCAACTTGGCCACCTCGTCGTGTCGCCAGGGGAGAGGCCGGTGCCCGTGACGCTCGAGCTCGGCCTCGAGTGCTCCCAGCACGGTGCCGGCATCACCGACCACCCCGGCTTCGACCCGGTAGTTGCGTCCGATCTCGGCCGGGTCGAGGTCGATCTGGACGATCCGGTCGGGGAGCCGGAGAGACCAGCCGCCGGTGGGGAAGTAAGAGAACCGGGTCCCGACGGCGAGAAGGACGTCGCAGTCGGCGATGAGATCGCGGGTCGGCTGCTCGTTGGCCCAGTTCCCGATGTGCAGCGGATGATCGGCGGGCATCGCCCCCTTGCCCTTCTGGGTGGTGATCACCGGCGCTCCGAGACGCTCCACCATCCGGGTGAGGACGGCGGCGGCCTCCGCGGTGGCGATCCCGCCCCCGGCCCACACCATGGGCCGCTCGGACCCGGCAAGGATCGCTACCGCCCGGACCAGGGCAGCCTGGTCGATGGGGTGCCCCACTTGCTCCGCCCGGGGGAGCACCGTGGCCGCCGACATGGTGTCGAACGCCTCATTGGCGAACTCGACCAGGGCCGGGCGTGGCCGCCGGTTGCGCAGGGCGAAGAAGGCGCTGTTGACCGCCACCGGGATCTCCTCGGCCAGGGCCACCTGGGCGGCGTGGCCGGTGACGGGTCGGAACACGCCGAACTGGTCGGCGATGTCGTGGAAGTGGCCCTTCCCCTTGCGTCGCACGTCGGGCGGGTTCTCGCTGACCAGATGGAGGACCGGGACACTGTCGTTGTAAGCCGTGGCCATGGCGGTGATGGTGTTGAGAGCCCCCGGCCCGTTGGAGGTGAAGGCCACCCCCACCTCTCCGGATGCCCGGGCGTAGCCATCGGCCATGAACACCGCCGACTGCTCGTGTCTGACCTCGATGTGACGGAGCTCGGGATGATCGACGAATGCGTCGTAGACGGCCAGAGTCCCCACCCCGGGGATGCCGAAGAGGAGGCCGACTCCCTCGGCGAGGAGCGACTCGACGAGGAGGTGGGCACCATTCCTCTCTGACGTCACGGGCAGGATCCGCTCTCACCGGTGGCAGTGCCGACCCAGATCTCGGGATAGGCAGTCCGGTCCAAGACGACGATGTGCTCCGAGGTGACGGCGGCTTCCCCTCCGTTCACGTACCAGGGCAGTGCGGTCCAGCAGAGACCGTCCGTCGAGGTCCAGCCGACGGTGCCCGAGCCCTCGCGGTCCCGCCCCAGTATCACCCACCCGGCCGGGCCCGCCTCGATCGTGTACAGGTCGATCCCGGCCAGGGCGGTGAAGCTGTCGATCGGCTCCCAGGTCTGCCCGTCGGTCGAGGTCCACACCGCGGGTGCGCCGACGCCAAAGCCGCCAACCGCGGTGAGACGCCCCTCTCGCCAGGCCAGGTTGTAGACGTAGGCGCCATTCTCGAGGGTGGTGTCGGAGCCGCTCCAGCTTCGCCCGTCACCCGATGACCAGACCTTCGGCTCGCACACCGGCCAGATCCCGAACGGCTCGGCCGGGTTGCTCGAGATCATGGCTACCAGCCCCGAATCGGTCTCGACCATGGGCGGTACGTCGGGTGAGGTCCTGGTCGGGGGCCGGCACTCCGAGTCGAATGGGACCTCGACCGCCTGACCGGGGCCCCAGGACGGGTCGGCCAGCACTTTCTCGAACTGTCCGGCTTCCGTCGACCACCACACATCGCCGGACAGTGACATGGCGAGGAACCCGTCCTCGGCGCCGACCACACTGGGCCGGCCCGAGGCCTGCCGGGAGCGGACTTCATCGGGGAAGACGATGCTCTCCCCGTCCTCCACCCAGGCGTCGTCCTCGATCGTCACCATGCGACCCGTCTTCACCCCGTAGGCGATGAGGCCGTCACCGATCGGCGCCAGTTGGGATGGGGCATCCCGCAACGGGGTGGATTGCCAGGCCTGGCCTTCGTTCGACGACCAGAGCAGCACGCCATCAACGGTCATACCCGACAGCAGGGCGAATCTCTCGGCCGTCGCCACCAGGCTGTCCAGGTTGATCGAGCCGTCGGGGCCGGTGCGCCGTTCCCACTCGATGGGAGGAAGACGGGGCTGTGTGACGGTCACGAAGACAGACAGTCCGATGATCATGGCCAGGAACATGAGGGCCAGACCCCAGCGCCGCTCTTCGACGGGTGCAGTCTCGGGAGGCGGGATCTCCACGACAACGTCCGGCGAAGTGGCCATGTGCTCTCGGTCCAATTCCAGCGATCATGCATCCTATATGATCCGATGCCAGTGGAGAGAGACCAGGTACCTGCCGGCTCGGTCCGGGTCCAGCCAGGGGTGGCGCAGCGGTTCGTGGCCGATCTGTTCCGTGCCGTGGAGCTGTCACGGGACGATGCCGACCTGGTTGCCGAGGTCTTGGTCGGCGCCGATCTGAGAGGGATCAGAAGTCATGGTCTGGCCCGGATCCCCTACTTCCTGACCCGCATCCAGGGGGGTCTGATCAAGGCACGCCCCGAGCTCAGCTTCAGCGCGGGGACGTCGACCACGGGTCTGCTCGATGCCGATGACGGCATCGGGATCGTCGCCGCTGAACGGGCGATGAGCGAGGCCATGGGCATGGCCGCTCGTCACGGCTGCGGGTTCGTGGTGGTCAAGGACAGCAGTCACTTCGGCTATGCGGGGTTCTGGGCGGAACGGGCGATGCGGGCCGGTTACATCGGGATCAGCATGTCCAACGGCGCGGGGCGGGTGGCTCCCACCTTCGGCACCGATTCGATCCTCGGCACCAACCCGCTCGCGGTGGCCATACCGGGTGGCCCCGGCGGGACCGACTTCCACCTCGACATCGCGACCTCGACCGTGGCCGTGGGCAAGGTGGAGACGGCCTTGCGCGAGGGACGCACTCCACCCCCGGGCTGGGTCGGCTCGTCGCGACCTCCGAGCCTCGACGAGAACGGTGTGCTCTCCACTGACACGCCGCTGCTCCCCCTCGGCGGGGAGGGCACCGAGACTGGGGGCCACAAGGGGTACGGTCTCGCCCTCATGGTCGAGCTGTTGTGCGGCGCCCTTGGTGGGAGCAGCCTCGAGGCGAGGATCGCCGGGGCGGCGGGGGCGTCGGCCGCGGCCATGGGTCATCTCATGGGTGCGATCCGGGTCGACGGGTTCCGCCCCCGGGAGGAGGTGCAGAGCGGGATGGAGGCCACCTTCGAATTGATCCGGCGCTCGGCCCGTGCCCCGGGACAGGACCGCATCTACATCCATGGCGAGCCCGAGGCGGAGGCGGAGGCGATACACCGCGGGGAGGGGATCCCGGTGTCGGGGCCGGTCATGGGACAGCTCGCCAGGTGGGCCGATCGGCTCGACGTCGAGCCGATCACGGGATGAGCGGGGCCAGTGCGGCCCGGACGGTCTCGGTCATCAACGACCTGGGCTTCACCGACATCGTCTCCATCCCGGACGGGGAGAGCCGTCATCTCTATCAGGCGCTGCTCGAAGCCCCGGAGATCCAGGTCTATCTGCCCACCAGGGAGGGGGAGGGCATAGCCCTCGCCGCCGGATTGTGGGTGGGCGGCCGCCGGCCGCTGGTGCTGCTGCAGAACACGGGGCTGATGGAGGCCGGTGACGCCCTCCGGGGCTGTGGGATTGGGCCCGGGATCCCGTTGTTGCTCCTGGTCGGGTGGCGGGGCTACCCGGGCGCCATGGCCGAGACCCTCCCCGTCGACTCTGCCTATCCCTACACCGAGCCCCTGCTCGATGCCTGGGGGGTTCCCCATCGCAGGCTGATGTCCGACGACGACCTGGGCGTGATCGGGGAGATGGCGGGCGTGGCCGCATCGACTTCGAAGCCGGCGGCGGTGATCTACGGGTACGGGTTCACCCCGTGAGCATTGAGCGTCTCGATCTGCTCCGAGCCCTGGCGGCCCGCCGCAGAGACGAGATCGTGGTCACCACGATGACCGCCACCCTGCAGTGGCCCCTCGTCTCCCGGCACGAGCTCGACTTCGACTTTCTCGCTTTCGGGATGGGCCATGCCTCCGACTTCGGTCTCGGGCTTGCCCTGGCCCGGCCCGAGCGGAAGGTGATCGTGCTCAAGGGTGACGGCGGGCTCCTGATGAGTCTCGGCTCGTTGGTCACCATGGGCCGATATGGCCCACCCAACTTCCTGGTGCTGCTCCTCGAGAACCGGAGCTACGAGATGACCGGGGGACAGGTCTTCGCCCCCGACGTCGACTTCGTCACCCTGGCCCACGGCGCCGGGATCGAGAAGGTGGAGCGAATCGAGGACCTGGCCGGGTTCAAGACGGAGCTGCCCCGGCTCCTCGCCGGGCTCGGCCCCCGCTTTGTGGTTCTCCCCGTGACCAACAGCCAGCCGCTGCCCCCGGTCTCCCACACCGACCACAAGACCCGGGTGACCAACCTGCGTCGGGCGTTGGGGGTGGTCTGAACCCCTTTTGGCGCGGAGATCTCGACCTATAGG
>JBOGET010000132.1:0-15757 GCA_050741975.1 Acidimicrobiia bacterium
GTCATGAGTGATCAGCGGCCGACCCCGTCGGACTGTCCAGGGCGCGGTCCTCGATCGTCATCGCCTGTCTCCGCAATTAGTGCTCATGACCCGAACCTATCGGCTCGCTGTGCGCTTTTGGGGAAGACGTAATCAGAAGTCGTTGGCCGCTTCCACATAGTCCTCGACGATGACGGTGTCCAGATCGGCGCCCTCGGGAAGCTCCACGGCGATGATATCGAAGAAGTACTCCCAGGACTCCACGCTCTGGCTGTGGAAGAGCTCGCCCTCCGGCGGCTGCCACAAGTCGAGCACCGCCTCGAAGATCCGCTCACCGGTCTCGTCGGTGAACTGCTCCGGGTTCTCCTCCATCAGGATGGCGAGCGTTTCGTCCGGGCTGGTCTGCCCGAACTCGGCGCCTCGGGCAACGGCACGGAGCATGCCCTCGACCGCGTCCGGATTGGAGTCGATGAATTCCTGGGTGGTGACGATGGGAAGCGCCGGGACCCCGCCCAGGTCGCCCGGGTCGAGGGTTCTCAGGTCGAGCCCCTGGACCTCGACGGCGATGATGTCGTTGATAGACCCTCCATAGGCGTCGACCTCACCCTCGTCGATGGCCCGGACCGCCAACGCCGTTCCGGTGCCGATCGGGACCAACTCGACGTCGGTGTCGGGATCGAAGCCGGCGGCGGACACGATGCCTCTGACCACGGGGACCTCACCACCCGAGAACTCGGAGATCCCGATACGGGCGCCCTCGAGGTCGGCGGGGGATTGGATGTCGCTGTCCTCGGGCACGGTGAGGAGGAAGACACTGCCGTAGTTGGTGTTGCCGACGGCCCGAACGTTGTCGTGGCCCTCTTCGAGGGCTTCGGCCACGGTTCCGGTCCCGACCGAGGCGAACTGGCCGTTCCCGGCAAGCATCTGCTGGATGGCGGCGCCGCTGCCGTCGACGTACTCGAGCGTGACGTCGAGGCCTTCGTCGGCGTAGTAGCCCTCGGCTGCGGCCACCTTGTACCCGTACATGTTGGGGGAGTTGACCGGCAGCATGATCGTGATCGCCGTCATCTCACCGCCTGCCGCGGAAGTGGTCGGCTCCTCGCCACCCGCCGCCGTGGTGGTCGGTTCCTCGCCACCCGCGCCGGTGGTCGGGGATCCGTCCCCGGAGGTGGTGGTGGTCCCCGCTCCGTCGCCACAGGCCGCCAACACCAACATCAACACCGTCGATCCGACAAGGAACCGGAGTCTGCCGATATGCCTCATTTTCCTCCTCGATGGATGGACGGGACGCTAGTCGTGGAGACAGAGAATTGTCCACCCACTGGAATGACCTTGCCGCCTATCGGAACCGTGAGGCTTGAACTCACCTAAGGTTCAGGCCCATCCTGGAACAGTTCCAGCCAATGAGAAAGGTGGTCATGACAGGCGAGGACGCCGGGGCCGGCCCTTCCATCATCGACGTGCACGGCCATTACGTCCCGAAAGGCCTGATCGAGACGATCCGAGACCGGCCTCGAGCCGGGGCCTCCGTCGTCGAGCAGGCGCCCGGCCGATTCAGCTTCATCCTGGAGGGAGCGCCTCCCGGCCGGCCCCTTCCGACGAAGCTCATCGACCTCGAGAAGCGGCATGAGTGGATGGACGAGCAAGGCATCGAGCTTCAGATCGTCGGCACCTGGGCCGACATCTTCGGCTATTGGCTCGACCCTGCCGACGGCGTGGAGTGGAGCCGGCTTCTCAACGACACCCTGATCGAGGCCGTTGCCGACGACTCACGCCTCGCCGCCTTCGCCTCACTCCCCATGCAGGACCCGGAGGCAGCAGCCGAGGTGATGGCGGAGGCAATGAGCGCCGGCTGCCTGGGCGTGACCATCGCCGCCCGGGTAGAAGAAGTCGAGCTCGACGACCGGCGACTCGAGCCGTTCTGGGCAGCGGCGTCCGATCTCGAGGCCCTGGTGTTCATTCACCCGGGATATGGCGCCGGGGATCCCCGGACCGCCGATTACGCGTTGGTCAACGCCGTGGGGCGGGCCATGGACACCACCATCGCCGTCTCCCGCCTCCTCTTCGCCGGCGTGCCCACCCGGTTCCCCGGTGTCAGGATCCTGCTGGCCCACGGCGGCGGCGCTCTGCCCTTTCTCCTCGGTCGGCTGGCTCGCAACCACCGGATCGACACTTCCCTGCCCGATCCCGAAGAGGGTTTCGCTCGGCTCCTCTTCGACAGCGTGGTCTTCGACCCTGCCGCCCTCTGCTACCTGCACGAGAGGGCGGCTCCGGGGGCGATCATGCTTGGCTCTGACTATCCCTTCCCTATCGGCGACCCGGAACCGGTGCGAGTGGTCGCCGAGGCGGGGTGTCTCGGCGAGGAAGAGCGCCGGTCGATTCTGGGCGGGGCGGCGCGAGAAGCCATGGGATTGGCTTCGATGCCCGGCGTTACCATTCCCGCCCATCGGGGCGTGGCGAGGTGACCAGGCCGATGATCCAAACCGAGAACGTGAGAAAGGTCTACGGCGGGGCCAATGGTGGGGTCACCGCCCTCGACGGGATCTCCCTCGACATCTCCTCGGGCGAGATCGTCAGCCTTCTCGGTTCCAGCGGCTGTGGGAAGTCCACCTTCCTCAACATCCTGGCCGGGCTCATCCCACCCAGTGGTGGCGACGTCAAGGTGGAAGGGGAACCGCCGCGGCCCCGGCGTGAGGTGGGGATGATGTTCCAGCGCTCCCTTCTCTTTCCCTGGCGCACCGTTGTCGAGAACGTCCTCCTGCCCGCCGAGGTCATGCATCTCCCGATGAAGCCCAGTGAGGACCGGGCACGCGAGCTCCTGGCTCTGATCGGGCTCGACGGCTGGGACGATCGTTATCCCTCAGAGTTGTCCGGGGGCATGCAGCAGCGGGTGGCGCTGGCCAGGGTGCTGCTGCCCGACCCCGACCTCCTCCTCCTCGACGAGCCCTTCGGCGCTTTGGATGAGATGACCAGGGAATCGCTCGACCTGGAGCTGGCCCGGATCGTGGCGCTGACCCACAAGACGGTGGTGCTGGTCACCCACAGCGTGTACGAGGCAGTGATGATCTCGGACCGGGTGTTCGTGTTCACCCCGCGACCCGGGCGCCTCTCCGGGATCGTGGACGTCCCGGTCCCTCGTCCGCGGGACCTCGCCACCTCGGGGACTGCGGAGTTCGCAGCGCGAGTGGCTCAGGTACGCGGCCTCATGGCGGAGACGCCCGTATGACCACCGACGTCGTCGAAACCGAAGAACTCGTGGCGGCACCGCAGGACCGGCTACGTAGACGTCTGCGCGGCCCGTTCGGGGCTTTGGTGATCTTCCTGATTCTCCTCGGGGTCTGGATCTGGGCGGTGGAGACCGAGGCGGTTCACCGGGTGATCCTTCCCCCGCCGGGTGAGGTCGCCACCGCTTTCTTCGCCACCTTCACCGAGGGCTTCTTCTACGAGCATCTCTGGGTGACGCTCCAGGAGGTCCTGATCGGGTTCGCCATCGGGGTGGTGCTCGGCTTCTCGCTGGGGGCGCTGTTCGGCGTGTCCGCTCTTGCCAGAGAGGTGTCCTACGCCTACATCGTGGCGTTCCAAGGCCTGCCCAAGATCGTGCTCGCCCCGATGTTCATCACCGCCTTCGGCTTTGGCATGACGTCCAAGGTGGTGATGGCGGTGGCCATATCCTTCTTTCCCCTGCTCATCAACACGATGTCCGGTTTGATGACCGTCGACGAGGAGGCGGTCCGCCTGATGCGGTCGCTGACCGCATCGCGCAAGGACGTGTTTCTCAAGCTGTCTGTGATGCACGCCATGCCGTCGATCTTCGCCGGGGTGAAGACCAGTCTCACCCTGGCCCTGATCGGAGCGATCGTCGGTGAGTTCGTGGGAGCACGTGCGGGGCTGGGATTCCTCCTCGCCTCCTACTCCTATCAACTCCAGGTCGACCGCGTCTGGGCGATCACCCTCATCCTCGGCCTCATCGGGATCATCCTCTACGTGGTGATTGAATGGGCGGACAAGAAGTTCGTCTTCTGGAGCTCGCACGGCGAGGCCACAGAGGTGACCATGTGAGCACGCGATTCGCCGTTGGGTAGCCCTTCTGTGAACGGTTCAGCGGTCCATCTTCGCCTTGCGTTGGGCGCCGTCGATGAGGATGTGGGCCCCGTTGATGAAGCTGGCGCGGTCCGAGGCGAGGAACACCACCAGGTGGGCGATCTCGTCGGGCTCGGCGATTCGGCCGAGGGGGATGCTGGAGACGGCGAAGTCGTGGGCCTCCTGTTGGGTGATCCCCATGTCCCGGGCCATTGCCTTCTCCAACCCGTCCCAACGCTGAGTGTCCACCGGACCGGGGTTGACGGTGTTCACCCGGATCCCGTGTGGCCCGTACTGCTCGGCCATCGATGAGGCGACGTTGATGCCGGCGGCATTGGCCGCCCCGGCGGTGGTCTCCCAGTAGGTTGGCTTGAGGCCGTCGTTGCCGACGACGAGCACCACGGCGCCCGATCCCCGTTCTCTCATATGGGGCAGGACTGCACGCATCGAACGGACATAGCCCATGAACTTGAGGTTGAGCGACGAAGCCCACTCCTCCTCGGTGAGATCTTCGATCATGCCCCCAGGTGAGCTTCCCGCACTGGTCACCAGGATGTCGACTGAGCCCAGACTGTCGATCGTCTGCTGCACGACGTGGTCGACATCGACCTGGAGGGTCATGTCGCCGGGAAACCAGACGACCCGGCCCCCGGTCTCGCCTGCTATCTCCTCCGCAGCCTTCTCCAGGGTCTCGGCGGTCCGGGCCGCGATCGCCACATTTGCCCCCTCCTCGGAGAAGAGACGGGCGCACGCCTTGCCGATGCCCATGCTCCCACCGGTGATGAGGACGTTCCTACCCTGCAGCCCCAGCTCCACTGGCTCCTCCGTGTGTCCTGCTGGGCGGCATCATATGCCGCCAGGTGGACTCGGCCAACCGTCGCTGGTCCGAGCGAGCTCGACGAGATCCGGGCCGAGCACCTTGCCCATCGGTGAGCGTGGGATCTGGGCCAGGACGTAGATCCGCTTCGGCCGCTTGTAGGCGGCGAGGCGGAGTGAGGCCAGCTCAGCCACCTGCTCGGGGCGCACCCCGGCCGGGCTGACGAACGCCACCACCTCCTCCCCCCACCGCTCGGAGGGCACACCGATGACCGCTATGTCGGAGAGTCCCGGCACCGAGCGCAGAGCGTCTTCCACCTCTCGGGGATAGACATTCATGCCGCCGGTGATGATCAGCTCCTTGCTCCGACCTACCAGTCGTAGGTAGCCCGATTCCTCGTCGCGGACCCCGATGTCACCCGTACGGAACCAGTCGTGAAGAAACGCCCCGGCTTCGCGCTCGACCCCCAGGTACCCGGCGAACACCTGCGGTCCGCGGACCACGACCTCTCCGGCCATGCCGGCCTCCACCGGATCGCCGTCATCGCCGACGATGGAGACCTCGACACCGGGCAAGGGAAGGCCGACGGTCCCCGGTACCCGCGCCCCTTCGTAGGGGTTGGACACGTCGAGACCCGATTCGGTTGTGCCGTAACGCTCCACCGGGATCTGGCCGACGATGTCCTCCACGCGCCGGGCCAGGTCGCCGGGGAGAGGCGCCGACCCCGAGGTGATCAGCCGAAGACGGCCAAGATCGGCGGCTCGAGGGCCGAGGTTGGCGAGGAGACGCTCATGGATGGTGGGGACCGCGAACATGACGCTCGCTTCCACGCCGAGCACCGTCTCTAGCAAGAGCTCGGCGTCGAATCTCCCGAGCAGGGTGGCCCGACTCCCCGCGAGGAGGGTGGCATGGATCCCGCCCAGACCGTGCTGATGGCTGATCGGAAGGCTGTGGACCAGATGGTCCCGCTCGCTCCAGCGCCAGGCCCACATCACCCCACGGATCGACGCCAGGAGATTCCGATGCGAGAGCGGGGCGCATTTGGGCCGACCCGTAGTGCCCGAGGTGAAGGCCAGGATGGCCGGAGAATCGGGATCGATCGGGGGGACTTCGCCTTCGTCGGCGGGGAGGTCGGCGAGGAGCACGGAGGCTGCATTGCGATCTTCGGGGACGAGACCCACGAACTCTTCCACCGAGGAGAGATCTGCCCGCGAAGAGTCTTCCAATGAAGCACCGCTTCCCACCACCCAGGACGCCCCGCTGTCGGCGGCCATCCGACCCACCTCGACCGGAGTCAGCGAAGGATTGACCAGGACCACACTGGCCCCGGTGCGGAGCACCCCGAGATAGGCGATGACCTGATCCATCGCGGTCTCGGCGATCAGCATCACAGTGCGTCCGGGGCCTGCCCCCAGATGCTCGAAGCCTGAGGCGGCCGCTGCCGCCGCCGAGTCAATCTCTCCATGACTCACCGACCGGTCGCCGATGCTGACGGCGGCCAGGTCGGGGCGACGCAGTGCCATCTCGGAGAAAGCCGCGGGGAGTGTGCCCGCGCCGAGCCGGTGGCGGATCTCGACCGGGTCGAGCCGAGCGACTCCCATCTGCATCGACCAGGCTCTGAGTGTGTCGGGGTGGACCTCGGGGCGATCGAGTGGAAGCCCGCTCACTGCTCAGAAGTCGGCGATCGAGGAATGGCCCCGTCCCAGGCCGAGTTCTCCGCCCGCTCCAGACGCAGGGCCTCCCCGATATCGCTAACGGCGATGATCCTCTTCACCATGGCCACCGCCCCCGGGTCGAGATCGGAGACCTGGGCCCCGTATTCGATGGCCCGGTCGAGCGGCTCGTCGACGACACGATCCACCAGCCCCATCGCCAGTGCCTCGTCCGCCCCCACCGTGCGCATGGAGAGACACAGATCCATCGCCCGCCCTCTGCCGATGAGGGAGGGGAGGCCCCATGCCCCGACCGCCAACCCATGACCGGGGCCGACGAACCGGATCGCCGTGTCGGGCCCGGCGAGGCGCAGGTCGCAGGCGATGAGCAGTTGGGCGCCCCCGCCGACTGCATGGCCCGACGCGGCCGCGATCAGCACCTTGGGCGTGGCGCGCATGAACAGGTACAGGTCATACAGAGAGTCGCTCATGGCGGCCCGGTCGGTGTCGGCCAGGTCCAGGTCGGCCCCGGCGGAGAAAGAGCGGGGATCGGTCGAGCCCACCACCACTGCGATCCCCGGCGCCGACCCGATCGCCTCCCGGATCCCCTCGACCATGTATATGTCGAGGGCGTTCCGCTTGGAGGGCCGATCGAGCAGCACCACCCTCACCCCGTCCCGGTCCTCGACGTGCACCGACATCTCCTCATGTAACCAGGCGTGGTGCCGCCGGTGATCGCCGATCCGGGCGGCAGCAGGCCATCTCTATCATCGCCTGTCATGTCAGCCGCCGTCCACACCGTCACCGCGTCCGACGGTGTGTCGTTCCATGTCGAGACGACGGGTGCCGGGGCCGCCATCCTCTTCATACACGAGTTCGCCGGTGACCACCGGAGCTGGAAGCACCAGGTGCGCAGCTTCTCCTCGGGTTATCGCTGCATCGTCTACGCCGCTCGGGGCTATCCCCCTTCCGACGTGCCCGAGGACCCGGCTGCCTACTCACAGGACCAGGCGGTGGCCGACGCCCTCAGCGTGCTCGATGAGCTGGAGATCGAGAAGGCACACATCGTCGGCATCTCCATGGGGGGCTTCTGCGCGCTCCATCTCGCCCTCTCCCACCCCGAGCGCACGCTTTCGGCGGCCATCGGCGGTGTGGGCTACGGGGCGCCCCACGACAAGCGGGAGGCGTTCCGTGAGGAGTGCGAGGTGATCGCCCGGGCCTTCGAAGTGGAGGGAGCGACCGCGGTGGCGGCCCGGTATGCAGTGGGACCGGCCCGGGTCCAGTTCCAGGTGAAGGACCCGAAGGGGCACGCCGAGTTCACCCGGATGCTGGGCGAGCACTCGAATGTGGGCTCGGCGAACACGATGCGCGGCTTTCAGATGGAGCGCCCCTCTCTCTACGATTTCACCGACCAGCTGGGCCGGACGGAGGTCCCCTTGCTGATCATGGTCGGCGACGAGGACGAGGGCGCCATCGAGCCGTCGATCATGCTGAAACGCACCATTCCCACATCGGGGCTGACCATCTTCCCCAAGACCGGTCACACCCTGAACCTCGAGGAGCCGGAGCTGTTCGACCGAATGCTGGGGAGCTTTCTCGACGCCGTCGCCGCCGGTGCCTGGGCCCGGCGCGACCCTCGCTCACTCGCCTCGAGCACCACCGGGATGGCCGATTAGTCCACCCGACCAGGACGTCCCTGCGTTCTGTCGCCTGGCACGATCGTTTTAACCTGTGGGACCGACGAGAGAGGAAGCGAAATGCCCCCGACCAGCGCCCCACCGACGATCGACGATGTGAGACGGATCGCGGCGGCGGTGTCGAACTGGGGACGATGGGGCTCCGACGACCAACTGGGCACCCTCAACCACCTCACCGCGGAGCGGGTGGCCTCCGGGGCACAGTGCGTGCGGCGTGGAGACGTGATCTCGATGGCGGTCCCCTTCGACAGTGATGGGCCACAGCGTGGCGGATGGGGGCGCTTCAACCCGATCCATCTCATGATGCGTGATGGCAACGACGCCGTGACCGGCACCACGGTGCGTGACTTCTACGGCGGCTTCGACGGTTATGTCCGTGGCACCGACGACCTTCTGATCCTGCCGCTTCAGGCCGGGACGCAATGGGACGCCCTGAGCCATATGGTCTTCGAGGGAAAGATCTACAACGGATACGAGGCAACCGAGGTGAGCAGTCTCGGCGCGTTGAAGAACGACATCGCACAAGCACGGGAGAAGCTCATCGGGCGGGGGGTGTTATTGGACATCGCCCGTTGGAAGGGCAAGCCCTGGCTCGACGGAGGTGAAGCCATCTCCGGCGACGACCTGGAGGATTGCGCCGCCGCCCAGAGGGTCGAAGTCCGGCCCGGAGACATCGTCCTGGTGAGGACCGGGCAGATGGGGCAGGTGAAAGCGGAGGGTGACTGGGGTGACTACGCCGCCGGTTACTCGGCACGGGCCCCGGGGCTGGGTCTGGCCAGTGCGGAGTGGATCCACGCCAAGCAGGTGGCGGCAGTTGCCGCCGACACCTGGGGTGCCGAGGTGCTTCCCACCGAGACCAGGGACGTCAGCATGCCGATGCACATCATCCTGATCGTCCACATGGGCCTGACCCTGGGCGAGATCTTCGATCTGGAGGCTCTGGCCGATGATTGCGCCTCCGACGGCGTGTACGAGTTCCTCTTCTCCGCCCCTCCCCTGCCCATAACCCGGGCGGTGGGCTCTCCGATCAACCCGGTAGCCGTCAAGTAGGAACAGAGGAGGACTATCCGTGTCATTCGTGTTGACCGCCATCTACCAGGTCAAGCCGGGCGAAGAGGCCGAGGTGGAGAGTCATCTGAAGGCGATGCTCGGCCCGACTCGCGACGAGCAGGCCTGCGAGCAGTACGAGGCGTTTCGGTCACGGGACGACGACCGCACATTCCTCCTCTTCGAGAAGTACACCGACGATGCGGGCTTCGAGCTCCACAAGGCCAGCGAGCACTTCAAGGAGCACATCGTCGAAGGCGTGTGGCCGCTGCTGGAGTCGCGCAGTGTCGTCTTCGCCGAGGAGATCGGTGCTTGAAAGAGAGCGGATCGGTAGCGGTTGTCGGCGCCGGCTCGGTGGGCGGCTTCTACGGGGCCCAGGCCTGGATCGCGGGCAACCCGCTCACCCTCTGTGTGCGGACTCCGTTCGATCATCTGGTTCTCGAGAGCAAAGGGCGGACCATCGAGGTCTCCGCCAAGATCCATTCGGATCCGGCCGAGGTGAAGAGGCACGACTGGGTCTTCCTCGCCACCAAGGCTCACCAGACCTCCTCGGCCGCCCCCTGGCTGGAGACGCTGTGTGGCCCCGATACCGTCATCGTGGTGATGCAGAACGGTGTGGAGCACATCGAGCGCGTGGCTCCCTACGCCGGTGGCACCGAGATCCTTCCAGCCGTCGTCCGTTATGGCGGTGAGGCCTTGGCCCCCGGCCATGTTCGTCATCACACCAACGGTTTCCTCTACGTGCCCGACGGAGAGGCGGCGCTACGCCTGGTCGAGTTGTTCGAGGGAAGCGACGCCCGGATCCATCCCAGCGCCGACTTCGACGTCGAGGCATGGGGCAAGCTGGTCACAAACGTCGCCGCCAACGCCATCCCGGCGCTCACCGAGCAGCGATTCCCGGTGCTCCGTCGCCCCGAGATCGCCGAGCTGGCCCTGGGGCTGATGGAGGAGTGTGTCGCCGTCGCCAGGGCCAAGGGAGTCGATCTCCCCGAATCACTGCCGCAAGACGAGGTGAGCCGGATGGCCGCACTCCCCGACAACGTCGGAAGCTCGATGCTCTACGACCGGCTGGCGGGCCGACCCCTCGAATACGATGCGCTCAATGGGGCCGTGGTCCGGGCCGGCGAGCTGTATGCCGTGCCGACACCGCTGAACCGGGCAATGGTTGCCCTCCTCGGCGCACTGAGCGAAAGGTTGGAGGCATGAGTGCCACGGTTCCCATGCTGGAGGTCACAGGCACCCCCCGGGAGCGAATAGAGGCGTTGGGTCTGGAGGTGGCCGACCTGTATCGGGCCCTGGCCCATCAACCCGCCATGCTCGAGGCGTGGCTCGACTTCTCATCGTCGCTGCGCCGGGAACCGGCCGTGTCACGGGCACTGCGCGAGCTGATGATCCTTCGCTCGGCGCAGATGCACGACGCCCGCTATCAGTGGCGGGATCACGTTCGGATGGCGGCCGAGGCGGGAGTCGGCCCAGAGCAGGTTGATGGGCTCGAGGACTGGGCTTCGTCCACCCTGTTCGACGAGAAGACCCGATGCGCCCTCGCCTTCACCGAAGAGATGGTGCGGGGCGAGCTGAGCGATGCCACGCTGGATGAGCTGGTGGAGTTGTTCACCCCGGCGGAGCGGATCGAGCTGATCCTCACCGCCGGCTTCTACTGCATGGTCCCACGGGTGCTGGACGCCCTGCGTCTCCGGCCCTCTATCGAGGACATCCCATGACCGCCGATCGGGCCGGGCAGGGCGATGGGCTGGCGGTGTGGGACGTCCACGCCCACTACCTGCCGACGACCGCCATCCCCCCGATGGCCAACGGCATCGCCCAAGTCCGACTCGAGACCGTGGGGGACGTGGCGGACTCGGTAACGGTCAATCACATGGCGGTAGGGGCCACCATCCAACAACTCGCCGACGTGGGTGGCATCATCGCGGCGACAGACCGGGCCGGGATCGATCGCCGAGTCCTCTCCCCACCCCCCTTCACCTACCGCTACTGGGACGATCCCGACGACTCGCTCGCCCTGTGCCGACTGCTCAATGAGGGGACGGCAGCCGCGGTCGAGGCTCATCCCGATCGGTTCGTCGGCCTGGCCACGGTGCCTCTCCAGGACACCGAGAAGGCAAGGGACGAGTTGCGCCGGGCCCGTACCGAGCTCGGGCTGGCCGGGGTCACCATCGGCACCAATGTGGCCGGGGGCAACGTCAGCGACCCGATGCGCCGCCCGTTTCTCGCCGAGGCGGCAGAGTCGGGCACCCCGGTCCTGGTCCATCCCGATTTCGTGCCCAACCCACGCATCGACGACTACTACTTGATCAACGTGCTCGGCATGCCCACGGAGACGGCGATAACAATGGCCAACATGATCTTCTCCGGCGTCTTCGAGGAGTTCGAGGGCCTCCGGGTCTGTTTCTTGCACGGCGGAGGTTCCGCCCCCTACCTCTTCGGGAGATGGGACGCGGCCTGGCGCCTGCGACCCGAGTCCCGGGTCGACATCGACCAGCCTCCGACCGCTCAGTTGAGCAATGTGTTCTGCGACACCCTGACCCACTCCCCGCTGGCGCTCTCCCATCTCGTGGAGGTGATGGGGTCGGAGAACGTCGTGGTGGGCACCGACATGCCCTTCGATGTCGAGGATCCCGATCCCCTCCGGCATCTCCGGAGTGCCCCCCGGCTATTTCAGGACCAGATCGACATCATCGAGTCGGTCAGCCCGGTGCGATGGCTGACCGGCCGGGCCCCGCAAGGGGGGAGGCGATGAGGTTCAGCCGTTTCGAGGACCTCGACGAGTACCGGCCCCAAGGCCACGAGGGAGTGGTCAACCGGCTCCTAGTGGGACGCGACAACCTCGACATCGAAGCGGTGAGCGTCTGGCATGGCCGTCTCGAGCCGGGCGGTCGATCCGACCTCCATGTTCACGACTCCAGCCTTCAGATCTATGTGGGGATGTCGGGCGAGATGGTCGTCGGAGACGGAGATCGGGAGGAGAGGCTGCTTCGCCTCTCGACCGTGGTCTTCGATGCCGGGACCAGCCACTTCATCGAGAACCGGTCGAACGAGGTAGCAGAGGTCCTGGTCGTGAGTGTTCCGGCCCTCCGATGAGGGTCAAGTGACGAGGGGGAAGGCCAGGGGGCGTATCGGGCCGGCGGAGGCACCTCTCAGCTTCAAAGCCGCCCCGACGAAGCAGAACTCGTAGCACTCCTCCTCGGCGATCGTCTCCAGGTCCACCACTTCCATGATGGGGACTCCGGCCTCCGCCAGCAGGTAGGTGTGCACCGGGAGCCAGTTCTCGGGATCGAGGGAAGGCAGATGCTCGAGGGCGATGTTGTCGGCCCCGATCATCGAGGCGCCCCGGGTCGCCAGCCACGCCGCCCCATCCCGGTTCAGCCCCGGCTCGCGGGGCAGATAACGATCGCCGTCGGGCCAGGTCGAGCCTCGACCGGTGCGAACCATGACCACGTCCCCTACGCGAACGTCCACGTTGTGCCGGGCCGCCGCAGTCTCGAGCTCTTCGGGGCCGATGGGGAACGAGTCGGGAAGCACGGTCTGATCATGAGCCGAGGCCACGTCGAGCAGCACTCCGCGAGCGATCACCGGTGGGTGGGCGTCGGGGCCGGCCACCGCCCAATGGGTGCTCCCCAGGTGCTCCCGGGCGGTGAAGCCGTTCCATATGGTGTCGTGGTAGCCGAAATGGTTGAGGGTGTCGACGTGCGTACCGCAATGGGTGAACATCGAGATGGAATCCGCCGACCAGGCCACCAGCTCGTTCTGCTCACGCCCCACCCCGGTCGGGTCGTCGACCGCGCTGCCGTCCGGGGTGTGATTCATCCAGATCTGATAGGGCGGCTCACCGCCGGCGGTCCAGGTTGGCATGCCGGGGAAGAGGTCGACCGAGAGATCGAAGACACGTCTGGCATCGGCCTGGCCCAGCATCGAAGCCGAGATCTCGGGGATGATGAGGTTGAGCATCCCGATCTCGTCGTCGGGACCGAACGGACTGGTGGAGACCTGATGACGCACAGCCTGCCAGGCGCCGATCCGGGCCCTGGTCTCCTCATCTACATACGAAGGCCCACACATCCCTGTTCCTCAGATACTCTTCCCGGCGAGCAGGGCCAGGGCCCTGCTCCCGATCACCGCTCGATGGTCCTCTTCGGTGAGATCGAGATCATCGAGGGCCTCGATGTAGGGCCCGGACCCGGCCGGGATGTGCGGATAGTCGCTCCCGAACACGAGCCGGTCGCCGCCCAGGGTGTCACGGGCGCAGATCAATGCAGCATGATGGGTCGAAGCTGTGTCGAAGACGAGTCCTCTCATGTATTCGGACGGCGGGCGTGGGGCACGCTCCCGGCATTCTTCGAATTGGCGCCAGTAGCTGTCCAGCCGGGGCAGCACGAAGGGGACGGTTCCCCCGAGGTGGGAGAAGACCCAGCGTATGCGGGGGTGGCGCTCGAAGACACCGCTGTAGCAGAGACGGGCGATGGAGAGCGTCGACTCGGCCATGAATCCCACCGAGATGGCGAGGGCATTCTCGTCGTGGTGTGGCGCGTCGGGGACAGTCGGGTGGACGTAGACCAACAAGCCGCGTTCATCGGCCGCCTCCCAGAAAGGCTCGAATCGCTCATCGTCCAAGGGCACGCCATCGATGTTGGTGAGGATCATGATGCCCTTCATGCCCAGGTCGTCCAGCCCCTCCTC
Organism: Acidimicrobiia bacterium; assembly: GCA_050741975.1. Classification (GTDB taxonomy): domain Bacteria; phylum Actinomycetota; class Acidimicrobiia; order Spongiisociales; family ZC4RG35; genus JARDZU01. The sequence goes on from JBOGET010000132.1 coordinate 13,968, forward strand.
GAGCACAGCGAGTGAGCGGTCCAGCTCCTGCAAGGGGAGCATCGCCAGCGCCTCGAAGCGCCCGGGGTTGGAGTGAACGATCTCGGCGAAGGTCTGGTTGACGGAACGGGACAACTGCTCCGCTTCGTCGGCGGGCAGGAAGTAGGAGTTGGGGGATGGGACCGAGAGCACCTGGGTGGCGATGCCGAGCTGGTCCATCATCTCGATGCGCTGCTCCGGCCCGGGATGAGGGTCCACAACGGTCAGGGCGACACCACTCCGCCACGATGCCACCAGCCGCCCATCCGCCCTTCGATAGGTCCGGATGGTGTCGGCCTGCTTCACCGCGTCGACATAATCGTCCGTGTAGTAATGAACGTGGAGATCGACAACGGTGCCCTGATCGGTCATCTCGGGACCATGCCTCCCCTGGGCGGGGTCGTCTCCACCCAGCGCTCGATCTCCTCCTGATGCTCGCCGAGACGTGGTGGTGGTCTGGTCGAATCACCGTCCAACCCGATGTTGTCGATCGGGCTGCCGACCAGGGAGAGCACGCCGCGCACCGGATCCTCGACCCTCGAGACCATCGCCTGGGACTCGGGTGACTCGAAAACCTCGTCGATCGAACGGACCGGTGCCGCGGGCACGCCGGCTTCGGCGAGAAGCTTGACCCAATGGCCGACGCCGGCCGAGCCGAATGTCCTCTCCAACTCGTCGGTCAGAACCTCACGGTGCTCGACACGATCGGCGTTGGTCTCGAATCGAGAGTCGGCCAGGAGATCCTCCCGATCGATGGCACGGCACGTCGCCTGGAAGAGCTTGTCGTTGCCCGCTGCCACCACGAATCTGCCGTCGCCCGCGGTGAACGACTGATAGGGGACGATATTGGGGTGGGCGTTCCCATTGGCCGTGGGCACCGTGCCACCAATGAGGTAGTTGGCGGCCTGATTGACGAGAGTGGCGATGCTGGCCTCGAACAACCCCACCTGGACCCGGCGGCTCGAGCCGGACGAATCTCGTTGGCGAAGAGCGGCCAGGATCGCCACGACACCGTAGAGCCCGGCAACCACATCGAGGATGGCCACGCCCATCTTCACCGGCTCCCCGTCCTTCTCGCCAGTGATCGACATGAACCCCGAGAATGCCTGCATCAACAGGTCATAGCCGGGCAACAATGCTTTGTCGGCAGACCGGGCAAACGCGGGTATCGAGCAGTAGACGAGATCCGGGTTCTCGCCGGCCACCGTGTCATAGTCGAGCCCGAATGCGGCCATGACACCGGGGCGGAAGTTCTCGACGACCACATCAGCCCTGTTGACGATTCCCCTGGCCAGCTCCAGATCGTCGGGGTCGTTCAGATCGAGCACTATCGAACGCTTGTTGCGATTGATGCTCAGGAAGTAGGCGGCGTCGCCTTCGACAAAGGGAGGCCCCCACGACCTGGTGTCGTCTCCCTGCCCCGGGCGCTCGATCTTGATCACATCGGCACCGAGGTCGGCGAGGATCATCGTGCACAACGGACCGGCCAGGATGCGTGAGAAGTCGGCCACCACGAGCCCGGCCAGTGGCAGTGCCTCGCCGGTCGGATTCGGCGTGGTCATGTGTCGGCTTGGTCGCCGAGGGCGGAGGGGAATGGCGGATTGGGACGTGTCAAACTTATGGTTCTACCCACTGAAATATCGGTTCTATAGGATGGCACGATACCGAAATCGGGAGAGACTCGTCAAGAAACCCACCTGATCAGGGCCGGCGTGACACCGAAACCGTGGTCTCGTTGATCTGCTGCGCCGTGTCGAGCAGCGCCTTGAGCC
>JBOGET010000133.1:0-11685 GCA_050741975.1 Acidimicrobiia bacterium
TAGGTCGAGATCTCCGCGCCAAAAGCACTGCGGGGCAACCCTGACCCCATGGGGGAGAATTGGGGGGGCTCCCCGATTGTCCGATCGGGGCTCCCAGGTGACCATGCGGGTGTGGATCCGGCAAATCCACCCCCATGGAAACGCTGCTCGATCACGCCCCCGAGCCGGTCCTCAGACGACGGCAGAGCGCGATCGTCTGGTTCGCTCTGGCCCTGGGGGCGGTCTGGGTCACCCTCATCTTCGGAACCGAGATCGGGGCCCGGTGGGACAGGGTCTCCTCCACCCTGGGATCTCCCGAGGCATTTCGCATCTGGGTCGAAGGCTTTGGAGCGTGGGGACCTGTGGTCTATCTCCTCGCTCAGGCGGCCCAGGTCATCGTGGTCCCGATCCCGGGTGCCTTGTTCCCACCGGTGGGTGCCCTGGCCTTCGGACCGTGGCCCGCTCTCGGTCTGAGTCTGGCCGGGATGGCGCTGGGATCTGCGGTGGTGTTCCTGGCGGCGCGACGATGGGGGAGACCGCTGGCGGTGCGACTCGTCGGTGCGGATCGCATCCACCGCTACCAGAATCTGATGACGGCCCGGGGAGGGATCCTGATCTGGCTCGTGTTCATGCTTCCTCTGCTTCCGGACGATGCGATGTGCGCCTTGGCCGGTCTCTCCGGCATCTCGTTTCGGCGCTTCATGCTTATCGCAACCGTGGGCCGTGTCCCGGCAGTGGCCGCCGGTGTGTTCGCCATGGCCGGGCTCGAAGGAGCACCGGCCTGGGTCTGGACAATGGCCGCCTCGCTTTTCCTGGTCATCCTGTGGTTGGGATTCCGCTATGGGCCGTCGCTGGAGGCGCGATTGGTCCACAGGATGGGGAGAGACACACGAGATCGGTCCTCAGCGCCCACAGGATCTGCCAGTGCTCCGGCCGCCTCGGCGATTGAGCCCGGACGATCCGATCGGTTGCTCCCGACCATGGCGGTGGTGGTCATCACCACCCTGAGCGGGGCCGTCCTCGGGGTGATCGTCGGTGTCTCCGAGGTGACCACCGCAGCCATCTTGGTCTGGGGCGTGGTGCTGGCCGTGATGGTCGCCTCGGCCCGTGGCGCCGACTGACGTCAGGCGGTGAGCAGGGCTACCCCCAAGGTGACCACCCCCGTCGCCAATGAGAGTGCGCCCAGGTAGACAAGAGACATGAAGCGATTCGGCCCGGTCCGTCCCCGTCCCATGGCCCCGAAGAAGAAACCGGCCGGCATGAGGATGGCGGCGAGGGGTATCGCCGACCTTGCCACAACGCGGGTGAGCCCGGTGAGCTCGAGGGTGTCGGCATAGAGCAACGCAACCAGGGACAGGATCAGCAGCACACCGGCATGGGCGTGACCTGCCCGGAAGGACGCTGTCTGGAAGCCGGTGAACTGCTTCTTCCCGCGAAGTATGGCGAACATGAAGATCCCGCCGTACTCGACGGCGGCGATGGCGACGAGCAGGGTTCCTGCGGTCCGCGAGGTTGCGTCGGTCAGTTCCAAATTAGCCCTCCCTCCTGTCACCCGGCTCTTCGCAGGAGCAGCTCGATCGGCTCGTCGGTGGCCGTGACCATGACGGGCGAGTCGGAGATCCAGAGGACGGGTCGATCGTCCCGTGCCATGCAGCGAACCCTATCCCTCTCTGGTCGGTTTCGGCCGACCACCGACAGACTCGGTTTCGCGCCAGAATGGTCAGGTCTGGTCGAGGAGGCGCGATGGCGATCATCTCACGGGGGTTCAAAGGGCGGCGACCCGAGGTCGATCCGAGCCGGTTGCCCCCGGGCCAGTACCTCACCCATGACTTTCCGGTGCTCTCCGCCGGGCCCACCCCGCGTGTTCCCCTCGACACGTGGACGTTCGAGGTCACGGGTCTGATCGACGAGCCTCGTTCTTGGAGCTGGGACGAGCTCAACTCCCTCCCCACCGAAACGGTCACCCTAGACATCCACTGCGTGACCAAGTGGTCGAAGCTGGGCACCACCTGGACCGGTGTCTCCCTCGATGTCCTCCTCGAAGGTGTCGAGACCGAGGCGACCCATGTCATGGCCTCGAGCCATGGGGGCTACACCACCAACCTCCCGTTGGCCGACGTGACGGGTGGAAAGGCCTGGATCGCAACCGGTTACGACAATGAGCCGCTGGCACCGGAGCACGGTGGCCCGGCCCGGCTGCTGGTGCCGCATCTCTACTTCTGGAAGAGCGCCAAGTGGGTGCGGGGGATCGAGTTGCTGGCAGAGGATCGCCCCGGGTTCTGGGAGCGAAACGGGTATCACATCTACGGGGATCCATGGCGGGAACAGCGGTACTGGGGCGATTGAACTGGCTGGCCGCCAAGGTGGTGTCCAAACGTGACGAGACCCACCGTGTGCGCAGCCTTGTCTTCGAGTGCCCGATGTGGGAGGGTCACATGCCTGGTCAGCACGTCGACATCCGGCTCACCGCCGAGGACGGCTATCAGGCGCAGCGCAGCTACTCGATCGCCTCCGCACCCGAGGACGACCACGTGATCCTCACTGTGGAGCGTCTCCAAGACGGAGAGGTCTCGCCCTACCTCTTCGACGAGCTGGCGCCGGGAGACGAGCTGGAGATGAGGGGGCCGATAGGCCGCTACTTCGTGTGGGAGAGTCACATGGACGGCCCGTTGCTGATGATCGCCGGCGGCTCGGGCGTGGTGCCGTTTCGGGCCATGTTGCGTCATCGCCAGGCGACCGGTGGAGACGCCCCCACCCGGCTGCTCTACTCTGCTCGGTCGCTGGGCGAGGTAGTCTACCGCGACGAGCTGGAGGGTCTCTCCGCCTCGGACGGAGTGGAGGTGAGCCTGGCCCTGACCCGGGAGCAACCGGAGGGTTGGGAGGGATACCGACGACGCATCGACGCCGAGATCCTGAGCGAGGTCGCCTGGGCGCCGGGAGAGCAGCCTTTGATCTATGTCTGTGGTCCGACCGGGTTCGTCGAGGTGGTGGCCAACTGCCTGGTGGACCTGGGTCATGACGCGGAGTCGATCAGGACCGAGCGTTTCGGTCCCACCGGCTGAACCGCCCCAGACCGGCTCGTCGGTCTTCGGTTGACGTCTGCTCGCCGGTGGAACAAACCGACCGGGACCCCTGTTCGATCTCACCGAGGGCTCGCTGCCGCCCTTACCGAAGAGAGTCATGTCCACCTGACCTGAAATGGTCCGTCTCGGAGAACACACTTGGAAACCACCACCCCCGCCGCTGCGCCCATGACCCATCGCCAGATCCTGCTGGTGTTGAGCGGGCTGATGTTGGGGCTGTTCCTGGCCGCTCTCGACCAGACCATCGTCGCCACCGCCCTCCCCACCATCGCCGGGGAGCTGGGAGGCCTTCAGCAGCTCTCGTGGGTGGTCACCGCCTACCTCCTCACCTCGACCGCCTCGGCCCCTCTCTACGGGAAGGTCTCCGACATGTACGGGCGGAAGATCGTCTTCCAGTTCGCCATCGTCACCTTCCTGATCGGTTCGGTCTTGTCCGGATTGTCCCAGTCGATGGTCCAGCTGATCGGGTTCCGCGCCATCCAGGGACTCGGCGCCGGTGGCCTCATCGTCATGACGTGGACCATCGTCGGCGATGTCCTCTCCCCCAGGGAGCGGGGCCGGTACCAGGGCTATATCGGGGCGGTGTTCGCCCTGGCCTCGATCGCCGGGCCGCTGTTGGGCGGGTTCTTCGTCGACAACCTCTCCTGGCGCTGGGTCTTCTACATCAACATCCCCACCGGGCTCGCCGCCCTCTTCGTGACTGCGACCGTGCTCGACCTCCCCTTCCGCCGGGTCGTTCACCCGGTCGACTATCTGGGGGCAGGGCTCCTCGTGGGCGGGGTCACCTCGCTGTTGCTGGTCACGGTGTGGGGAGGCTCGGAGTACCCGTGGGGCTCGCCGACGATCATCGGGCTGTCGGTCCTGGCGGTGGTCCTGCTCGGATTGTTCCTCGTCCAGGAAAAGAGGGCGGCCGAACCGATCCTCCCCTTACGTCTGTTTCGGGACCGCACCTTCGCTCTCACCTCGGGAGCCGGGTTCATCGTCGGTCTCGCCATGTTCGGGGGCATCGTGTTTCTCCCCCTCTTCCTCCAAGTGGTGATGGGGGCGACGGCCACCAATTCCGGTTTGCTGCTCCTGCCGCTGATGGGCGGGGTGGTCACCTCGTCGATCGTGTCCGGACGGCTGATCACACGCACCGGGCGCTACAAGATCTACCCGTTGCTCGGGACCGCCCTAATGGCGTCCGGGATGTGGCTCTTCTCCACCATGACTCCCGAGACCACCCTGCTCCGGGCCTCGGTCTACATGCTGCTCTTCGGCGTGGGCATGGGTCAGGTGCTGCAGGTGCTAGTGATCGCGGTGCAAAACGCGGTGGAGGCCCGTGACCTGGGCGTGGCCACCTCTTCGGCGACCTTCTTTCGCTCGCTCGGGGGCTCGTTCGGCACTGCGTTGTTCGGGGCCGTCCTGACCGGCCAGCTCGTCTCCCATCTGCCCCGTCTGCTCCCGGAAGGTTCGGACCTGCAACTCGGGGATCTGACCGGGAGTCCCCAGCTGATCGCCCAACTCCCGCCCGGGATCAGGGACGCCGTCGTCGAGGCGTTCTCCAATGCGATCACCACCTCGTTCGCGTTCGCCATCCCCTTCGCCTTGCTGGCGCTGGTCCTGGTGATCTTCCTACCCGAGCTCCCGCTCCGTGACACGGCCCACCTCGGCGCCGATGAGCCCGATGCACCGGTGGCGCCGGGTGCCTTGGGTCACTGACGTGCGCGGTGCTTCAGCGCAGCGGCACCGAGAAGCGGATATGGCCACCGGGGCCATCCTCGATGGCGATGACCCCGCCGTGGGCCTCGACGATCCCCTTGGCGATGGCCAATCCCAGACCGGTGCCGCCGGATTCCCGGTTGCGGGAGTCGTCGGCCCTGACGAAACGCTCGAAGACCCGCTCCCTGAGATCATCGGGGAACCCTTCGCCCTGATCCAGCACCGCGACACCGGCCGAAGTCTCGTTCCGGGTGACCACGATCGTGACCTCGCCCCTCTCCGGGCTGTGCCGCACCGCATTGGCCAGGAGGTTGCGGAACACCCGGCCCAACGCCGCCGGATCGGCCACCACACCGACGTGGCCGGGGGCCTGGACTGCCAGCCGGATCTGTCGTCGGGCAGCGGTGGGTGACAGCGCTTCCATCGCCTCATCGGCCAACTCGGCGAGGTCGACGGTGGTGGTGGACAGCTCCAATCTGCCGGCTTCGATCCTGGCGAGGAGGAAGAGGTCCTCGACCAGATGTCGCAGATGCTCCAGGTCACGAGAGAGGCCGCGGAGGTAGGCGGCCGGGTCGGGGGCCACCCCGTCCTGGAGAGCCTCCACTGCCGCCTGCATCGACCCCAGCGGAGTGCGGAGGTCGTGCCCGATGGCGGAGAGGAGGATGCGTCGTTCCTCTTCAGAGACCTCGAGCTTCTCGATCATGGCGTCGAGGGCGGCCGCCGTATGGCCCAGCTCGTCGTTTCGGGTGACCCCGGTCCGGGCCGTCAGGTCACCTTCCCCGGCCCGCCTCGCCGCATTGGAGATCGCGTCGAGATCCGAGGTGAGGGGACGGGCGACTCCCGCCGCCACCACACCGCCCAGGCCCACTCCGAGCACCAATGCCACCAGCACGAGGGTCAGGTCGTGGGACTCGATGAACATGGTCAGGGCGGCCACCGCCACCGCCGCCCCCGTCACCCCCACCGCGGCAAGGGAGACGATGATGAGGCTGGCTCGAAGGGAGGACAGGCGTGTGGCCAGCCGGACGGCGATCACGGCGGCAATGAACGTGGAAATCGCCATGATGCCGAATATCAGGTAGAGCTGGCGGCGCTCCGATGGGCTCACCTCCATGACCAGCTCGGCCATGAGCAGACCGGCGGCCAGGACGATCCCGAGGGCCCAGAGCGTGATCCTCATGACCCGAGTCTGTATCCCACTCCCCAGACTGTCTGGATCCAGCGGGGGTTCTGGAGATCGGCCTCCATCTTCTGGCGGATGCGCCGGACGTGGACGGTGACCGTGGCCGGGTCCTGCCACTCGGCCGAGGAGCCCCAGACACGCTCCAGCAGCTCACCCCGGCTGAACACCTGCCGGGCGTGGGCGACGAGGAAGGCGAGGAGGTCGAATTCACGGGCCGTGAGCTCGAGTGATGCGCCCTCGACCGTGGCCACCCGCCGCCCGGGGTCGATCTCGACTCCGTCGTAGTCGAACGGCCCCACGGTCGGTCTGGGGGCGGATCTCCGCAACACGGTCCGGACCCGCGCCACCAGCTCTCTGGGGGAGAACGGTTTGACCACGTAGTCGTCGGCGCCCAGCTCGAGCCCGGCCACGCGATCCGACTCCTCGGCCCGCGCGGTGAGGACGATGACGGGGAGGTCGCCGTCGCGCCGGATCTCGCTCAGGATGTCGAAACCGGAGACGGCCGGGAGCATGAGGTCGAGCACGACCAGGTCCGGCTTGAACTCGGCGAGATGGCGACGGGCGACGGCGCCGTCGGTGGCGATCTGGACCAGATACCCGTCCCGACGGAGATAGCCGGCCACCACTTCTCGGATCCGAGGCTCGTCGTCGACGAGGAGTATGCGCTGACCGGTGCTTCCGGACGAGTCTTCCACCCTGGAAATGGTATGCGCCGCCCGGGCCATGGGGAGGGGCCTGAATCACGTTTCGCAAACTTTCATCGCCGGCCACCGACGTGGACCGGTCCTTTCGGTGCGGACAACAAAGGCTTAACAGGTGATGAACAGGGGCCTCGATCGCCGGTGCCGGCCGTACGTTGGGAGGGTCGACCTACCAAGGAGGAGACATGAAGCCCTCTATCGCTCGTTGCGCCCTTGTCCTGCTCGGTCTGCTCGTCGTGGCATGTGGGGGAGGTGCCGGGGCGACCAGTACCGCGCCTGCGGCGACCGAGACGGCGAGCACGGAGATGATGGAAGACGAGACGACGACCACCGCGATGATGGACGACGAAGCGGAGATGATGGAGGAGGACGTGCTCGCCGTGGCGGATGCGGAGGGAGACCTCGGCACCTTCCTCGCCGGTCTGGAGGCCGCCGGGATCATGGAGGACTTCCACGGGGAGGGGCCGTTCACCCTGTTCATTCCCACCGATGATGCTTTTGCCGTCTATCTCGACGAGGCGGGCATGAGCCGGGAGGAGGCGTTCGCCGGCGCCGAGATGCTCCAGTCGATCCTCGGCTACCACGTGGTCTCGATGCTGGAGGACTCCGAGATGGTGATGGGCATGGACGGTCAGACCTTCACCACCCTCAGCGGGGCGCCCCTGGAGGTCACCGTGGACGGGGACACGGTGATGGTCGGAGATGCCACCATCATTCGCTACGACATCGGCGCTTCGAACGGCGTGGTCCACGTGATCGACACCGTCCTCATCCCACCCGAGGAAGCGTGACGGGTCAGGATTCTCGAGCGACCGGGTTCAAGACGGCATGCCCCCACGTCCGATGATGATCATGGGCCCCTGCGCCATCGGAGTACGACCATGCCCGGCAGCCGCGAGCAGACACGACCGAGGACTTCCCGATGATCCCCTCATGGGTCAGGTTCTGGTCGCCATCCTCGTGGAGAGAGTGGCGGGAGGCACGTGGAGCCTGGCGAGAGCACAAGAAGACGCCAGAGAGCCTTGTCAGACCGGCGCGCCCCGTCTCACCTGCCTGGGTGCCGGCCACCATGCTGATCACCCTGGCTGCGCTCACCGGCTCCGGCGATCCGTCCCCGCCGGGAACCCTGGCCGGCCCCACGACCACCCTGACCCCGGGCACGACGAGGACGACCACCACGACCATGACCTCCGTCACCTCGGCGGCCACCAGCACCACCAGACGCCCAACGACCACGGTGACCTCTCCCCCCTTCCGGCAGTCCGAGATCCTGCTGGCTCCGGGGGGGCCCGGCCCGTCCGGGGACCCGGGGGCGCCTCCCCCGGACGGTGCCGTGTCGGCGACGGTGACCTCCATCACCGATGGCGACACCCTCGACGTGAGACTCGAGGACGAGTCTGTTGCCCAGGTCAGGCTGATCGGGATCAACTCCCCGGAGTCGAATGAGTGCTTCTCCGAGGAGGCCACCCTGGCCCTCACCGCCCTGGCCCCGGTGGAGGGCCGGATCGGGATGACCACAGACGTCTCCGACGTGGACCAGTTCGACCGCCTGCTCCGTTATCTCTGGGTCGGTGGGATGTCTGTCAACGAGGAGTTGGTGCGCCGGGGGGCGGCGATCTCGAGACGGTATCCACCGGACATTGCGATGGCGGAGCGGCTGGAGACGGCGCAGGGGGAGGCTCAGGGGGCCCAACTCGGACTCTGGTCCCCGGAGGCTTGTGGGCCCCGGGCCGATGCCAACCTCAGCATCATCGCCCTGGAGTTCGATGCGCCGGGCAACGACAACGAGAACCTGAACGAGGAGTGGATCGAGATCCGTAACGACGGGGACAACCTCGTCGACATGAGCGGGTGGGGGATCAAAGACGAGTCGGCGAGCAACAGGTACGAGTTCCCGGCGTCGTTCACCCTGGCCCCGGGCGAGTCGGTGACGATCCGCACCGGCTGTGGGGAGGACTTCGGCACCGGGCTCTTCTGGTGCAGCATCGGGTCGGCGGTGTGGAACAACGACGGTGACACCGCCTTCCTCCTCGACCCCAACGGCAACACCCACACCAGCTACGGCTATGACGGGGAGGCCACGGACGGGCCGACGGTGGTCGGTACCACCGCTCCGGCCAATGCATTCTCGGGCCCGACCGACTGCGATCCGAGCTATCCCGACGTCTGCATTCCGGCCTATCCGCCCGATCTGGATTGTGGGGAGATCTCCCATCGTCGTTTCATGGTGCTTCCGCCCGACCCGCACGGCTTCGACGGCAACGACAACGACGGTCTGGGATGTGAGTCTTCCTGAGCGAGCAGCTCAGGTCAGACGGGGGGTGTAGTTCTCGACGAAGACATAGCCGGCAAAAGTGGTACCGGTCAGCAGGGGGAGAGTCAAGACCAGTGATTGGAAACGGCCCAGCTCGAGCCTGTTCCCGAACACTGGACCACCGGGTCGGCGCTCGAGTGAGAGATGCGCTGCCGGGAGCACGATCAGGGCTGCGGCGGCGAACGGGCCGAGAACGACCAGGGCCGTCCCCAGCCAGGAGAGGAAGAAGGGCTCGAAGATCAGGTGATCGGTTCCCCGACGCTCGTTGATCAGGTTCATGCCCAGAAAGAGCAGGGGCCGGACCAGCAGCCGGCGGCCAGCCTGGTCAGACGATCGGTCATGTGGTCACCTCCAGGAGCCGGGTCCAGGCATCGATGGCGCCGCGCAGTAGATCGAGACCGGTGCGCATCCCGGGCGAGGCGGCGGCGGCATCCTCCAGTTCCTCTCCGTATCTGCTCCTCCACTCGGGTGGATAGAGCCTGATCAGCCGTCTCACGTGGTTGCCAGCCTCGTCTTCGCACTGTCGACCAGTCGCTCCAGGGAAGCCAGCTCGGCAGTCAATGCCGCCTTCCCGGCACGCGTGAGCCGGTAGGGGGTCCTGGGATCGGTGGTGGGCAGGGGCTCGATCAGCCCGTCCTGCTCCATCGGGCGATGGCCCTGTACAAAGTGCCCGGTCCCGGCCGATTCCCACGTAGACAGTCGACTTCCTCGATGAGGGCGTAAAACCTGGAGCTCGGTCTAGATCGAGGTGCGTAGCGGTCGTGGGACGACGCCGCCGGGATCGAAGAGGACCTTGATCTGAGGCGCCTGCCCCTGGGCCATCGGTATCAACCCCACCTCGACCACCTGCTCCAAGGGGTACACGGTCGGTGCCACCCCGACCCATGCCTGCGGATCGGAGGCGAGCAGGTCGGCTCCCTGGGGGAAGTCGCTGGTGAAGACATGAGCCATGGTGCCGATGATCTCCAACTCGCCCATGGAGACGAGCTTGAAGTCGGCGGATACCGGCTGAGGCTGGTGTCCGACCACCACCAGGCGGCCGTTCTCCGCGATCATCCGCAGACCGCGGGTGAGAGACTCGGGGCGAGCGGTGCACTCGAATACGACGGTCGGGTCGTCGGCGTCGGCCAGCGTCTGCTCGAAGTAGGGGGCGGAGGCGTCGAGGACGTCTGCGGCGCCGAGACGTGAGGCCACAGCCAGCTTGGCCGGATCGAGGTCGACGGCGGTCACCTCGGCCCCGGTCCGCGCCGCGGCGTAAGTGACGAAGGAGCCGATTCCGCCTGCTCCGAGCACCGTCACCCGGTCGTCTGTCCCCACCCTGCCCCGTCGGGTGGCATGCACCGCGATCGACATCGGCTGGGCCAGCGCGGCCAGGTCAGGGGTGAGGGTGGAGCCCGAGAGGTTGAGGGTGCAGGAAGCGGGTACGGCCGCCATCTCGGCCAGCCCGCCGTGAGAGTGAAGACCGACCGTCCAGTACGAATGGCACATGCTGGTGTTGCCGTTCCGACACGGCGGGCAGTGGCCACAGGACACGCCGGCCCCCACTGCCACCAGGTCGCCGGTGTCGAACCCGCTGACCCCTGGGCCCACCGCGGCTACCCATCCCGAGAACTCGTGACCGGGGATGGTCGGCCCGAGATGCCCGCTGTGCGGGTGTCTCTCCACGACCGGGAAGAAGAGAGGCTCGTGGACGAACTCACCGACGTCGGTGCCGCACACCCCGCTCGTAGCCACCCTCACCAGGAGCTGACCCGGGCCTGGTTCGGGGTCGGGGACGTCTTCGAGCCGGACATCGCCCGGCCCGTGGTACATGACGGCTCTCATGTCTGACCTTCCGGATGAGGATGTCGGCACAGTACGTGATGCGTGGCGGGGCCATCGTCGTGCATACTGCGGGTATGGCACGGCCCAATCGACCATTCCAAGACCGACGCCGCCGGGATGATCTCCGTGGGGCGCAAACCGGGTCGCCGAGGCCATGAGCGCCCCGTCATCCGCCAAGGTCGGGTTCGTCGGGCTGGGCCGCATGGGGTCGAGGATCGCCCACAATCTGGCCGTCGCCGGACATGACGTCCGGGTATGGAACCGAACGGTGTCGGTGGCCGAGGAGTGGGTGGAGGAGAACGGCGGTGCCCTGGCCGCCAGCCCGTCGGAGCTGGCTGTGGCGAGCGAGTTCGTTGTCACCATGCTGGCCGACGGTGAGGCGCTCGAAGAGGTCTTCCAGGCCGCCGACGGGCTGGCCCAGGGGATGGGACCGGGGACGGTGGCCATCGATATGGGCACCTCGGGCCCGGAGAGCTTCCAGAGGGTGAGAGAACTGGTCGAGGACCGGGGTGGCGCGATGGTTGACGCCCCCGTCTCGGGGGCGACGGCGGCGGCCGAGGCGGCGACGCTCCTCGTCATGGTCGGGGGAACCCCCGAGGTCTACGAACGGGTCGAGCCCATCCTCCGGGCCGTGGGCAACCCGGTGCGTGTCGGGCCGACGGGAGCGGCCGCCGTTCTCAAGCTGGCCGTCAACTCGGTGCTCTACGGTCTCAACCAGGCAGTGGCTGAGGCCGTGACGCTGGCAGAGAGGTCCGGCGTCGAGCCGGAGATCACCCTGGACATCCTGGCCAAGGGGGCGGCGGGGGCACCGATGCTCACCTATCGCCGCGAGCAGTACCTCCACCCCAAGGAGGCCCCGATCAGCTTCACCGTGGACCTGGCCCGCAAGGACATGGTCCT
>JBOGET010000134.1:0-7745 GCA_050741975.1 Acidimicrobiia bacterium
GGCGAAGGCCTCGTTGATCTCTACGAGGTCGAGGTCGGCAACATCGAGGCCTGCCCGCTTCAGCGCGACGAGCAGTGCCTCGGCCGGTCGTTCGTGGAGGGTGGCGTCCCCACCACCTATCTGCCCGTAGGCGAGGATCTCGGCGACGATCGGTGCTCCAGAGGCCTCCGCGGCGTCGCGGTCGGCCACGACAACCGCGGCCGCCCCGTCGGAGATCTGAGACGCGTTCCCGGCGGTGATCGTCCCTGCCGCGGCGAAAGCGGGGCGGAGGGCGGCCATCGACTCCGACGTCGATCCTTCCCTGATCCCGTCATCGCGATCGACGACGGTGGGCTCACCCTTGGCCTGAGGCACGCTCACCGGAACCAGTTCTGCGGCCATGGTCCCGTTGCGGGTGGCTTCCTCCGCCCGCTGATGGCTCCGTGCGGCCCATGCGTCCTGTTCTTCTCGACCGATGCCGAGACGCTGGTTCTTGCGATCGGAGGACTCGCCCATGGTGCATTGGTCGAAGGCGCAGAAAAGACCGTCGTGCTGCATGATGTCGACCATCTCCGCGTTGCCGATGCGGACTCCCCATCTCAGCTCGCGAACCACGTGGGGGGCGTTGGACATGCTCTCCATGCCCCCGGTCATGACGAACTTGGCATCCCCCGCCCGAATCCCCCGCTCGGCGAGCCCTATGGCCGACATGCCGGAGAGGCACACCTTGTTGATCGTCACCGAGGGGACGGTCATGGGGAGCCCACCTTTCACCGCGGCCTGACGGGCGGTGATCTGGCCCTCCCCGGCCTGGAGGACGTGTCCGAACAGGACCTCGTCCACGGCTGCCGGGTCGACCTGACTCCGCTCGACGGCGGCGGCGATGGCGGGGCCCCCGAGCTCCACCGCCCGAAGCGGGGACAGGGAGCCGCCGTACTTCCCGACGGGAGTCCGGGCGATCCCGGTGATCACTGGGTTGCTCACGAGACAGACCTCCTGAGACTGGATGCTAACGGTCTGTGTTTCCACCCAGCCCTCCCCACTTCGTTCCCGGGCCCTAGCCTCCCGGCGGTGAAGCTGCTCAACCTGGATCATGTCGGGATCGCTGTCGGTGACCTGGATCGGGCGCTCGACGGCTATCGGGAGCGCTTTCGGGTCGAGCCTTTGTACCGGGAGATCGTCGAGTCCCAGGGGGTGGAGGAGGCGATGATCCCGCTGGGGGGCTCATTCGTCCAGTTGCTCCAACCCTTGGGCCCCGACACCCCGGTGGGGCGTTTCCTGGAGGGCAGGGGGGAGGGGCTCCATCATGTCGCCTTCCTAGTGGCCTCCGTTGACGACGCCCTCGAGCATCTCAGGGGGCAAGGGGCGCGACTGGTCGACGAGACGGCCCGGCCCGGCAGTCGTGGCACCCGCATCGCCTTTGTCCATCCCGGGGACCTGGCTGGTACCTTGATCGAGCTCGTGGAGTTGCCCGATGATTGAGGGAATCGAGATCAGAGGCGGTGCCGGGGAGTTCGAAGCCGCCGTGATCGCGGTCGTTCTCGACCGGATCGCCGAGGAGGAGAGGGCCGCCCGCCAGGGCCCGAGGCGGGACTCGTTCGCCCTTTCCCCCTGGATGTTGGCCGGTCGTCCTGAAGTGCCCAATCTGCCCCGGGAGATCGTCCGCCCCCGCTGAATCCTGTGTGCAGTTCCCCACCTGGGGGTGGCCGGCCGCACACGACACGGGATCACCCCCGTCGCAGCAGGTCCCGTAGCTCGGGGGCGCGGAGCAGGTAGGAGACACCAAGGAAGACGGCCACGGTGGTGAGACCACCCAGGGTGGCCGCGGCCAGCCCTTCGAGAAGGGAGAGGTCGCCGTCGAACAGCATCCCGACCAGGGGATACGCCAGTAGGGCGGCGAGACCGGCAGCGATCAGACCCCGCAGCAACGAGGGCATGAGGGCCCGCACCGGTGCCCACCCGGCATCGAGGCCCCAGGCCATGAGCAGGGAGATGGCGTAGGCCGACATGACCAGCGTCGAGGCCAGGGCGAACCCCTCCACCCCCATCGCCGCGTAGAGACCGAGCCAGACCGGGATGGCGAGGATGGTGCCCACGGTGCCGATGAGGACCACCCGCCACATCATGCGCTTGGCATAGAAATGACGGGAGAGGATCTGGTGCAACCCCCAGGCGGGCACGGAGAAGGCGTAGATGACGAGAAGACCGGCCACCAACTCCGAATCCTGCGCCGTGAACTCCCCGTGCTGGTAGAGGAGACGGACCAGGGGGCGAGCCAGGACCACCAGGGCAGCAGTGGCGGCGGCGGCGACGAACAGGGTGTTGCGGGCAGCCCGCCCCGTGGTCCGGGTCAGCTCTGCTTCATCGCCTCCGGCGGCAAGACGGGCGAGGAAGGGGAAGGCGGCCACCCCCGCAGCCTGGGCGATGACCCCGATTGGGACCATGTTGAGCTGGCGGGCGAAGCTGAGAGCGGCGGTGGCGCCCACCTCGACCTGGCCGAACCATCTGACGAATTGCTCGTCGAGCACCGCCACCGACTGGCCCAGCATCAAGGGCAATGCCAGGACCAGGTACTCCCTGACCGAGGACTCGCCCCGGGGCACCGGTCGGAACCAGGTCCCGGTCGACCGAGCCCCGAGCCATTGCAGCCCGAAGTTCCCGATTGCGGAGCCGATCACCGCCCCCCAGAGGAACCCCTCCGGCCCCGCATCGCCCGTGGCAGCCCCGATCAAGCCCCCGGCGATGATGCCCAGGTTGTAGACGATGGGGGCCAGGGCGGGGAGGATGAAGCGGCGATGGGTGTACTGCACCGCCATGAGCAGGGCCCCGAGGACCAGGAACACCTGGGCGGGGAGCACCAGACGGGTCAGCGACACCAGACGTTCGGGGTCCGGGACCCGGGGGAAGACGAGTGAGACCAGGGGCCCGGCGGCGAGCCACATCAGGACCGTGAGCCCGAGGATGGCCCAGGCCACGAAGCGAAACACCGAGGTGAAGGCCCGGCTCGCCGCCAAGGGATCATCCCGTTCCAGGTGCCGGCTCAGGATGGGGATGAGCGTGATGGCGAGATAGGCGCCGGCGAGCAGGTAGTTGAGGAAGTCAGGGATGGTGAAGGCCTGCCGGTAGAGGTCGCCGTCGGTGTCGAGCCCGATCAGGGTGGCGAGAAGGGCCTCGCGCCCCAGACCGAGGAGCCGGGAGAAGAGGATGCTCGCAGCGACCACGCCGGCCGCGGCTCCCATCTTGAGCGGGCGGCTCATCGGTCCCCCCGATGGGCCTGGAGCTCATCGACCACCGTGTCCGGCACCATGAGGTCCCCGTACCCGATCCCGAGCTCGAGGTCGGGCTTGTACCGGCCGTGGTAATCGCTGCCGCCCGAGGCGACCAGCCCGAATCGGCGAGCCAGGTCCGCATAGCCCTCCCGCTCGTGACGGCGGTAGCCGGCGCAGAGCGCCTCCAGACCGACCAGACCCGCCGAGCGGAGTCTGGTGAGCAGATCGGCCATCTCCTCGGCCCGGTTGATGCCCAGGGTGTGGGGATGAGCCAGGACCGGCACCCCACCCGAGGCTGCGGCCAGGTCGATCGCCTCCTCCGGGGACAGTCGGGGACGCCCCGCATAGGCGGGTCGCCCCGCTCCCAGCCAGTGGTCGAAGGCCTCGGACACCGATTGAACGTAACCCTTCCGCATCATCACCGCCGCGATGTGCGGTCTCCCCACCGACCCCGGGCCGGACTCCTCGGCTATCTCGTCGATGGTCACCGGCATCCCCAGCTCCCGGAGCAGTTCAACTATGGCGGCATTCCGCACGTTTCGGCCGTCCTGAAGCGAGGCCAGCCGGTCCTGGAGCGGTCCCGGTCCCGGCTCCAGCCAGAGCACGACGAGATGCATGCCGCCGTCGTGATCGAGGGAGAGCTCGGTGCCCGGTATCAACTCCAGGTCGGTCCCGGCCGCCTTCCGGGCCTCTTCGATGCCCTCGAGTGTGTCGTGGTCGGTCAGGGCCAGCGTGGCCAGACCGCGAGCCACCGCCCTCTCGACGAGGGCTGACGGTGTCTCCGACCCGTCCGATGCGGTGGAATGAGTGTGGAGGTCGACGGCCATGTGGTTCTCAGCCCACGATGATGCCTTGCCCCACCGTCAAGAACCGGTTACCTCGACCGTGACCCTCTCGATATAGACCGTTTCCAGGGGAAGACTCTGCTCCCTCGTGCCGGGTCGGACCGCCGTCTCCACACCGGCAATGAGATCGAGCGTCTCCTGCCCCGACACCACCTCGCCCAGCAGGTTGAACAGGGGGTTGAGCGCCGAAGCCGACTCCCCGATGAGGATGAAGAACCGGCTGCCGGTCGTGCCCTTGCCCACGTTGTCCATGGCCACCATCCCCGGGGCGAAGACGAAGTCGTCCGGGGGGTACTCGTCGGCGATCCGGTATCCCGGCCCGCCGCTGCCGTTGGCCTCGGGGTCCCCAGAGAACAGCCTGAAGCCCTCGACGATTCGATGGAAAACCTGTCCGTCGAAGAACCCCTCACGGGCCAGGAAGACGAAGGAGTTGGCCGTCTCCGGGGAGAGCGCCGCGTCGAGCTCGATCACGATTTCGCCACACGACGTCGCCAATGTCGCCGTGACCGTCGACTCCGGGGTGATGTCGGTCTGCGCCTCGGGGGCGGCAAAGGAGAGCACCGGCTCGGCATCTGGTTGCTCGCCGTCGCACGCCGTCGGCTGATTGCGAAACCCCTCGTAGTCACCGGGAAGCTGGCCCTCATTCCCACCGAAGAAAGTGCCGACGGTGAAGATCACAACCACCACCAACCCGAAGATGAAGGCCGTGCCCAGCCGGCGTCCCAGCTCCTTGCGGGCCTCATGCTTCTTCTCGGCCTGTCTCTTGGCGGCGCGTTGCTCCTTCTGACGCCGCCGTCTGTCTGTCATGGCGGAGCGACTCTAGGCATCGCCTGTGGCCAATCCTCGGGTGGTGTTCGTGTTTCGCCGGGAAACGTTCCAAACTGTGCGGGTCATGTCGATCGTCGTCCAGAAGTTCGGTGGGACCTCGTTGGCCGACCCGGCCCGGATCAATGCAGTGGCCGACCGGGTGGAGGCGACTCGCAACGAGGGTCACGACGTGGTGGTGGTCGTCTCGGCGATGGGCGGGACCACCGACCAACTGGTGTCATTGGCCGCAGAGGTGAGCAACGATCCGTCTCCCCGGGAGATGGACATGCTGCTCAGCGCCGGCGAGCGGATCTCGATGGCACTGCTGGCGATCAGCCTCAACTCGCGGGGGATACCGGCGGTCAGCTACACCGGGTCCCAGGCGGGAATACTGACCGATTCGTCCCATGGCTCGGCCAAGATCCTCGACATCAGGGGGACCCGGGTGCGGGACAGCCTGGCCCAGGGCCGGGTCGTGATCGTGGCCGGGTTCCAGGGCGTCGACCCCGATTCGAAGGAGGTGACCACCCTGGGCCGGGGTGGCTCCGACGCCACGGCGGTGGCTCTGGCCGCCGCTCTCGGGGCGGACAGTGTCGAGATCTACACCGATGTCGACGGGGTTTTCACCGCCGACCCGAAGATGGTCCCCGAGGCGAAGAAGCTGGACGAAGTCCCCTTCGACGAGATGCTCGAGCTGTCGGCAGGAGGTGCCGGCGTGCTCATGTCCCGGGCAGTGGAGTTCGGGCGCCGCTTCGACATCCCGATCCACGTCCGGTCCTCCTTTCACGACGCCGAGGGCACCTGGGTGCGGGAGTCGCCCATGGAGCAGGCCATCGTCAGCGGCATCGCCCATGATCGGTCCGAGGCCAAGGTGACGGTGAACCGGGTCCCCGACCGCCCCGGTGTCGCCGCCGCGCTGTTCGGGTCCCTGGCCGAGGCCGGGGTCAACATCGACATGATCGTGCAGAACGTCTCGCACGACGGGAACACCGACATCAGCTTCACGGTGCCCCGGGCCAACCTCGTCGACGCCGAGCGAATCTCGAAGCAGGTCGCGGGGGAGATCGGGGCCGAGTCGGTCGACGTGGACGCCGACATAGCCAAGGTATCGCTGGTGGGGGCGGGGATGAAGTCGCACCCCGGTGTCGCGGCCAAAGTGTTCGATACCCTGGCCACGGCCGGGATCAACATCGAGATGATCTCGACATCGACCATCCGCATCTCTTGTGTGGTCAGAGCCGATCAAGTCGAGGCGGCGGTGCGGTCTCTTCACAACGCCTTCGAGCCACCCGCCGTCTACGAGGAGGTTGGAGCTTGAGCGACAGGATCGTGGCGGTGGTCGGGGCGACGGGCGCGGTGGGTCGAACCATGCGGGCCATCCTCGAAACGAGGAGCTTCCCCCTCGGCTCGTTGCGCCTCTTCGCCTCGGAGCGCTCGGCCGGGTCGGCGATCGAGACGAGGTGGGGCGAGGTCGAGGTGGAGGACCTGGCTTCGGCCGACCCCGCCGGCATCGACATCGCATTGTTCTCGGCCGGTGGCGATCGATCCCGGGCCCATGTCCCCCGGTTCGCCGAGGCCGGAGCCGTTGTCATCGACAACTCGTCGGCGTTCCGCATGGACCCGGATGTGCCCCTGATCGTGGCCGGCGTCAACGACGCCGCCGTCGGGGCCCATCGGGGGATCATCGCCAACCCCAACTGCACCACGATGACCCTGATGATGGCGGCCGGCCCTCTTCATCGTGCTGCCGGGCTTCGGAGCATGGTGGCCACCTCGTATCAGTCGGTCTCCGGCTCCGGTCACCAGGGGGTGGTTGAGCTCATCGAGCAGACCGATCTGCTCCGTCCCGATCTCGATGCCATGATGACCGGGGGGTGGGCCGATCCTGAGCCGTCGCTATATGCCCGCCCGATCGGGTTCAACGTCCTCCCCCACGCCGGGTCAGAGACCGAACTGGGCTACACCGACGAAGAATGGAAACTGGTCAACGAGTCCCGGAAGATTCTCGACGTTCCGGAATTGTTGGTGGAGCCCACCTGTGTCCGGGTCCCGGTCCTTGTCGGTCACGGGGTCGCAGCCTCCCTCCGCTTCGAGCGTCCCATGGGGCCCGATGAGGTAGTCGGGGTGTTGGGCGGCTCGCCCGGGGTTCAGGTGTGGACCGACCGGGTGCCCACACCGCTCGACTCGGCGGGCATCGACGATGTGCTGGTGGGCCGGATCCGTCCCACCATCGGTGAGTCGGGCGGGATCAACCTCTGGGTCGTGGGCGACAACCTGCGCAAGGGCGCCGCCCTCAACACGGTCCAGATCGCCGAGCTCCTGGTCTGACGCAGACCGCGTCTACCGATCGGGGGCGTCGTCCCGAAGCAGCGCAGCCATGCGACGGCGCAGGATGGGGGGAGCGTTTCGAAGCCCGAGATCGAGGGCGAACCGGGCATCCTCGGCCACGTCGAGGATGATCTCCTCGCCTTCGGCACGCACATGAAACCCGTCGGGTAGAGCAGAGACCCGGATCTCGTCCCGGGCCCAATCGGCGACCTCGATCTCCCCAGATCTCATGGTGAGCCGGTCGTCGGTGAGATCGATGAGCACGCTGATAGGCGCCTCATCGGTCCTTTCCATGCGGAGCCGGGCGTCGTAGGCAGTCATCGTCCTCCGTGGGGTCGAGGCCTGCCGATCAGCATATCCCGGGGTCGTCAAATCGGAAGGGGTCTTGTCCGCTTGTCGAGTGGGTTTGAGTGAACACTGCGCCTACCATTTCGTTCCCGATCGGGACGTGGCGCAGTTTGGTAGCGCGCAGCGTTCGGGACGCTGAGGTCGTCGGTTCGAATCCGGCCGTCCCGAC
>JBOGET010000135.1:0-22995 GCA_050741975.1 Acidimicrobiia bacterium
GCCGCACGCAATCGACTGCTCAATCTTCCGATGCAGGCGATCCACATCGTGCGACCCCGCACCAACAAGCTCCTCAAGACCCATGACCGCCCCAAGGTCCTCAGACAACACCAGGCCCTTGCCGAGGCGATCGAGTCTGGAGACCCCGACGTGGCCGAGCAACGGCTCGAGCAACACATCGCCCATCTCGCCAAGCAACGGGCCGAGGCGGCGCGTGTCGAACGCAAGGACATCAGGGAGATCTCGGTGTCGTCTCTCGGCGATGGGTGATCGAGCTCGCTGAGCCCGCGACCTCAACCCGCCACATTTCGATAGAGGGCATCCATCGTCCGCGACCTGATCATCGGGTCCAAATGACAATCGATCAGGAGAGGCCGACCGGTGTCTCCGAGCAGATCTTGGAGCCCGGCCAGATCCTCAGGCGTTCGCAGTGTCACTCCGACGCAACCAAGACTCCGGGCGACGCCCTCGAACGACGGATTGGCGAACAGGGCAGGCCCCGGGTCGGCTCCGGCAAGCCGCAAACGATGGGCCTCGGCCCCATAGCCGCCGTCGTTGAAGACGATCACCACGAGGCTGAGCCGCTCGCGAGCTGCGGTCTCGAGGTCGACGAGGCTCATCATCAACCCACCATCGCCGATGACCAAGACGACGCGATCCTCCGGGCGTCCGATCGCCGCTCCGATAGCCGAGCCCATGCCCAAGCCCACGGCCCCAAAGTCATGGGCGAACACGTAATCCCCCGGCTCGTCCACATGGATGTACACGTTGGCGAAACCCGAGAAGTGCCCCGAATCGACAACGAGGATCCTTCGGGGCAACGACTCGTCGAGCCTCATCGCGATCCAACGAGGGTCGAGACCGCGATCTGTGGCCGGCCGAGAGTACTCATCGTCCCGACGATGCGAGAGGAGACCTTCTCGTGTCGAAGCGAACCACTCCCCGTCTATCGGAAGCTTCGACTCCGGCAGCCGATCGAGCAACACTTGGGCGAACTCCCGGGCATCGGCCACGACACCGACTCGAATGTGGGGCCCTTGCTCGATCGAGGTCTTGTTGGTGTCGCACCGAATCATCGTCTGGTGAGAGCCGACCAGCTCGTTCTCAACGGTCGTGTGATCATTGAGTGAAGCCCCCAAGACCAGCACACAATCGGCGTCCTCAAGGACTCTCTTGGTCAGGGCCGAGCTGTAGCCGCCGACGATGTCGAGGGTGGCCGGCTCGCCCTTGAACAGATCCTTGGCCCGCAGGGTGGTGCCGAGGAATGCGGGCATTCGACGTCCCAGCTCCAACAGCAGCGGGCGGGCATCGGCCTGTACCGCTCCCCGTCCGGCGACGACCACCCGTCGCCGGCTGGCCCGCAGGGCAGACATGGCCTCGTCGACGGAGACCGGGTCCGGAACCGGGCGATCCTCCGCAAACGCCCGACCCTGGCTCGGGTGTGCCGCCCCCGATTCTTCGTCATGCAGGTCGTCCTGGAGGTCCTTGGGGACGAGAAGGACCACAGGGCAGGACAGGCGTTGCGCAGATTCCACTGCCTCGGCCACACCCGACGCGATGGAGCCGATTTCCAGACTGGTCACAGCCAACCCGACCGATCGAGCGAATGTCGCCTGGTCGATTCTCTGAACCTCGAGGAGCGACCTGACCCGATTCGGGTCATTTGGTAGGTCCCCGGACACCAGGACCACCGGCGAGCCGGCCTTTCGGGCGGACACCAGGGCAGTCATGGCGTTGGTGAGCCCGGGTCCCAAGGTACAGGTGGCCACTCCGACCTCACCCGTCACTCGGGCGTATCCATCGGCCATGGCCACCGCCCCGGACTCGTGTCGGGCGGCGATATAGCGACCGCCCAGATCGATGAAGCTCCGGATGACCTGGAGATTCCCGTCGCCCATGACTCCGAACAACGCCGACACACCCAGTTGTCGGAGTTGGTCGGCGATGATCTGGTGCCCGCTGGACATCGACGCTCAGGTGCCGAGCAAGGTGGTGGCTGCGGCGGCGTAGACCTGGGCACAGGCGGCGAGGTTTTCGATGTTGACCACTTCTCCGATGCCTGGCTGATACATCGAGTACTCGCCGATCAGGTTGATCCCACCGGCTCCGTAGGTGATTCCGGGGATGCCGAACTCGGCCAGCGGGGAATTGTCCGATGAGACCGAATACCGTTCCGGGTTGGGGCGGGATACCGGTTCCCCAAAGACCTCCTGATGTCCTCGAGCCACTGCTCGAGCCACCGGATGCTCCACGTCGATCTCATGGCCATTGGAGGCCAAGAAGACGTCGACACTCGTCTCCAGGTCCGGGTCGTCATCCTGAAGCGACCGGAGCAGGTCCTCGATCTCGTGTTTGGTCTCCACGATCGACTGACCCGGCACCATGTTCACGTGCACGTACAGATTGCAGAATGCGGCTGTGATCGAAGGCTTGTACGGGTAGCCGCCATAGATCCCACCCACACCGATCAACGGCTTCATGTAAGGGTGGGGATGTCGACGCTGGTACTCGGACTCCCAGTCGTTCAACGCCTGATGTACACGAAACGCCTTCGGGAGCGGATCGACCGCCGCCGACTTCGAGAACGTGGCCTGGGGGGAGCCCTTGATCCCGATCCGCACGAACAGATAGCCGGCATTGCCCGTCTGCAGCCGCAGACCGGTCGGCTCCCCGTTGACACAGAAGTCGGCCGTCACCCCGTGATTGAGAAGGAAACGGGCACCCGACCCACCACCCCGATACCTCTTCCCCTCCCAGATGTCCACCGGAGCCTTCTCGATCTCGCCGACCACCCCACAGACCAGGATCTCACCGGGCAAGTCCACCCCGGCATCCCGGAACATCTGCAGGGCAGACCAAAACCCGGCGAAGGCACATTTCATGTTCGAGATGCCCAACCCATAGATCCACCCGTCCTCGATGGTCGCCCTCGCCTGATACCCGATCGGAAGATCCTCCCCCGGGTTGGTCGACGTGTCGAAGTGAGCCAGGAACATCAGAGTCGGGCCAGGCTCGCTCCCCCTCCAACGGGCGATCACGTTGTTCCGGCCCTCCTCCACCTCCTGCAACACGACATCCAAGCCCAGCCCGGAGAACCGCTCCGACACATAGTCCCCGATCGGGCCCTCGAAACCCGTCTCCGACGGGATATCCACCAGGTCGGTGGCCACCCCCACCATCGCATCAACATCCTGGACGCCAAAGACAGAACCAAGGTCAACCACAGGCATGTCCTCCAATCATCGAACAGGTCCTCCGTGCTTTCTCATCACCGATCCCGAGACATCCCACCAACCCAGAGTCACCTGGACCATGGGCCCGATGAGCAGGGCATGGACGAGAGTGCCCACGCCAACCGTCCCTCCGAGCAGGTATCCGATCGCCAGGACCGACAGCTCGAGCCCGGCGCGAACCGACCTGACCGACCAGCCGAACCGCTGGTGCAGACCCGTCATGACGCCGTCCCGAGGCCCCGGCCCCAGGTCGGCCGCGAGATAGAGGCCAGAACCGAGAGCAATGCTGACCGAGCCGGCCAACAGGAGGAGGATGCGCATGGACGTGGAAGCCGGGCTGGAAACGAGGTCCATCGCCAGATTGGTGACCAGCCCCAACAGAAAGCCTGCGGCCAGGGTGCCCGGGCCCGGAATCTGCTTCAGGGGGAGCCAGGAGAGAAGTATCGGAATGCTCAGCAACAGGTCGACCGTTCCAAGACCGAGGCCGGTCTGGCGGCTCAGGCCCTCGTGCAACACCGACCATGAGCCGAGCCCGAGGCGGGAGCGCGCCATCAGGGCGATGCCGAGCCCGAACAGCGCCACCCCGAGCAGTAGCTGAGGAAGTCGTCGAGCGGCCCGGATCGAGATCCACCGCTCGCCCAGACCCCAGGTCACCAAGAGGAAACGGCTGTCTCAGGCGAACTCTGTCTCGAATGAACCCTAAGGGAGATTCCCCTCGATCAGAGCCGGATCGAGCTGATCCACGTATTCGTTGGTGAACGCCGAATTGTCGAGAACGCCCTCGTATGCCTCGTTGGTGAAGTCGACTGTTCGTCCAACGGTCGCCTCGTCGTAGAGGAAATAGCCAAGGTCGCTCGTGAGCAGCGGGAAGACATTGGTCCAGTTGGCCAACTCGACTTCCTCGGTCTTGTCGGGATTGGCGGCGAGGAAATGACCCACTGCCTCCTCGGGGTTCTGTACCGACCACACGACCCCGCGGGACCAGGCATCCACGAAACCTTGAACGGCACCAGGGTTGTCCGCGGCAAACCCCCCATTCACCACCACGGAGAACCCGAGCACGTCGAACCCGTTGTCGGCGAACGAGAAGAAGTCCGCGGTCAAGCCCTCGGCCTCGGCGCCGGCCGCCCTCGAGGCAAAGGTTGGAAGCCCACAGGGGGTGAGGTCGATCTCGCCCGCAACGAGGGCGGCGGTGGTGTTGGCGGGCTCGACCGGGATGAACTCGTAACCCTCGGGATCGGCCCCGGCCGCTTCCATCAGTCCGGGCAATGCCACGAGATAGGCGTCGCCCTCGGCAGCTCCGATGGTGAGGCCTTCGACATCCGCGTAGGAGTCGATCGTCGTGCGCTCGGTTATGTAACAGAGACCTCCGGGATGGCGTGGCATGTAGGCTGCGACCTGAAGCAGCTCACCGCCCCGGATCGAGGCGACGAGTGACGAGATCGAGTCGATGACGCCGAATTGAGCGGCCCCGGCAGCGATCTTCGTGGCGCCGTCAGCCGATCCTCTGCCACCTTCGATGGTGACGTCGAGCCCGACTTCGTCGAAGAAGCCCTCCGCCTCGGCGGCGTAGAGAGGACTGTGATACCCGAACAGCAAGAAGTCGGTGAGGACGGTTATGGCGACGGGGTCAGGCGGCGCCGTGGTCGTGGCCACCTCCGTTGTCGTCGTCTGATCGATCTCGGCTTCGGTGGTTGTCGCTCCGGCCGTAGCACTCGTGGTCGTGTCCTCGGCCCCGCCGCCGTCGCCGCAAGCTGCGACAATCAAACCCATGAGTAGAACCAAAGCCAGCAGTTTGCTCTTTCCCGCCATGTCGGAACCTTCCTTCCGTTTGACGTTTGGCACAATAATCATTAAATCGTCACACCACCACCTGAATCGAGGTCGTGGTAAGAGGATGGGCGATTGATCTCGGCGGACACATCGACGCGGCGCGTCTGGACCAGGTCGCAGACCCTTCTCGCCCCTGCTCTGGCCCTCATCGCGTTGGGGATTGTCTGGGAACTGGCGGCTCGATACACCGATGTCCCCGACTTTCTGCTCCCGGCCCCGTCGGAGTTGATCGAGTTCACGAGGGACAACCTGGGTCTGATGTGGGATCACTCACGGGCCACCATCCTGGCGAGTGTCCTCGGGTTCCTCATCGCGGTGATCTTCAGCATTTTCCTCTCGATCCTCATGGTGTGGTCCAGGGCTTTCGAGGCCACCGTCTACCCGCTGGTGGTGATGACCCAGGTGATACCCAAGGTCGCAGTCGCACCCCTGCTGATCGTCTATCTCGGGTTTGGCCTGTCTCCCAAGGTGTTTCTGGCCTTCCTGGTGGCTTTCTTCCCGCTCGTCGTCAACACGACGCTCGGTCTCAAGTCGGTGCGTCCCGAGTTGCTCCACCTCTTGCATTCGCTGAAGGCGACCCGGCTCCAGGTATTGGCGAAGGTCCGGTTTCAGACGGCGCTGCCGTACATCGTGGAGGGAGCGAAGATCGCCATTGCCTTCGCCGTCATCGGGGCCATCGTCGGAGAGTTCATCTCAGGGAACCAGGGGCTGGGCTACCTGGTCAATGCCTCCACGGTCTCGCTCAACACACGTCAGGGGTTCTCGGCGCTCCTGGTCCTGACCATCGTCGGTGTGTGTCTGTTCGAGGCCGTGAATCTCGTGGGCAATTGGATCCTCCCCTGGTACAGGCGAGGTGGCGCGGTTGGGTCCTGATCGATCGCCGGAACAGGCTCCGGCTCAGCTCACGTTCGATGGGGTGTCGAAGACCTATCGGTCCCGACAGGGTGACGTCCCCGCCCTCATCGGGATCGACCTTGCCGTCCGCGAAGGAGAGCTTGTCGTCATCCTGGGACCGAGTGGCTGCGGGAAGAGCACCCTTCTCAAGATGACCGCCGGGATCGTGCGCCCCACCGAGGGGAAGATCATCGTCGGCAGCAACGTCGTCGTTCCGAAGGACCCACCCGCCGGTCACCTGGGGATGGTCTTTCAAACGCCTGTGCTGCTCGAGTGGAGGACGGTCCTCGACAACATCCTCCTGCCGATCGAGATCCTCGGTGGCGATCGAAGAGCCGGCCGGGATCGGGCGGAGGAGCTCCTGGTTCGCGTCGGATTGGAAGGGTTTCAGGATCGGCACCCGGCCGAGCTCTCGGGTGGCATGCAACAGAGGGTGGCCATCTGTAGGGCCCTGGTCTTCGATCCGCCCATATTGCTCATGGATGAGCCGTTCGGCGCACTGGATGCCCTCACCCGGGATGAGATGGCTGTGGAGCTGCTCAGACTCTGGGAAGCAACGAGGAAGACCATCCTCTTCGTCACCCACAGCATCGAGGAATCGGTGTTCCTGGCAGATCGAGTGGTCGTCTTGTCTGCCCGTCCCGGACGCATCAAGCTCGATGTGACGATCGACCTCGAACGACCACGCGACGCCGAGACTCGCTATCACCACGACTTCAGCGCATACAGCCACACGATCCGTGAGGCGATCACGACCCAAGAGCCGTTGCCGACTTAGACGGCCTCCGGTCGGCCCCGGGGTGACCAGGGGTGAGACAGCCCTGTCGGCGAGGTTCTACTCACCGAAAGCTCGGCATCACTTCCTTGGCGAACAGCTCCAACTGTTCGCCGAGGTGATCCAGCGTGTGGTAGATGAACTTCATCTCGTAGTGATTCACCCCTGCCTCGACGTACTGGGTGATCTTCTCGGTGAGCTCCTCGGGAGATCCGATCAAGCCTGCCTCGCTGATGCTCTCCGGGGTGGCGGTGTGGTCGAATCCATAGGGGAGGACGGCAAGAGTCTTCCTGGCGTTCTCCAGAGCCTGCTTGGAATCCGAGTCGAGGGACACGTAGACCTCGGTTGCGATGTCGAACTCGACATCTCCCCGGCCCTTGCTCCTCGCCAGCTCCCCGATCTCGGCGATTCGCTCGGGGTATCTCTCGGCTGCGATCCATGGCGGGATCCATCCGGTGCAGAACTCGGCAACGATGTCGACCGCGGTGGGCCCGTGGCCCCCGGCCCAGATCGGGGGGTGCGGGGACTGCACAGGCTTGGGGAAGAACTCGGTCTCCGGGAAGGAGATGTGCTCCCCCTGGTAGCTGGGCGTGTCAGACGTCCAGATCTCCCTCATCGCTCGGATGTAATCCCGGGTGACGTCGTACTTGGTCTTCCTCTCCACACCCAGGACCTCGAAGTCAACGTTGTGGGTGCTCTTGGGCGCACCGGTGCCGATCCCGAGGATCAGACGACCGTTCGACAGGTAGTCGATGTTGGCCACCTGCTTGGCGGCGACGATCGGGTTCCGATACGGGAGACAAAGCACTGCCACCCCGAGTCGGATGGTGTCGGTGACCCCGGCCAGGTAGGCGAGGTTGGTGAGCGACTCCATGAACAGGGGAGGTGCGTCCGAGGCTTCGAGTGCCTCCACCGATCCACAGGAGACGTGATGTTCGTCCTGATAGGTCGTCCAGGCGATGAAGTCGTGGACCCAGAGCGCGTCATAGCCGAGGTTCTCGGACAGAACCGCCATGTCCCTGGCGGCGGCGGGGCCGGCCAAGGGACCCGCCACAGGGAGACGAACACCGAATTCTGTTGGCTTGGGCACACCTACTCCTCGTCGAAGGTCTAATCGTCTTACGATTTATACCACCCGACGTCGACACCGGTCCAATGAGCCGAAGTGGAGGAACATCGATGACCCAACCCCTGATCGGCCTGATCGCGCTCAACCGCGACCAGGTGGTGGAAGAAGACATGCACACTCTTCTCGGTTCGACCGGGACGGTCCTGACCACCCGCATTCCCTTGGAGAGTGTTGGATCGGTGGCCGCCTTGGGCGCTTTGGAGAAGCACCTGGCCGCGGCCTCCGCCCTGCTCCCGGCCGGCCCGGATGACGTGGTCGCTTTCGCCTGCACCTCCGGCGTCGCCGTGATCGGGTCCGACACCATCGAACAGAGGGTCACCGAGGGTCGGCCCGGTGCTCGGGTCGCCAATCCGCTCGAGGGCATTCGCCTGGGAATGGAGGCTCTCTCTGCCAAGCGAGCCGCCCTGGTCACACCTTATGGTCCCGAGGTCACCGGTCGGATAGTGGAATGGCTCGAGGAGCATGGGATCACCATCATCGCCGAGACCCGGCTCGACGGGCCCTACCGACACTACGCAGACATCCCTCCGCACACGATCGGCGAGGTCGCAATCGAAATGGGCCACGGTGCAGAGGCCATCCTCATCGCCTGCACCGATCTCAGGGCGATCTCGGTGATCGATGAGGTGGAAGCGGCAATCGGCATCCCTGTCCTCACCAGCAATCAGGCTCTTGCCTGGTCCATTTGCCGGGAACTGGACATCCCCTCACCCGGCCCCGGTCGGCTGTTCCGATCCCGGTGAGCCCACGGCCTCCGAGTCGAACTCGGGCAGCACCCAGTCGGCGAGCAGCTCGACTTGCTCCCAGAATCGGTCGAACTGAAGCCGTAGGTCGAGCACGACGAGATCCAGCCCTCTGTCGGCGAACTTGGCAACCGAGCCGAGTATGTCATCGCGGTCACCTGCCAACAGCAGACCTTCAAGGTCCTCGATGGTGCGAAACTCTCCAGAAGGAGGCTTCACCCAGTATTTGGCCCCGGCCGAGCTCACTCCCAGCTTCTCCGGCTCCACGCCCTCGCGGGCCCGGTCCCGGTCCGGGTGAGCGATCACGAGCGGAATCGTCCCCAGCATCATCTTCTTGCCCACCTCATCGGCCAGCTCTCTCAGGTAGGCGAGACGGGCATCGAGGGTTGCGAGCGGGATGCGACCGGGGATCCAGCCATCCA
This sequence comes from Acidimicrobiia bacterium, assembly GCA_050741975.1. Taxonomy (GTDB): domain Bacteria; phylum Actinomycetota; class Acidimicrobiia; order Spongiisociales; family ZC4RG35; genus JARDZU01. The sequence continues at coordinate 9,030 of JBOGET010000135.1, forward strand.
TCATGCTCACCGCCCTCCGCACGGCGGCCCTGGTGGTGCCCCCATAGACGAATGGAATCGGCGAGGCCGGCTTCGGGTAGAGCGTGACGTCCTCGAAAGCGAACGCCTCACCATGATGGGTGACCGCGTCCTCCGTCCAGAGCCTGCGTGCGATCTCGATCGTCTCCGACATGATCTGCTCACGACTCTCATCGTCGAGCCCGGTGGCCTCGAAATCCATCCGGGTGTTGCCCAGTCCCATTCCGGCGACCACCCTGCCCGGAGCCAGGAAGTCCAGGGTTGCGAGATTCTGGGCCAGCTTGATCGGCCAGCGTATTGGGACCAGCACCGCTGTCCCCAGTCGCAAACGATTCGTCGTGCCGGCCACGGCGGCCAGGGTGAGCAGGGGCTCGAGGAAGGTTCGGTCAGGGCTCTCCATCCCGTGGGGGGTATAGATCAGGTGGTCGCGGACCCACACCGAGTCGAAGCCCATCTCTTCGATCTCCTTGGCCCGATCGATCAGCAGCTCCCGGCTGGCGTGCTCCCCGAAATGGGGGAGGATCAACCCGAATCTCACAACGAAACCTCCGGAAAGGCCGGGATGACAGGCGCCATCATGACGTGTTAGGTTCCTCCATACATAACAACGTAAGACGTTTGATCGACCACAGTATGGCCACCGCCCCCATCGAGGCAAGAGAGGGACGACGCACCTCCTTGACCCTTCCTGCCGCCGGGGACGAGACGGTGCGGTGCGATCTGTACCCGCCATCCGAGACGGTTCCCGCCGACTGGGGAGTGGTCGTCGCACCGGGCTACGGGAGTGTCAAGGACCTCATGGAGGACTGGGGCTGGAGCCTCGCCGACCGGGGACATGTCACCTGTGTGGTCGGATACCGGGGTTACGGGACCGAGCCCGATCAGCGAGGTCGGATCTTCCCCCAAGAGCACGTGGAGGATGTCCGCGCTGCGGTCCGCTGGATGAAATCCGAAGACGGCGGGCGTCTGAGTCACGTCGTGGTGATCGGCGTCAGCTATGGCGGGGCGGTCGCCCTCGAGGTGGCCGCCGGCGAGTCGCTGGTCGACGCCGTGGTTTCCATCGTTGGATACGGATCGGGAGCACGGTCATTGCAGAGACCCAGGGACACGGAGCAGTGGGCTGGACTGCTCGAGCGCGTTGCCGATGACCGTCGGCGGCGGGCGATCACGGGCGCCTCGGCACCGATCACCCTCGACGAGATCCTGATGCGCGACGACGAGGGCAAGAAATGGCGTGAGCGGGTCGAAGCCGAGTATCCGAACATGCGATTCGACGTCACGGTCGAGTCTCTGGAGAGACTCCTGGAATTCGCACCCGACCGCCATCTCCCATTCTCCCGGCCCGTGCCGATCTTGATCATCCTCGCCGAGCGCGACCGGATGATCCCGCGATCAGAGGGGATGATCGTCTACGACAAGGCGGGCCAGCCGAAACGTCTGGTGGTGATACCCGAGGCCGACCACCACGACGTGCATCACGGGCCGGCATTCGAGCGATGCATCAGCGAGATCGATGACTCGCTGCGCGAGTGGCGTCGGCTCACAGAACGCGAAGCAAACGGTCACGGAAACCCCGCAGGGCAGGAAACAGGAGGAGGAGCATGAGAATGCCAAAAAACGGAATCAGCAGACGGGAGTTCCTGAGGAGCTCGGCTGCCGGCCTGGCCGGCGTTGGCCTGCTCGGTCTGTCGGCCTGTGCCGACGAGACCACCGTCACCACGGTGGGTGCATCGGGTGCCAACGTCGACCAGGTCTACTTCATACTCGACTGGATCCCCAAGGGTCAGACGGCCCCGTTCTACCTGGCGCTGGACAAGGGCTACTTCGCCGAGGAGGGCATCGCCGTCCAGATCACCAGGGGATATGGGTCGGGCGACACGTCGGCTCGGATCGGGAGCGGGGAAGGTGACTTCGGGTTCGCCGGTGTCTCTGCCGTCATGAACACGATCAGCCAGGGGCTTCCGCTGAGAGAGATCGCAGCAATTGCCCATACCCATCCCACCAGCGTCTACACCGCACCCGATTCCGGAATCTCCTCCGCAGAGGATCTGCCCGGCAAGCGGGGTGCCGTGGACTCGGGCGACGAGAACGATCAGCTGTTCAAGGCGTTCGCAGCTCAAAACGGCTGGGACTACGAAAACGACTTCGAGTGGCTGTACGTGGACGGAGCAGGGGTAGCTCAGATCCAGGCGGATCAGGCGGACTTCGTCATGGACTGGATCAGCAATCTCCCGGAGTGGTGGCTGCTCGATCCGCCTCTGGAGCCCGGTTCGGTCTGGATCGGACAGTCGTTGGACGTCTACGGCAACGGGATCATCACCAGACCCGAGATGCTGGAGACCAATCGGGACCTCGCAGTCCGGTTCTCCCGCGCCGCGGTCCGGGGTTATCAATACGCCATAGACGGAGGAGAGTCGGCCCACCAGGAAGCCGTCGATTCGCTGTTCAAGTTCAACCCTGAGCTGGTCGAGCAACCCAGTGCGGAGGAATTCCACCTGGCGAACACCAAGCTGTTCCTGGCGATGATGGTGACCGAAGAGGTTCGGGATCATGGGTTGGGCTACTTCCTCCCCGAGAAGGTGGACAGAAGCCTGAACTTCATCAACGAGTTCCTCCTGGAGGCTCCCCTTCCCAAGGAGGATGCCTTCGACCCGGTCATCGAGGAGAACGAGGTCACCCTGGCCGACTACGACGCGGCTCGGGCATCCCTCGAGACGGTGCTGGGGCGGCCAAACCCGTTGTTCTGACGTACCGGCAGCAGAATGTCCGGGGGTGGCATGCCCCATGCCACCCCCTTTTCTCTACCGAGCGAAGACTGGGATCTGGAGATGGGTATAGAGCTGGCACAGGTCTCCAAGACCTTCGAGACCAAGACGATGCAGGTGAGAGCCCTGGAGGACCTCACCTTCGACATCGACGATGGTGAGTTCGTCAGCATCATCGGGCCGAGTGGGTGCGGCAAGAGCACACTCCTTCGCCTGATGTCAGGGCTCATCCCGGCGACATCTGGATGGATCCGGGTCGACGACTCCCTGGTGACCGGTCCCCTTGGGAGCGTCGGCTTCGTCTTTCAGTCTCCGACACTGTTCAAGTGGCGAACGATCTTTCAGAACGTGATGTTTCCCTATGAGGTCCTGGCTGCGCGCCGGGAGACGGACCTGGCACGGGACGAATACGAGAAACGAGCACACCACCTGCTCGAGATGGCGGGCATCGCCGACTTCGCCGACGCTCACCCCAAGACCCTGTCGGGCGGGATGCAGCAGCGAGCGTCGATCTGCAGGGCCCTGGTCCACGACCCGACTCTTCTGTTGATGGATGAGCCGTTCGGGGCTCTCGACGAGTTCACGCGGGAGCGCATGAACCTCGAGCTCCAGCGGATCTGGGACGAGACCCGCAAGACCGTGGCCTTCGTCACCCATCACATCCCGGAGGCGGTCTTCCTCTCCGACCGGGTGATCGTCATGTCGGCCCGGCCCGGTCGTCTGATCGGCGATCTCAGGATCGACTTCCCCCGGCCCCGCAGCCCCGAGCTGCGGGAATCGGTGGCGTTCTTGGAGAAGGTGGTCGAGATACGACGCCTCATCGGGTTCGAGGAAGTAGAAGAAGTAGACGTGTGACAGACATCACCGCCGGCACGTTGACAGGGGCGGCCCGGCCGAGGCTTGGAGCGGCGCGCAACGTCCTCGACCCTCTCGGGTTCCTCGTGGCCGCGATCCTGATCTGGGAGCTCATCGTGAGGCTGACCGGCATCCACTCGGTGCTCCTCCCCAGCCCCACGGCGGTCGGGGAGATCCTGATCACGAGAGCCGAGCTGCTCGCCAGGAGCATGGGTCAGACCCTGATAACGGTCGGTCTCGGGTTTGCCCTCGGTGGACTCTTCGGGTTCATCTCCGGTCTGCTCATCCATCGATCCGATGTCATCCGACGCGCGGTCTATCCCGTCCTCGTATCCCTCTACGTGATCCCGAAGGCCGTCTTCATCCCCCTCATGCTCCTGTGGTGGGGGGTTGACATCAAGTACAAGCTGGTGGTGACGGTCCTGCTCGTGTTCTTCCCGGTGACCGAGAACACCGTGCGCGGGCTCGAGGGCGTCGAGAGCGGGATGATCGAGCTCTCTCGCTCGTTGCGAGCCAGCGAGTCGTTCATCTTTCGCAAAGTGAGCCTCCCGTACATCCTCCCCTTCGTGCTCGCCGGTCTGCGCATCGGCCTCACCGAGGCCTTCATCGGGGCGGTCCTGTCCGAGGTCCTGGCCCCCCGGGACGGGATCGGCTCGCGAATCGTGGAAGCCGGGGTCTTCTCCAATACCGCCTTCATCATCGCCGGCATAACGGTCATCGCCGTCACCGGCCTGAGCATCTACTTCCTCATGGTCCAACTCGAGAAGCGACTCACCCACTGGTACTAGGAGGGCGGAAGGTGTTTCAAAGTGCCCGAGATTCGCGACCGAGCTGGGAGTTCTTCGTGTTGCTCGGCATGATCCTGGTGGGGTGGGACCTCGTCGTCAGGATCGGGGATGTCCATCCGATCATTCTCCCCGCCCCATCCGCCGTGCTGCAGAGCCTTTTCGAAACCCCGATGGACTATCTGAAACACGGGCTGATCTCGCTCGGTGAGATGGTCCTCGGCTTCGTGTTCGGTTTCCTCGTCGGGTTTGGCGCCTCGGTGGGCATCTTCTACGTCCCCTTCTTGAGACGCTCGGTGTACCCCCTGCTGCTGAGTTTCAGGATCGTCCCCAAGGTCGCCTTCCTTCCCCTCTTCCTCGTCTGGTTCGGTGTGGGCATCGGGACCAAGGTGATCCTCGCCGGGTTTGCCATCTTCTTCCTCGTCCTGGTGCAAACCCTGCTCGGGTTGTCCACGGTCGAGCCGGAGGCGATCGAGTTCGGTCGTTCCCTGAAGATGTCGGAAGCCGCCATTTTCCGCAAGATCCGCCTGCCCTCGGCATTGCCCGCGATCATGGTGGGGGTCAAACTGGGCATCACCTACGCACTGACCAATGTGGTGGTCGCCGAGATGCTCGTTGCCCGTGAGGGGCTCGGCTTTCTCGTGGTGGAGGCCAAGACGAGTCTCGACACGGCCCACCTCATCGCCACGATCGTGGTGGTGACGATCATCGGGCTGTTCCTATATGCGATCGGTGTCACCGTGGAGCGACGCACGACGGCTTGGTATGCCGAGGAGGGATGATCGACGGTCCGGCACTCGCCCCGGAGCGATCCCGGGGCGACTGGTTGGATCGGCTCTTGGTCTTGCAACCGTCGGAGTCCTTCCGGTCTTCCTGGCCGGCGCCCTCGCCGTTCAACTGTCCGCGGAGTTCGGATACGGGCCGCGCGGGATCGGGCTCTCGATTGCCGGCTTCCACATCGCGTCGACGCTGAGCTCGATCGCATTGGGCCGATTGGCCGACCGGATTGGTTGGCAGAGATCGGTCAGGATCGGCGGGCTCGGCTGTGTTCTCTGTCTCGCGGCCCTTGGCGGCCTGGCTCGGTCCCTCCCCACGGTGCTGTTGCTGCTCGGGCTGGCCGGCCTCGCCAATGCCCTGGTTCAGCCTTCGGTGAATCTGCTTCTCGCCCGAGAGTCGCCGCCACACCAACGAGGCTTGATCTTCGGGCTGAAGCAATCGGCCATCCCGCTGGCGACCCTCATCGGCGGGATCTCCGTACCGGTCGTCGCCCTCACCATCGGCTGGAGGTGGGTGTTTGCGCTAGCGGCCGCGATCGGAGCCTTCGTGCTGTTGTGGCTGCCCCCGGCCGACGAGTTGCGATCGCACCCACGCTCGGAGACGTCGGCCCGGGCGCCAATCCCGGTCGGATCCCTCGCCCCGTTGGTCGTGCTCGCCCTGCTCGGTCAGACGGGTGCGAGTGTCCTGGGCTCGTTCGTCGTGGCGTCGGCCGTCCAGATCGGAATGACCGAGGGCAACGCCGGCATCCTCCTCGCCGCGGCCAGCGTGATCGGAATCGCCTCCAGAGTCGCGTTGGGCCGGGCGGCGGATCGTGGCCTGAGGCTCGACCTGGTGCCAATCGCGTCGCTGCTGTTGGTCGGGTCGGCCGGTCTCGCGCTGGTGGCGATACAGGACGAGTGGGCCGCAATCGTGGGCACCACCGTGGCCTTTGCCGCCGGTTGGGGTTGGCCCGGTCTGTTCAACCTATTGGTGGTGGACCGGTTCGCCCAGGCTCCGGCCACCGCGACCTCGGCCACGCAGACCGGGGTCTATGTGGGAAACGGGGCGGGGCCTCTGGTGTTCGGTGTGATCGCGGCCGTCTCGTTTCCCGCAGCGTGGCTCATGAGCGCCCTCCTGCTCCTTCTCGCCGGGTCGGTTGCTATTGGGGCCCACGTCTTGGACCGGAACCGGGCAAGGGCGGTTTGAAGATCGAGCTCACTCCTCGTTTGATGGAAACGGTCGAGTCGCATCTCGAATCGCATCTCGACCTCCTCGAGACCCTGGTGCGCATACCCAGCCACGTCACGGATCCAGGAGGAACGGATCGGGTTGCGGAAGCCCTGCTCCCAGATCTGGTCGGCATGGGTTTCAGTGTGGAATCGATTCCCCAGTCGCCCCTCCCGCCGGAGATGCGTTGGATCGAGGCGGTGATGATCCCCGGTCTGAGTCAGGATCAGGTCGGTGCGACTCATCGGGTCTTCCGCGATGGGATCGGGCCCGAATCCATCCTTCTCCTGGGGGATCTCGACACCGCCTTCCCATATGGGGAGTCTCTCGCCTTCCCCGTTAGCCGGGAAGGGTCACGGATGTTCGGACCGGGTGTCGCCGACATGAAGGGTGGTTTGGTCACGATGATCGCCGCGCTGCAGGCTCTGTTCGATATGGAGATCCCTACGCCCCCGATCGAGGTGGTGCTCAGCGGCGACGAGCAGGCCGGAAGCCTCGGCTCGCGAACGGTGATAGAAACCGTGGCGCAGAAATGCGCCTGGGCCCTCTGCGTCGAGTGCGCCCGGCAAGGTGGGAAGCTTATGGCGGAGAGAGGGCACATAGGCATCGGGGAGTTGGTCGCCGAAGGTCACGAGGCCCATGCGGGAAGCGCATACGAGCAGGGGGTGAACGCCATCGACGCCCTGGCCCGGGTGATCCCACCGATCAACTCGCTGTCTGCGCCGGAACGGGGTGTTCTCGTAACGGTGACCATGATCGAGGGGGGTCGAAGGAGAAGCGTGATTCCGGGGGAGGCGAGGGCGACTCTCGACATACGAAGCTCGTCGAGGCGCGATTGGGATCAAACGGTGCAAGAGTTGCTGGCGACAGTCGGGGAACACGGTCTCGGCAGGGTCACGGCTCGGACCTACGCGCACAGACCGGGGGTGGCCTGGACCGCCGACACGGATCGATTGTTGGCCATCATCTCCGATGTGGCCGAGCCCATCGGTGTCGGCATCGAGGCTTTGCGGTCGTCGGCGGCGGGTAGCAGCGCCTTCGCTTCGGGCTGTGTGGTGATGGATGGGATGGGCCCGATCGGGACCGGGCTCATGACTCGCCGAGAGAGCATCGAAATCGACAGCATTGGCGAGCGCGCAGCAATTCTCGCCGGCACCATCCTCGCATTAGGAGAGCGGGGCCGTCAGGGCGGACTCTGACGACCCCGGCTCGGAGACCGTCAGCTCTTTTTCTCGAGGGACAAACCCGGACTGACACCCGGTGGTGGAGGCACCGGCACCTGGGGCCTGTTGCCGATGTACTGCCCATTGCCCGGCTGCGCCAGGATCTCGCCATCCTTGGCGATGACCTTGCCTCTCAGCATGGTGAGAACCGGCCCACCCTTCAGCTTCCAGCCGTGATAAGGAGTCCACCCCGACTTCGAGTACATCTCGCCGTCATCGGGAATCACTTCCTTCTCAGGATCGACGATGACGACATCGGCCGAGGATCCGGGGAGCAGCGCACCTTTCTCCGGGTACAGACCGAGCAGCTTGGCCGGGTTCTCGGTGAGGGCACCCACCAGCCGACCCAGCCTGAGCTTTCCCTCGTGGACGTCGGTCAACATGAGTGAAAGAAGGTGGTCGTAGTGCGGAGCCCCGAACGGACCGGTCAGGGGATCCTTCTCCATCAGCTTCAGGTCTTCCAGGGTGTGAGGGGCGTGATCGGCGTCGATCACGTCGATCGTCCCGTCCTCGAACGACCTCCAGATCTCCTCCATCCTCTCCGGGTTCGAAGTGACCGTTCCGCCTGGTATGGCCCGAGCCCCTTGTTCCCGAATGTCCTGATCACGGAGATGGAAATACTTCGGATCTGCAGCGACACTCACCGGCAGCCCATCCTGTTTGGCCCTACGCAGCAGGCGGAGGCTCCCGTTGGCGTGAGTGTGGACCACCTGCAGACGCACATTGGTGTCGCGCTGCAGCTCGAGGAGGACTGCAACCGCCGTCCGCCACACCACGTCGCGGGTGTAGACCTCGGAAAAGGTGAAGATGTCGGCCGGCTTGCCCTTGGCCACCTCCTCTGCGTAGAACGCCTCGAACAGAGTCTGGGCGAACGGATGCACCACACAGAGCAGGCCGGTATCTGCGATGGCCCGGAAGGTTTGATATAGCCTGGCCGGGTCGTCCACTGCCAGTCGTGGATCGTGCGGGTACCCCCCGGTCACCTGGAAGATCTTGAAGCCGGTAGCTCCTTCGGCAGCGAATCCATCGATCTGGTCCATCTGAATCGGGCCCACGAAGTGCCCCCAGTCGATGATGCACTGCTCGGCGGCGACTTCCCGCTTCTCCTTGAACAGCTCCACCGTCGTCGTCGGAGGTTCGACGTTGGGCATGTCCACATAGGTGGTGTATCCCCCGGCGGCCGCCGCTTTCGAAGAGGTGAGGAAGTCTTCCTTGTACTCGTAGCCGGGTACCCGGGTGTGGGCGTGCATGTCGATGAGGCCGGGGAGAACCCATCTCCCCGAGGCGTCGATCGTCTCGTCCGCAGGGGTTGCATCCTCCCTGGCCAGGAGGGCTGCAACTCGGTCTCCCGACACGAGCACATCGGCCTCGATGGGACCGCCCGGGGTCTGAATCACCCCGCCCTTGATTCTGGTGGTATCGCCCACACGCTTCTCCTTTCTTCTTCCGTCTCGCCGCGACCTGATATCCCGAGCCCGCTCACGGGTTGCCGACCGCCAGAGCAACGCTGTCGATCCCCAATTCGTGGGCACCTTTCTCCCGGCGCCCCACCAAGCCCATGACGAGGATCGTGGCCGAGAGCGCCGCCAGCCCGAACCATTGGGACGTGGAGAGGGTGGCGCCAAAAGCCAGGTAGTTGATGACGACGGCGGACAAAGGGAAGGCGAGCTCGGCCAGCGTCGCCGCCGAGGCAGGAGTCGACCTCAGACCGTTGTAGTAGATCACAAGGGCGATCAGACCCGGAACGAGAGCCAGGAGGACGAGCGCCCCGGCCTGGTCGACCGCATCGCCGATGCCCGGGGCCTGGCCCTGGATGACGACAGCCGGCGCCAGGAAGGCGAGCCCGATCGCGACACGCAGGGCGGTGAGTTGGATTGGGGAGACCGCCGGGGCGACATGTCTCCCGAGAACCGTGCCCAGCCCCCAGAGCAGGGCAGCACCGACCGCGAGCAACGCAGGGGTCAACTGAGCGATCTCCACATTGGTCGGATCGGGGAAGGTGATCAGGTATGCGCCCCCGAGGGCCAACAGGAAATAGATGCCAAAACGAGGTCGGAGCCGTTCTCGCAGAATCCAGGAGGCGGCGGTGACGGCGAACAATGGTTGGAGTTTCTGCAACAGGAGCGGTGTGTTGGGATCTCCGTAACGAAAAGCACTGGTGAACAAGACGGTGGCCAGCGCCGAGGAGCCGACTCCGATGATGAGCAGTGAGACGATCTGGCCGGCGGTCAGCCTCCTCACCGCGGTGGCCGCCCGCCACAGGACCGGGAACAGCAGCACGGTGATGATCAGGTGCTCGCCGGCGACGACGATCGTCGATGGGAGCTCGAGGGCGAGGGCTCGGCGAAAGAAGGCATCCGAGCCCCAAAGGCAGGCACCAAGCGCCACCAGGAGGAAACCGGACGCGTCGTTCGAATTGGACTTCTTCATCTCTGGTTACGCGAGCACTAATCGTCTAAAGGTATGATGCTTTATACCAGAGTCTGTTCGTCCGACCCATTCGGAGGAAGGGAGACACATTGAGTCAGGAGCGCAAGGTCTTCCAGACCCGTGTCGAGACGGCTCCGTCGAAACGGATGCGCCACGATCGGGGAGTGTCCTACTTGCTGGTCAACCCCGACATGGGAGTGGCCAGGAACCTCGATCTTCATCTAAATGAGCTGGAGCCCGACTCCGGGCCCGGACCGACCCACTTTCACCAGTACGCGGAGAATGTGTACTGGGTGCTCGACGGATACCTGGAGGTCGCCGCCGACGGGGAGAGATATCAACTGGGCACGGGAGACATCCTTCTCATCCCACCCGGTGTTGTCCACGCGACAGCCAATGTCGGCAAGGTGACCTGCCGATTCATCGAGATCTACGCGCCGGCCGGGCGCGACTTCCATCTCGTCGGCGGCGACCTGAGCACAAAGCGGTGAGGGGGTCTCTCGAGGTCCCGTGGATCGATGTCTCTTCGGATCGATTCTCGGATCAAGAGCTCCAACTATTCGAATCGGCGGGTTATGGCCTGACTCCCGAGCCCGGGGAGACTCCGGTCCTGTTGGTGGTCGACATGACCTACGAGTTCTGCGGGAATCCAGGAGGCTCAGGTGACGATGGCCGCAGGGCCGCTCGAAACGCCGCCTCACCCTCAATCGCCAACTTGCAGGCCCTCCTCCCGGCGGCGCGGGCCGGCGGCATGCCCGTCATCTACACCAAGAACCAGGCGCGCCCCCATCCGATCGAGCAGGGCTCTTGGGGGTTGAAGACGACCGGGCAGGGCCCGATCGAACAGCTCGACATCGTGAGCGAGCTCGCCCCGATGGATGGGGACCTGGTGGTGCAGAAGACCAAGCCGTCGGCGTTCTTCGGCACTCCTCTCGCTTCCTATTTGATCCAGATGGGGGCGGACTCCCTGTTCGTCGCCGGGGCTACCACGAGTGGCTGCGTTCGAGCGACCGTCACCGACGCTTTCTCCCACAATCTGCGCACGTTCGTCCTCGTCGACTGTGTCTTCGATCGAAGCCCGACGTCGCACGACGTGAGCCTCTTCGACATTCAGCAGAAATACGCCGGGCTCCTCGAGAGCAGAGCGTTGATCGATTGGCTCGGTTCCTGATTCGAGCCGAGAGTTCGTCAGTCGTCTCCGGCGATGCTGCGCAACTCGGGCAGGAGCTCTTTCCCGACGATGTCCAAAACGCGACCCGGATCCACACTGGCGACCTGAATGGCGACATAGTCCGCGCCTATCTCTGTCACCAAGGGTGCGTAGGCAGCCACCATCTCATCGACCGACGAGACGATGGTGTATTTGCCCAGTATCTCCGATCGATCCATCTCGTCGGCACGCTCCCTGAGCACCATCGGGTCGACGGCCTCGAGTCGACCAGGAGCCCGAAGACCTCGCATCGACCCGAGCGCCCTCCAGGCGGCGTCCTCGTCCTCTGCGTAGACGGTCCACCGTGTCGCCATGATCTGGCCGGCATTGTGGTGCGACGCCGATGCAGCGCGAAACGGGTCGATCACATTCTCCCGAGACTCGGCTGGGACCTTAACGCTGGTTATGAGGCCATCGGCATACGAGCCTGCGAACGTCGCCGACTTTGGGCCACCGGCCGCCATCCAGATCGGGACTGGACGAGACGGCGGGCTGTATAGTCGAGCCTTGGCTGTTTGGTAGTACTCCCCTTCGAAGTCCAGCTTCTCACCGGCAAACAGGCGATGCATGATCTCCAATGCCTCTTGCATGCGCCCGATGCGCTCCTGGTATCCGGGAAACTCGAAGCCGAGCGGGCCTTCATTGATGTTCTCACCGGTACCGACACCGAGAACGAACCTTCCCTGACACATCCGGTCCACGGTGGCGGCCGCCTGGGCGATCAATGCAGGGTGATAGTGAAACAGCGGGCAAGTGACGCTGGTGGCCAGCTCGACACGCTCGGTCCTGGCCGCGACTGCTCCCAACCAGCTCCAAACGAACCCTGCGGCCGACTGGTCGTCCACCCAGGGATGAAAATGATCCGATCCCAAGATGATGTCGAATCCAGCCTCCTCGGCGTGGATCGCCTGATCTAGCAGCACTTCAGGCTGATAGGACTCGTGACTGCACAGCCATCCGAATCTCAGACTTCCCTCCTAACTCCGGCCAGCCACATTCTAACAAAAGATAAAACGTCATGCCTTTGGCCACCTGGAACCCAGGAGAGCGGCCAGGCTCACGTCTCGTCCTCGCCGGGCGAAGGGGAAATTCCGCCCGCAAAGGAAAGCTGCCTCCACGCCTCGTAGACAACCACCGCCACCGAGTTGGACAGGTTGAGCGAACGCACCCCGGGCAGCATCGGCAGACGGAGGCGATCGGTCAGCCACTCGACCCACTTGACCTCTTCGGGGAGACCTACCGATTCGGGCCCGAACAGCAGGCAGTCGCCGGACCGGTAGGAGACATCGGTGTAGAGGCGGTCGGCATCGACGGTGAAGGCGAACACCCGCTCCGGACGTACCGAGGAGCGCATCAGGTCGAGGTCGGCGTGGACACTGACGCTTGCCCTGTCCCGGTAATCCATCCCTGCCCGGCGCAGTCTTGCGTCGTCCATCTCGAAGCCCAGGGGCTCGATCAGATGCAAACGACACCCGGTGACGGCGGCGAGACGCATGGCGTTGCCGGTGTTGGGCGGGATCTCGGGGCGGTAGAGGACGATGTCGAACACGTCAGCGGAGGTCGAAGAGCCTGAGCTCGGTGTCCTCGACGTCGCGGAGACCGTCGTAGTCGACCTCGATCGCTTCGATCCCCCGTCCTTCGGCCAGCACTCGTGCCTGCGGGGTGATGGTCTGAGCCACGAGCATCGCCCGCAGCGGCCCCAAGCGCGGGTCGTTCGTCAGTCTTGCCAGGTATCGGGTGAGCTGCTCCACCCCGTCGATCTCCCCCCGGCGCTTCACCTCGACGACCACCGTCCGGCCCTCGGTGTCGGTGCAGAGGAGGTCGACCGGCCCGATGTCGGTGGGGTACTCGCGCCGAAGCAGGGTGAGCCCGTCCTCGAGCACCCAGGGCCGGGCGGCTAGAAGCTGCTGAAGATGCGCCTCGACGCCATCCTTCTCCAGCCCCGGGTCGTCGCCCAGGGCGTGGGTCACGTCCTCGATGATGTCCGAGATCGAAATGATCAGCTTCTCCCCCTTTCCGTTGGTCACCTCCCAGCGATCCTCGAACGTCTGAAGGACGTTGGGGGCCACCATCCAGTTCAACGGCTTGGAGGCGTTCCCGTCGGAGTGAATGGCCAGGGTTCCGTCCGCCTTGACCATGATCAGACGGAGCGCCTCGGGGAGTTGAGCGGTGAGCCGGCCCGAGTAGTCGACCGTGCAGCGGGCGATGACGAGTCTCAAACGTGGGCGAGGGTACCGGTGCGGTGGATCCTCCCGGCGACCACTGCACTGGTGGCGAAGAGAGATGCGATGACCACCCATCCCGGGGTATAGGCGCCGAGACGGTCGACGGAGAGACCCATCAAGGGGGGACCGACACCGAGCCCCGTCAAGAATCCGAACATGGCGAGACCGGTCCCACGTCCCATCAGCTGGGGCGTGGAGTAATCCATGACGGCGAGCATGCCAACCGCGTTCCAGGCCACTCCTCCGGACCCCAAGAGCAGGGCGATCGCGACGAGAACCCAACTCGAAGCGGCTCCTGCCGACACCAGGGCGAGGAGGATTGCGGCGAGCGTGGAGAGCAGGGCGAGCAAACGCAAAGTCCGACCGTGTCCCAGCCACCGCTCCGAGGCCGAACCCCACGTGATCCGGGCGATCACACCGACGAGCCCTACGCCGGCAATCAGAAGCCCGGCCTGGGCCGTCGTCCACCCTT
>JBOGET010000136.1:0-5508 GCA_050741975.1 Acidimicrobiia bacterium
AGCCGGTCGGTCGATGTGGCCACCGAGATCAGCTCCACGTCGTCGGGGAGATTGCCGGCGTCGACCCAGTCCTGGACGACGGGGACCTCGTTCTGGCAATGGGGGCACCAATGGGCCAGGAACAGGACGATCTTCGGGGAACCGTCGGGCTCGATCGAAACCGGGTTCCCCTCCCAATCGGCCCCGGTCACGGTCGGAGCGGGGAGCCCGACGGCCGCATCCTGGGCGCCAGAGGTGAACATCGGAAGCGGATCCCCTTCCACGGTGGGATCCCCGTACCCGATGCTCTCGTCGATCTCGGGCTCGGTGGCGATGGAGGCGGCGAGGAGGACGATGAGGACCAGGCCGACCACGCCGCCGATCATCCACCACAGGGTGGATCTGCTCTTGGCGTCCTTGGTTCCTGGCTTGGGCTTTTTCGTCTCAGTCATTCTGTGGCTTTCGTGTAGTAGGCAAGCAAGACGGCGATCACGATAAACCCGGCCCCGGCCATAAACGGCAGGTCCATGAAGCCGAACATCTCGATGGTGCGGGCCGAGCATGGGTTGAGCGGGTCACACGATCCCCCCTCCAGACCGGGGTAGAACTGGACCAAGTTGTGATAGATGGAGATGGCGAGGCCGATGAGGGCGATGGGGAGGGCGTAGAACCTGGCCACCGCGTCCCGTCTGACCGCCCCGACGAGGAGGACGACGGGGAGCGGGTACATGGCGATCCGTTGGAACCAACAGAGACGGCAGGGGACGAAATGGAACAGCTCGGAGTAGATCAGGGAACCGACCGTGGCGACAAGGGCAACCACCCAAGCAAGCCAAACCGCGATGTTGCCGAGCAGGGCGGACGCCTCCGGGCCTTTGGCCATCCGATACACCAGGAGGCCCACCGCCCCGGCCAGGACGACCAGGCTGAGGATGGCGAAGAGGTTGTTGAAGAAGAGGATGGTCTGCGCCGACATGTGCCTCCCGGGGTGGCAGTCCCGACCGGATTCGAACCGGCGTTTCCGGCTTGAAAGGCCGGCGTCCTGGGCCACTGGACGACGGGACCTGGGGGATGGGGACAGGTTAACGGTTGGACGGAGCTTCCCTGCCCTCACCTTTCCCGTGATTGGGTTCCCCAGGTCCGCACGTGACCCGTCACCGTCTCGCTCACGGGGATGTGAGCAGGCGCTGGGCCCGGCCCAGACGCTCCAGGGTCTTGTCTCGGCCCAGGGCGGCAAGGGACTCGAACAGGGGTGGGCTGACCGAGGAGCCGGTCACCGCCACCCGTAACGGCTGAAGACCCTTCCCGGCCCCGATCCCCAGGTCCTCCAGCATTCCCCGCAGCGTCGACTCGATGCTCTCCGCCCTCCAATCGTCGATCCCGGCCAGGAGCCGGTACGCCGTCTCCAGGATCTGGGGGACCCCGTCCTTGGTCATCACCTTTTCCCAGGATGCCTGCTCGTAGTCCTCGAAGTCCTCGAAGAGAAACACCACCTGCTCCCCCGCCTCCGGGAGGAGCCGGGTCCGCTCCTGGATGAGCTCGGAGACAGATTCGAAGCGGGCCCACTCGTCGTCGTCGATCGGTCGCCCCACCGCAGTCTGGACATGGGGCCGGGCCGCCACCTTGAACACCACCGGGTCCATCGCCCGCACGTACTCGCCGTTCAGCCAGGCCAGCTTGTCGGGATCGAACACCGCCGGGTTTCGGGACACGTCGGCCAGATCGAATGCGGTGATGGCCTCCTCCCGTGAGAAGATGGTCCGGTCGCCGTCGATGGACCAGCCGAGCAACGACAGGTAGTTGAACACCGCATCGGGGAGATAGCCCTGGTCCCGATAGGTGGACAATGAGATCGCCCCATGACGTTTGGAAAGCTTCTTCCCGTCGGTTCCGAACAACAGCGGGAGATGGGCATAGACCGGCTCGGCGGCGCCCAGGGCCCGGGTGAGCAGGATGTGCCTCGGAGTCGAGGGGAGCAGGTCCTCGCCCCGGGCGACATGAGTGATCTCGTAGTCGACGTCGTCCACCGTGGAGGCCAGGTGATAGGTGGGGGTGCCGTCGCTGCGCAGGATGACGAAGTCGTCGACGTCCTTGGCCTCGAAGGCCACCGTTCCTCGCACCAGGTCGTCGAAGGTCACCGCCTGATCCTGGGGGACCGCCATCCGGATCACACCGCTGTCGACAGGTGGATCGGGTCGGCGGATGTAGTGGCCCGGGTGCATCCGGTCCTCGTGCGCCTTCTGCCGGAGGGCCTCCAGCTCCTCGGGCGACCGGTCGTCGTAATAGGCGGCACCTGACTCCACCAGCGAACCCGCCGCCTCCCGATATCGGTCGTACCGGTCCGACTGGCGGTAAGTCCCGTGGGGGCCACCCACCTCGACTCCTTCGTCCCAGTCGAGACCCAGCCAGCGCAACGAGCCGACGATGTCGTCCTCGTAGGCGGCGGTCGACCGCTCCCGGTCGGTGTCGTCCACCCTGAGGATGAAGGCCCCCCCGTGATGACGGGCGAAGAGCCAGTTGAAGAGGGCGGCCCGGGCCGTTCCGACGTGCAGGTACCCGGTGGGAGATGGAGCTACCCGGAGCCGCACCGTCACCGGGCCACTACCCGGTTCTGGAGGACGCCGATGCCGTCGATCTCGACCTCCATCAAGTCGCCCGGCTCCACCTTCCCGATGCCGGCGGGAGTCCCGGTGAGGATGACATCACCGGGGAGCAGGGTCATCACCTCCGTGACGAACTCGAGGATCTCGGCCACACCGAACACCATGTCCGAGGTGAAACCTGCCTGTCGCACCTCTCCGTTGACCCGGCAGATCACGGCCAGCTTCTCCAGGGGGTCGAGCTCGGTCTCGATCGCCGGGCCCAGGGGGCAGAAGGTGTCGAACCCCTTGGCCCGGGCCCACTGGCCGTCTTTCCTCTGGAGATCGCGCGCCGTCACATCGTTGGCCGCGGTATAGCCGATGATGTAGGCGGAGGCATCCTCGGCCTTCACATGCCGGGCCACCCTGCTGATCACCGCCGCCAGCTCCGCCTCGTGTTGCACGTCATGGGAGATGGCGGGATGGACCACGTTGGCCTCGGGCCCGACCACGGAGGTGGCCGGCTTGAGGAAGATCAAAGGCTCTTCGGGGACCTCGACATTCCGCTCGGCGGCGTGGTCCGCGTAATTGCGCCCCACCGCTACCACCTTGGAGGGGAGGACCGGGGCCAACAGCTGGGCCGTGTCCCAGGGGACCACGGTTTCGGTCGGCTCCCAGGCGACAAAGGGCGACCCGCGGTAGACCAGCACCCCTTCGACGTCGGCGACGCCATAGGCGATGTCGTCCCCGGCCTTGATCCTGACGATCTTCATCGAGGTGGAAGTTACCGGCCGCTCGACGAGGCCAGCGCCTGTCGGACCTGCTCGGGTTTTCGTACGATGAGCTCCGGGTCCATCTCACCCGCCGCCGTCTGCCCGGGTCGCACCTCGTGTGGCACCGCCGCCGTCCAGCGCTCCCGTCGCTCGATCACCTCCGAAGGCGCCTCGTACCCGTATCCGCAGAGAACCAACGCCACCTCCAGGTCCTCGAGCACCGGGGCCCGACCCAGGACACCTGCCCGGGCCAAGGTCAGGGCCACCAGGACCGCCTCGAGATCCGGATCGTCGTCGGGCAGCTCGGCGGCTCGGACCAAACGCAACGCCCAGCCGCCATCGGGTGTCATCTGGCCGAAGCGGCCGCCGCGCGGGACCTCATCCGGCGAGGTGGGGATGCCGGGCTTGATGTCGGGGCGCCAGCGTCGGGCCGGCGGGGGTTGGGGGACCAGGCGCGGCCTTTCCGCCTCGGTCACCTCGATATTGGGCTCTTGGCCCATCAGATGAAGCTGAGCCAGTGGCGGTACTCGGGGATCTTGGCCGCGACCAGGTCGGAGAACAGGTCCTGTGCCTTGCGGGTGAGCGGGCCCGGCTCCCCGGTGCCTATGACTCTGCCGTCGATCTCCCGCACCGGGGTCACTTCCGCTGCGGTCCCGGTGAGGAACACCTCCTCGGCGGCGTACAGGCTGCCCCGGGCCAGGTCGGCTTGGACCACCTCGACACCCTCGTCTGTGAGCAGCTCGATCACGGTGTTGCGGGTGATCCCCTCGAGGATCCCCGAGGACACGGGCGGGGTGTAGACCACGCCCCGGCTCACGGTGAACAGGTTCATCCCGCTCCCCTCCGAGACGAGCCCGGCGTCGTTGAGCATGAGCGCCTCGTCGTAACCGGCGCGCAGCGCCTCCTGCTTGGCCAGCACCGAGTTCAGGTACTGGCCCGAGCCCTTGGCGGTGGGGATGAAGCTGGTGTGGGAGATCCGGCGCCAGCTCGACACTATGGTCGTGATCCCGTTTTGGACCCCGTCCTCACCCATGTAGCTCCCCAGGTAGAAGGCCGCCATGTAATTGTGGACAGGGCTCGCCTTCGGGTTGATCCCAAAGGCGCCCGAGCCGTAGAAGACGAAGGGTCGGATGTAGGCCGACTCCAGCTCGTTGACCCGAAGCAGCTCGAGACAGGTCTCGTCCATCTCCTCGGCGGTCTCCTTCATCGGTAGCCCGTAGGCGCGGGCCGAGGACACGAGACGGACCATGTGCTCGTGGAGACGGAATACGGCGGTTCCCTCGGGCGTCTTGTAGGCACGGATGCCTTCGAAGACACCGGTTCCGTATTGGAGGGAATGTGCCAGGAAGTGGACGGTGGCGTCGTCCCAATCGACGAATTCGCCGTCACACCATATCTTGGTTGCCGGTTCCATATCCGAGAGGCTAACTGCTGGAAGCGAAAGGGAAACCGCGGTGGTCGTGACGTCGGCGCAGGCAATGTGTTGAATCGAGACATGGAAATCGATCGCTCCGCCGTCGTCGGGTGGCTTCTCGAAGGCGATCCGGCCGTTCGCTGGCAGGTGCTTCGTGACCTGGAGGGGATGGCCGAGTCGGTATGGATGCCGGAGCAGGAGCGGGTGGCGACCGAGGGTTGGGGAGCCCGGCTGCTCGAGCATCAGGACGCAGAGGGGCGATGGACACCGAAGCTCTACGGCAAGAAGTGGATATCGACCACCTACACCATGGTGCTGTTGCGAAGGTTGGGGCTTCCCCGCTCCGACCCGAGGGCGATCAAGTCATGCCCGCTGTTCCTCAACGGCCGGCTGGTCACCCACCCTCGAAGCGACACCTGCGTCATCGCCATGGTTCTCGCCTTCTTCTACTGGTTCGGCTTCTCCGACCCACGCCGGGAGAAGTTGTTGGCCGAGCTCATGGCGCGACAGCTTCCCGACGGTGGATGGAACTGCGACCCCTCCGACCACGGGTCGTTTCACACCACGATCTCCGCGCTTGAGGCACTGCGGGAGTGCGTGGTGGCGGGGGTACCGGACCGGGCCCTCGTGGAGGCAGCCGAGGCCCGGGGCCGCGAGTTCTTCCTGAGTCATCGTCTGTTTCGCTCCCACCGGACCGGCGACGTGGCCGATCAGCGGTTCCTGCGCTTCTCCTTCCCGCCTCGGTGGCACTACGACGTCCTGC
>JBOGET010000137.1:0-4970 GCA_050741975.1 Acidimicrobiia bacterium
GAGATGTCGACCTATAGGTCGACATCTCCGCGCCAAAACGGGTAGGGGGGCCTCACCCCGAGCGGAGTGCCTCGACCGGTTCCAGGGCGGCGGCGCGGAGGGCGGGGTAGAGGCCGGCGACGAGACCGGTGACCGCCCCGACCAGGGGGGCGACCAGTGGAACCACCGGATCGAGCACCGGGGTCCAGGTGCGGGCCGCCGAGATCGCGACCACCAGAAGCACGCCGAGACTGGCGCCGATGATCCCGCCGACGAGCCCCATGGCCGTCGACTCCATCAGGAATTGACCCGCCACATGGCGTCGAGCCGCGCCCAGGGCGCGGCGCAGACCGATCTCGCCGACTCTCTCCAGCACCGAGACCAGGGTGACGTTGGCGATGCCGATGGCACCCACCAGCAGCGAGACCCCTCCCAACACCAGGAAGAGGGCATTGACGTCGCCTTCGACGTCGCGGCGAAGATCGGCCGGCTCCGGTGGCTTCTGCACCCGAAGCATCGTCGGCTCATTGGGGAAGAGGGCGATGGGAGCCTGCTCGGCGATGAGTGACGCCGCCCCGATCTCGACGTCGATCTGCACCGTAGAGGCCGATGCATAGCCGTAGACCTGCCGGGCGGTCCCCTCCGGGATGATGACCGCATTGAGCAGCTCGGGTTGACGTCGCACCGAATCGAGGATCCCGATGACGACGAACGCGTCGTCTCCCACGAACACCACCGGTTGTTGGTCGACCCGGGTCACGTTGAGCCGCTGAGCGGCGCCCGTGCCGAGTATGGCGATTCGATCGCCTCGATCCGAGTGGCCGGAGTCGAACCATCGACCCGTGGCCAGCTCCCCTCGCACCGCTCCCAAGAGACCCGGGCTGGCCCCGTAGAGGCTCAACTGGAACTCGGTCTGGGCCAGCGGGTCAGGGATGGGAACCGAGCGAACCAGGGCCCCGGCCACATCGACCGGGCCCAACGACCCGGCTGCCGTCACCCCGTTGAGCCGGAGGAGGCGGTCCTCGGCGTCGGCGGGTATCTCGACCCGGACATCACCACCCGGGCCGCCGAAAAACGCTTGCTCGTTGGTTACCACCACCGACGTCGCGGCCAGCTCGTCGAACCGCCCAACGATCTGATTGCCCGCCGTCTTCGCCACGCCGAGGGTGGCCACCAGTGCCCCGATCCCGAGCACCGTCCCCAGGACGGTGAGCACGGTGCGACCGGGCCGGGCGAAGATCCCGGCCAAGGCCTCGGCTGCCAGGTCTCGCAGTGACATGCGGGCGGGGGCCACGTCCACGACCCTCTCGGGCAGCACGAGATCCGTCACGACGTCTCCTCGATCCTGCCGTCTCGAAGGTGGATGGCCCGGTCGGCGTGGGACGAGACCTGGGTGTCGTGGGTGACCACCATCAGGGTCAGGCCGTCTGCCCGAAACTCGTCGAAGAGGCGGAGCACCGAGCCACCGGTAGCCGAGTCGAGATTGCCGGTCGGCTCGTCGGCCAGGAGAAGGGCGGGTCGGGTCACCAGGGCCCGGGCGATGGCCACCCGCTGGCGCTCACCCCCGGAGAGCTTGGTGGGGAGGAAATCCATGCGTCTTCCGAGCCCGACCTTGGTCAGGGCCGTCTCCGCCGCCGGCACCCTGTCGAGCCGGGGCATGCCGTTGTAGATGGTGGACAGCATCACGTTCTCGATCACGGTCCGATGGGCGAGCAGGTGAAACGACTGGAAGACGAATCCGATTCGACGGCTGCGCAACCCGGCACGCTGTCCCTCGTCCAGGGTGGAGGTGTCGATACCCTCGAAGAGGTAGGACCCCTGGGTGGGACGGTCCAGCAGCCCGATCAGATTGAGCATGGTCGACTTGCCCGAGCCGGAGGGGCCGACGACCGCCACGTACTCGCCACGACCGACGGTGAGGGAAGCCCCACTCAGGGCGGGAACCGATACGTCGCCGGCGGCGAAGGTGCGACCCACCCCTCTCAGCTCGACTATGGGGGCCGAGGAGATCATCCGTCGCCGGAGGTGGTCGCTGTGGTCTCGGTCGAGCCCGTCACGCTCTCGTCCTCGGTGCCGGTTGAGGACCCCTCATGGCCGACCACGACCCAGTCACCCTCATCCAACACACCCTCGATGGGCGTCACCTCGACCAGACCACCGGCGGCCAGACCAGGTTCCACGGTCACGGTGCGCAGGGCCCCATCCTCGTCCTCGACCTGGAGGATGGTCGACCCGTTGGCCGTGGCCGAGAGGGCGGCGGCGGGAACGGCCAGCACCTCTCCACCCGTCGAGCTGACCGGGATGGTCACTTTCACATTGGTGCCGATGATCTCCTGGGGCAGCTCGGCGGGTGTGATCTCGAGGTAGATACGGTCCGGGGCGACTCCGTCGGTGCCGGGGCGGTCTGCCTTTTGGGAGATGACCCCGGGAATCGCCTCACCGGTCTCCGGGTGCTCGATCTCCACCTCCATACCGACTTCGACCCGGGGTGCATCGCGCTCCGTGACCGAGGAGCGGAGGGCGAGCTCGGACCCGGACACCGTGATGAACGAGCCATCGATGACCGAGCCCCGGGACACGGCCACCTGATCGACCCTGACCGGCATGCTCTTCAAGAAGACGATCTCACCGGCAGGGAGCCAGGTGCCCAACTCTGCCTCCAACTGGGCCAACTCCTCACGGGCGAGCTCCAGCTCCTGTCGGGCGGCATCGATCTGACGACGCATCGGCGAGGTGTCGACACCACGCTGCAGGTCGGACAGGGCAGCCTGGGCCACGACGACCCTGGCCTCCGCCGCGTCCACCAGTGCCTGCTGCTCGGTGGCGGTACGTCCCACCTCGAATTGAGCCTGCTCCAGGGCAGCGGTGGCCGCGGCCACCGCCTCATCGGCGCCCGGCACCCCGTTGGCCAGATCCTCTTGAGCAGCGGCCAGATCGGCCTCGGCGTCGGTCACTGCCTGAGCGGCGAGCTGGTTGGCCCGATCCGCGTCGATGTTGGCCAGGTCCCATGCGTCACGTGCGGCGTCGATCTCGGCCTGGGCCGCGGCGATCGCCGCCTCCCCACTCCCTGCATTGGCGTCGCGTAGTGCCTGCTCGGAGTCGGCCAGGGCAGCCTGAGCCCCCGTCACCCGGTCCCGGGCCGCCCGCAAGGCGACCTCGTCCTCCTCAGAAACGCCATTGGGCCGATACCCGGCCGCTTGATACCAGGCGGCCACTGCAGCGCTGGTCTCTTGGTCCCATGCGTTGTCGGGAGCACCGAGGAGGAAACCCATCCGGGCCAGTGCCTCCTCCATCTGCAGCACGTCGTCACCGGTGGCGCCGGGGCGCAGATCGCGGTACATCGGGATCTCCCCTGTCAACAGGAAAACCGGGCGCCCGACCACCTCGACGGCCATGTCGCCCTCGGCCAGCTCGGCATTGACCTCCACGGCTTGGGTGACCACCAGCTTCTCCGGTGTCTCGGCGAACGAGCCGGAGAGCGCCACCGACACCGGCTCGTCGTAGACGATGTCGCCTCTGGTGATCACGTTGGCCGACAGCACCTCCTCCACCACCTGGACCGTGATGTTGGACGGCTCCGGTGGTTCGGCATCGGCAGCCGCCTCGGCCGGGGACCGGATCTGTGACCCGAAGAACCAGCCCAGACCGGCGGCCACGACCACGGCGGCGATCACGCCGCCGAGAAGGACACCACGTCTCAATCTCGCCCGCCTTCTCCCTCAACGCACGAGAGTGGGGTCAACCGCCCGGTCCACCCTGGGCGTCGCGGATCTGCTCCAGTATCTCCCGGTTCTCCTCGACGAACTCGGCCTCGTACTCCTCGGACACTTCCTGGTAGGTCTCCCAGTAGTCGCCCCGGCACTCGAAGTCGGCAACGGCCAGGTCAATCTCCTCCTGCTGCAGGGCGGCCAGGGCCTCCATGTCCACGTTCTCACGTGATGCCTGTTCGGCCTCGGCGAAGAAGGCATCGATCTCCTCCTGGGTCTTCTCCTCGAAGAAGGCGTCGATCTCCTCCTGGGTCCAATTGGCGAAGGGATCGGCATATCCCCCGTTGGGCCCGACGATGGCGTCGAATCGGGCCTGGAAGTCCTGGTAGACCTCCTCCTGCATCTGGGTCATCGACTCGTACTGGTGACCCGCCTCGGCCATGCAGGCCGACCATTCCTGGTCGAGCTCGACGATACGGGGGTCGGCCTGTACCTGCTCGTACATGGTCTCCATGGCCGGGTTGATCTCCGTCCAGAGCTCGTTGGCCGCCTCCTGCTCGCCGTACTCCGCCTCGTAGGCCTCTCCCTGGCACCCGGCGCCGTAGCCGCTCATCATGGTGAACTCCTCACCAGTCTCGGGATCGACCTCGGTGACGGAGCCCTCCGCCTGCTCCTCCTCCGTGCCGTAGAGCGCCTCATACCAGGCCGTGCTCTCCGACTCGGACATGGCCTCCAGCATCTCCTGATTGGGATCGACCCACTCCTCACCGCCATGGTGGTCTCGGTCATCGCCTCCTCGTTGCCGTACCAGGTGGTGATCCCAAAACCCTGGGTGCGAACCCATTCCTCTTCGTCGAACTCCTCTCCGGCGACACCGAACGCAGCGTCGGGGGGCAACACCGGCTGATACTCGAAACCTGCCTTCGCCATGCACTGGCGGATCGCCTCCTGGACTCTGGCCTCCTGCTCCCGGTACTGGACCTCGGCCGCTTCGGGGTCCTCCTCGGCCCAGCCGAAGAAGTCGCCCAAGGTCTCACTTTCCGCGGCGTCTTCTGTGGTCTCCGGATCAGACGCAACACCGCCCCCGCCGCATGCGGAGATGAGCCCGAAGAGCAACAACAGGGTCATCCACCTTCGCATAAGCCCTCCTCTGTGTCCTCCCGATCTCGGTCGGGGATATCGAATAAGACGCTACCCGGCGCCGAGAGGTTCCTCGGAATCCCGAGGCACGCCAAGCATATCTTTCGCGACCTTTGCTTATGGCTCTTGACGATGCTTTACGTT
>JBOGET010000138.1:0-2073 GCA_050741975.1 Acidimicrobiia bacterium
ATCTCGACCTATAGGTCGAGATCTCCGCGCCAAAACGGGTGGTCGGCCGCGACTGGCGATGGCGGCGCCCAGCGGCCAAGATTCGGAACCCGTGCCCGACGACCTCACGACACTCGCCCGACCCGAGTTCGTGCTCGTGGCATGGGCGGCGGGCCTCGCCCTGGTCTCGGGCGTGGTTGCCCTCGCCCGGCTGGTCGGGCCGGGTTTCACCTGGGTCACCGCCTCGGCAGCCGTGATCATCGGCGTCGTCGGTGTCTTCGCCGAGGACCCATGGTGGGCCCGGGTCGGCCTTCTCCTTCTCGTTCTCGGATCGATCTGGGCCCGCAACCGGCAGCTCGCCGGGATTCTCCAGATCGGTGCCGGGGTGGCCCTGGTCATCCAAGCCTCGATTGGTGGTGGTTGGGTGCCGGCCATCTCGGGGGCGCTCGCCCTCGGGGGGGTGACGGGGGAGATGGCACTC
Source organism: Acidimicrobiia bacterium (assembly GCA_050741975.1). Taxonomy (GTDB): domain Bacteria; phylum Actinomycetota; class Acidimicrobiia; order Spongiisociales; family ZC4RG35; genus JARDZU01. The sequence continues at coordinate 461 of JBOGET010000138.1, forward strand.
GGTCACTGGTACCTCGTCGACCCGAGACTGCCCCGATGGGTATTGAAGGTCTTGGCCATCGCCGCCATCGTGGGTTTAGCCGCCGACGGGGCTGTTCTCGCCGTCGTCGGCCTTCCTCCTGGTGGGGCCGCCATCGCCTATTGGGTGCTGATGGCGACCTCGGTCCTGCTCATGGGAGGCGTGTTCGGATCGCTCCGTTACCCGGCCTACGCCGGGGTGATGGCCGCGACCGGCTTGTCTTACCTCGCGGTGCTCACCACCCTGGGTGGGGTGTTCCTCGGTCGAGTCCTGGTCGCCGGTCTCGGTCCGTTTGCCAGCTGAATAGGAGAGATGATGGAGATCAAGACCGTGCCCGCCGACGTCGACCTGAGCGAGGCGACCCTCATCGTCGGAGTGATGGCGGAGAACCAGCCCGCCCCCGGAGCGGAAGAGGCGCTGGCGACCGCCGATCAGGAGCTTCTCGAGCTGGCCAAGTTCGAGGGGAAGAGCGGCCAGGTCCTGGCTCTGCCCCATGACCAGGCCAAGTCGGTCGTCTTCGTCGGACTGGGCGAGCAGCCCGGCTTCGAGGCGATACGCGCCGGCATGGGCAACGCCGTAAGGGTGGTGAAGACCGGGCGGGCCGTCACCAATCTCAACCAGATCCCCATCGACGGTGCCGAGCGGGCCGTGGTCGAAGGGGCCGCGCTGGGCGGATACCAATACCGGGCCTACAAGACGGAAGGAGAAGGGCTCTCCATCGAAACCGTTGAGCTCATCGATGCCGACGAGACGTCCATCACCGAGGTCCTGGTGACGGCCGAGGCCACCAACCTGGCCCGAGACTGGGTCAACACCCCATCATTGGACATGGCACCCGAGACCCTTGCCGAGCGGATTCGGGAGGCCGGAGAGACCGCCGGTCTCATGGTCGAGATCTGGGACGAGGACCGGATCGTCGCCGAGGCGCTAGGAGCACTCCTCGGCGTGGCCGCCGGCTCCGATCGGCCACCTCGTCTTGTCGTGCTGCAGTATCAGCCCGAAGGGGCGAGACCGCATCTGGGTCTGGTGGGCAAGGGCATCACCTTCGACTCCGGTGGCCTCTCGATCAAGGCAGCAGCGATGATGGAGGAGATGAAGGACGACATGTCCGGCGCCGCCGTCGTCTCGGCGGCGACCATCGCCATCGCTCGTCTCGGACTTCCGGTACGCGTGACGACGGTGGCTCCCCTCACCGACAACGTCGTCGGTGGGAAGGCGACGAGGCCGGGCGATGTCCTCCGACCGGTCTCGGGGCCCACCATCGAGGTGCTCAACACGGATGCCGAAGGCCGTCTCATCCTTGCCGACGGGCTCGGGGTGGTGCGTCGCTACCAGCCCGACATGATCGTCGACGTCGCCACCCTCACCGGGGCGTCACGGGTCGCACTCGGGGACAAGATCGCCGCCGTGTTCGGGTCCGACTCCGATGTGGCCAAGACCGTCCTCGATGCGGCCTCTCGAGCCGGTGAGCATTTCTGGGAGATGCCGCTGTTCAAGGACTACAAGAAGTCGATCGAGTCGGACGTCGCCGACCTGAAGAACATCTCCGGCAGTCGCTACGGGGGAGCGATCACCGCCGCCCTCTTCCTCTCCAG
>JBOGET010000139.1:0-79039 GCA_050741975.1 Acidimicrobiia bacterium
ACACCCAGGCCTTGGCCCCTCCCTACCGCCGCCTGGATCAACCGGCCCACCATCCACACCACGACCAAGGAGGTGCCTCAGTAATTCATCCTGGAAGATGTCTCAAAGTTGTTGACAGGTTCCGCCAACGCAGGGCTCTCCTGGTTGATGACATAGCCTGACGGCGTTGCCTTCACCAACCCGAGGGCGTCTTCGCCCAACACCGGGGGCAGCCCGCTCAGATCATCTTCCTTGAGAACGGAGAGGGCATACGTGCGCTTGACCGGCGCTGCCCACTCATCCAGATGCGGGTAGATCTTCTCTACCCGTTCGGCCGCTGCTTGTGAGAGTGCTGTTCGCGGGTCGGCTCCCCCAAGGGGTTCCTCGGTGCCCTGGAAGACCGCCTTCCCGCTTAGGAGATCTGTGCTGAGGGCACGGTCAAAGTCATGTTGTGACCGGTCTGCGCGTTTGCGTTCCTCGTGGAGAAGTCCGGACTCCTCACCAGTACGAGCCCGCGCCTCGGTTTCCCGAATCATCTCTCGTGAGCGGTGCAGCTCCTCGGCCAGCCGCCAGGTCTTGTCTGACCGCTCGAACACGACGAAGACGTCGGATTCGTGAGCCGATTCTCGGGAGAGGCGAACCGCTCGGTCAATCTGATCCGATCCACCCTCCAGGATCCGCACTCGGATATCCCCGTCCGATATCCGGTCCTCGTCGAAGTGCAGACCAAGCTTGAACTCTCTGGACGCTGAAGCAGTCACTCCGGAGAGCAAATCCGAAAGCCGCTCCCGGACTAGCCGGCGGAAATGCCCGGTTTTCAGATCGATTGACCGCCGCCGCTTCTCCCAGTCTTTCTCCTCCGGAGACTGGAGGCGGTATCCATCCTCGGTCTCCCTCAGGGTTTCGTCACCCGTTAGCCGGTTCAGCGCGTCCGCCACGGACTGCTCGAGTGACTCGGCCGCGACTGCGGGGTGCAGGAGAACGGCAAGGTTGCGCTGCCGGAGTTGAACCTGGGGCACGTCGGAGAGAAGGGCGACTGCCTTGGAAACTCCCGTGTCGATCGAGTCTCCTCCGTGCCGTTGAGATGTCTGGTCGATCTCGAAACGCCAGGCATCCGGAATGATCCCTTCGAGCAGGTCGTAGGCCATCGGAGCGGTGGCAAGGTCTCCGATCGGACGGGACCCGAGGTCGGTCTGCTGGTTGATGATGAGCTGTTGGGCAAGTCGGATGAGGGTTCGGTTAGTGCCGCCGAACATGGGGCCGGCTCCGCCGCGGGCCCGGTGGGCCGAGACAGCGCGGATGAACAGCTCGATCTGGTACGGAAGGAGCGGGTAGAATCGCACAAACTCGTCGCCCGTGAACTCGCGCCCGAGCGCCGAGGAGTCGAGGCTCGTGTTGGCACGGAGCTGGTTGGCGTGATCGTCATACAGCTTGCGAACCGCCGCCTTCCCATCGGTTGACTTCGCCAAGACGCGATGACTGACGACCTCTTCGATGTCGCTGGTCGCAAGGTCGACACGGATCGGAAAGCGGTCCTGCACGCGGGCGAGTTCGACCCGCTTGCCGCCGAGGGCGGATACGACCTCCTCCAGTGCTTCTTGGGAGGTGGCAACCAGCCAGAGTTTGCCGTCCTGCTTCTGGAAGGCTTGGGCGATGCCTTGGAGGTCGAGCATGCGGTGAACGTCGGTGGCGACGTACTGCCCGACCTCGTCGACTATGAAGACGACTCGCTCGGCATCCGGGCGGCGTCGTTCCAGAAGCTCGAGGACCCTCGTTGCGAACGCGTTTGCGGTGAGTTCTGGGTATTGGGCGCTTCCACGGGCCCAGCTGTCCGGTTCGTTGTAGACGGTGGGCCGCAGCATGTGCATTGCGGCAGAGGCCTCGTTGGCGGCGAGCGCCTTGTGCCGGCGCTCCTTCCACACCTTGCCGTCGTTGGCTTGTTCGAAGAGCTGTTCGAACTCTTCGAGGTCACCGTCGCCTTCGAGGGTGAACTCCAGTTCAGCCAGCCGTGGTTCGCGCGAGTAGCCGAGTTGAGAGAGCAACTCCCGGTATAGGGGTAGGACGATGCTTTCCCCTTCGCGGAGCACATGGGTTCCAGCGGAGAGGTCGACGAACACCGCGACCGTAGGTGCCCGATCGTGGATCGTGTTGAGTAGCGCCTTGATGCGGTCGCCCCTCAACTGCTCAACGAACAACTCGGCGGCGCTGCTGGTTCCGAGCGTTGGATTGGACAGGATGTAGCCGAGGACCTTGGCGAACGAGGACTTGCCCGACCCGAAGAAGCCCGACACCCAGACGTTGACTTCCTCAGAGGGGCTGAGGATAGTCTCCTGGTATGTGTCGAGGGCCTTGATGAACTCGCTCTCGATGTGGTCGGTGACCCAGTAGTCCTCGATCTCCTCGGCAACCGTTCCGAGATCAGGATCATCGACTTTGATGACCTCCTTGATCCGTCGGGACAGGTCGTTCTTGAAGATCTTCTTGATGGTCACGCGCCACTCCTTTGCACAATCTTGGCCCGGTAGCCGTGAGCCGGCTCGCATTTGCCCATGAAGCTCAATCCGACTCCACCGACGACGTGGCCCGGGTACATCAGTACCACAGGAATCATGAGCCGCTCTCGAAGGTCCTCCAGGAGGGATGACGTGCGGTAAGCCGGATACAGCGATCCCGCCCGGTAGAGGACAGCAACCGACTTCGACGGGAATGCCTCCATCCGCTGCATCACCCGCTGGGAGAGGCTGGGCTCCTCGCGCAAGATCTCGTTGATCGTCTGATTGATGTCATCGAGTGCCTTCGAGTCCCCTGGCCGCGTTTTCTCCTCGGCGACGATCGCATCGAAGTCACCGGAGTCATCGATCGCTTCCCACAAGAGGTCGGCCAGGGAGATCGAGGCGCACTGAACGCCGCCGGCCTCTAGCGCGAGCTTCAGGTCCGCCATGTCCCGTCGCGCCGAGTACTCCTCTCTCGGGTCGTAGACGTACACGAAGTAGGGCGGTACTTCCGTGCTGCTCGACCGATCGAAGAACCGAGCGATGTCGTCGCGAATCTCCTGCAGTGACCTAGAAAGCGGCATCCACGAGCTCCCCGAGGTCGTCGTACTGCCAATCGACGCGCGTGACCGTGCCCGCCTCTGCATAGCGCAACAGCCCGACCCGATCTGCCTCCAAGAACAAGGCTCTCACCCTTCGCTCGTCCAAGAGCCAGCGCCGCCATGCTCCATTTGCCGGGATGTCCCCGACGCCCAGCTGGCGGAGTCGGCCCGCCGCATACACGAACCCAAGGAAGGTCAGATGCGGCGGTGCCAAGTGCTTGTTCGCCTTCCCTTCGAGGATGCCGAAGTCCCGAAAGGCGGACAGAAGGCCGTGCACAACTCGCCTGCGAGTGGCATCACCCCATGTCTTCAGGTCTGGGTCCGGGGTCGTGTCAAGGAGGGCGCGTTCGAGCTGCTCCGTCGTGATCGAGCTTCGACCCAGTTCCCACCAGTCGAACAACACCTGCTCAACAGCGAAAGCGAGGAGCTCATCGTTTCGGGTCGCCTCGAAGTAGCAGGCATCCCGGAAGGCACCCGTGTCTCGGCTCAACGTCCTGAGGACTGGGAAGATCGGTGGGTCCGGATCGACGAACCGCTGCCGGAGGATCTGCAGGGTGTCCTCCGTTCGCTTCCTCGACGGAAGGCCGAGTAGGTTCCTAGCCCGGATCCGATCCAAGTTCTCCTCAACTGGTTCCACGTCATCCCAAACGTCGATCAGGCGTCGGGTCTCGGCCAACAGAGCCCCACCTTTGATGATCCGCGTCGTGAACTCCGTCATGCCGACAGATCGAAGTAGGGAGCGAGGAACTCCGAGTCCAGTGTGCGGTATGCGCCGAGCAGGTTCGACAGCAGCGATTCGAGTCTCCCATCATCGTCGACGTCGTTGCGCGTGACGTTGCCCAGATAAAGGCCCGAGGCGCGTCGCTCGGCCTCCGGGGGCTCGGGGAGCCGGTCGAGGAGCTCTGCAGTGCTGGCGGTGCGGAAGGGCTCGAACGGTGTGAGGTCGTCCTCTAGCTTCCGCTCGAGAAGCCAGCTCTGCGTCAACCGGAAGAACGGAAGCTCGTCCGAGAACAGGTGCACGGCATCCTTCCGCCCGAGGGTTTCGTCATGCCGGGCACGCGCCGAGACCATCGACAACTCCATCGCCGTCGCCGCCCACGTCCGCTTGAACGACCGGCCAAGAATGAACGACCCCGTCTCGTCGAGACCATGCGACCGCCACCACCCTCGATGGTCGAGATCTCCGAGTCGGACTGCTGACAGGAGCGACGCAATCTGGTCCTCATTCGTTGGGAGCGCCACGTCGTCACCTGTTCTTCTTGCCGTGCTGTTATTGGAAGATGGTCTCCGCGACCTCCCGCGAAGGCTTGTGCGCGATTATCGCGGCAACAGACGGAGAACGCAGGTCGGTCCTCGGCGACCGGCTCCTACCGCGAGGCTGGTCCCCGGCCCAGTTGACGGTCGCGCGACTCACGGCGTCCGAGATGAGACTGTTCTCGACACAACGTTCGTTCAACAGCTAGCCAGTCATCGCATCGCTCTTCCGGCGTCGCGCAAGGCAAGGGGCCCGGTAGCTTGTCAGCACCACCTGACAACCCGTGATCGGTCCAGTATCGAACCGACCTATCCACAACTGCGTCCCAGTGGTCCCGTCGGTTCGGGTCAGCCGGCCGCTCCCCGAGGTTGTCGGCGATCCAATGGGGGGGCTCGAAAGAGACAGCAGCGACCCGGTCTCGGTGGCGTGCCTCCGACTCGCGGGATAGATCGACGTATTCGACCGCAATGTCCTCGAGGTCATGCGCCACTGCGCCCGAGAGTCCCTCCAACGCCGCCTTCCGCAACTGGGATCGAAGCTCGGCCTTCCGCTGACTCAACTGTTGATCAGACAAGAGCGAAGGCCCACGCCCGGAGTCGACCGCCGCCGGTTCGCTGGCTGTACGTCCGAGGGCCGTGATGAGCGCTGTGAGCCGGTCTTGATGCTGGTGGGTCAGGTGGATGCAATCCTCGTCGTCTTGCAGTTCCGGGGCCGTGAGGTAGACGGTGTTGGCTTCCCGCCCTCGGCTCATGGTGACGTAGATCCATTCCCGGTCGACGCCGGTGCCGGCGACGGTATGGGCTCGACGAGCGGTTGCGCCTTGGGCCTTGTGTCCGGTGAGGGCGTAGCCCCAGTCGAGGTTTCCTTCGTCGAGGTACCAGTTGGGGATGGTGACAGGGTGTTCGGTTCGGTCGAGGTGGAGAGTGATCGTGCGCTGGTCGGTGTCGACGGCGGTCACGGTTGCCAGGTCGCCGTTGAGGACGCCGAGCCGGGTGCGGTTCTTGAGACAGACGACTCGGTCCCCTGCCTGGAAGTCACGGTCGCCCGCCGTCACCGACGGTCCTGTGAGCAGCCCGGCCTGGGCGGCGACGATACGTGCCCGGCGGTTGAGGCGATGAACGGTGTCGTTGCGGTCAGCGATGAGGAGGACCTCCGCTGGTTCCCCGACTTCTCGAACGTCCTTGTTCCAGGCATCAACCGCCTGGGTTAGGGTGTGGTCTGGGCTGGCGGCCAAGTTGATGAGGCCGCGCCGGTCGTACATCGCCAGTGCTCGGGAGACCGACCCCTGGCGTAGCTCGGCGAGGGCGGTTCGCTCCCACTCCCGCTCCTGTCTCACGTTCTCGGTCAGCTCCACGGCGGGGAGGCGGGCCGCGAGGGCAGAAAACAGGCCGCCGGCGTCGATCTCGGCGAGTTGCCTGTGGTCGCCGATTAGGATCAGCTTTCCTTCTGCCCGTTCGACCAGGTCGGAGATCTCGGCGAGTTGGCGGGTGCCGACCATGCCCGCCTCGTCGACGACGACGATCGACCCGGACGGGAGGCCACCGGACGCTCCGGTTTCCCACAGGAATCGGGTGATGGTGCACGAGGGGATGTCGGTGGCGGTCTCGAATCCGGCGGCGGCACGGGCGGCGAGCGCGGTTCCGACCACGGTGGTGCCGGTCTCGTTGGCGAGGTCGGCGATGAGGCGCATGACAGTCGTCTTGCCGGTGCCGGCTGCTCCGACACCGATGTCGATGACGTTTCCCGAGGTGGCGAATTGGCGGACCATCGCTCGTTGACCGTCGGTTAGGTGGGCGTGGGACGTCAGAGTGGCGTCGACTCGTTCGTCGTCGAGTGTCCACCGTCCGGCTTCGATGCCCGCTTGGGCGCGGTCGACGATCCGCTGTTCGATCGCAAGGATCTCGGTTGTGGTGTAGCGCCGTTCGCTGATGAGCCCGGGGAACGGCTCCCGGTCCCATTTGCGGGCGATTGGGACACGGGCCGGGGTTGCCCGGCCAGCGTCCGTTCCTGCGGCGTACGTCAGTACCTGACCCAGATGTACGTGGTCGGTCGCCTCCAGTTGGTTCTCAACGATCAACACCGCATCGTGAGTGAGATCGCGACCCACCAAGTCCACCGAAAAGCCTTCCACCATGTCCGGTGTCATCGGTCTCCGCTCGGGGTCCCTGAACCCTACCCGGCCAGGGTCGCGCTCCTCCCCTCGCGACCACACGACGACGAGCCCAGCAAGACCAAGGCCTGCGGGTGGCTTGGCGTGAAAGCGTCACCCCGCGGAGCTCCCATTTCGCAGGAGACGGGATCGCGACCCACCGGATGAGAGGTGGACGTAATCAAGCCCCGCGCCCACATGGCAAGCGCTCGCACATGAGCGGGGGCCGAATGGCTCGCGCGATGGACGCGCGATGGAGGCCTCAGACGCCAGATTGACAGAGATCCCGGACAAGCGAAAAACCCTTGCGGTGCAAGGGTTTTTCGGTGGTAGCGGGGGCGGGATTTGAACCCGCGACCTTCGGGTTATGAGCCCGACGAGCTACCAGACTGCTCCACCCCGCGTTGGGTGTGAATCTAATGATAAAGCAGGGTCGCCGGCTATTACAACGGGTATCGCAGGTCAGCCTGGAGCAGGCGACGGGTCCAGGGATATGGTTAAGGAGATGCGGCTGGGCTCAACGGACATTGACCGCGGTCGAGCGGCGCTGAAGGAGGCGGCGACAGCCGGGTTCGAGGCTGCCCTGACCGGCGAGGAGACAGCAGAGGCACTGCAAGGTCTCTCCCAGACCGAATAGTGGCTGGGCAACGAGGACGGGGCCGTGTCACTGCGGGAACGGGCCCACGCCCTGTTCCGCAAGAACCATGACCTGGTCGGCGCCATACGGACCGCTCTCTGGCTCTCTGAAGAATACCGATTGGTGTACGGCAACCAGTCCGCGGCCAACGGCTGGGATGACCAGGGCGCAACGACTCGTCGAGCATGCACCACCCGGGCCGATTTTCGGGCTGGATGTCGGTCGCCAGGGCCGGCCGGGCAGCCGACCCGACGATCAAAGAGGCACACGAGGCCGAGGCGCTCTCCGCAACAGAGCAGTGGGACGACCCCGAGAAGCGTACGCCCTGGCCCAAATGGGACTGGCCCGAGTTCATCTGGGACGGGTCGAGGAAGGCCTCTCCGATCTCGACGAGGCGATGGCCGTCGCCACCAGCCTCGACGACCCGGTGGTGGCGGCGGACACCGCATGCTCCCTAATGCAGGCGGCGGAACTGATCGGCGACATCACGCCGTTCGACAACTGGGCCCCGCTCATCGAGCGCTACATGACCCAGCGGCACATGCCGCTGGTCACCTCCTGCGGCACCTGCTGTGGTGAGCTCTTCGCCCGCCACCGGGAAATGGGACAAGGCCGAGCAGGAGTTCCTCCGGACCATCCGCACCCTGGAGAAGCGAGGACACCGGTCCCGATGCTCCCACCCGTCGGCCAGGCTGGCCTCGCTCCGGATCCGCCAGGGGCGATTCGAGGAGGCGGAAGCGATCCTGGCTTTCCAGACCGCTCCCGAGGCGGTGGAGCCGATGGCCGCCCTGCACATCGCCCGGGGCGAGAATGGGCCGGCGATCAGATCGTTGGAGCGTCGTCTCTCCCAGGTTGGCGACGCCAATCTGCTCTCCGTCCCGTTGCTGCACTGCTGGCTCAGGCCCAGGCGGCCCGGGGGGAAACCAAGGCGGCGTCGCACACCGCCGACCGTCTCTCGGCCATTGCCGACATCGCCGGGCTCGACGGCGTGCAGGCCCACGCCACGCTGGCGAGGGCGAGGTCGCTTCGCACCATCGAAGCGCCCTCACCTCCCCACCAGAGCACACGGGAGGAGACGGCTGAGACAGTCGACACCCCGCGAAGCTAGTGGCCGGTCGAGGGCTAGTGTCGGGCGATGGATGTCACGATCCTGGAACGATATGGACGGGTCAGGATCGCCCAGATCGTCGCCTACTTCTACCGCGACGTGCTCCGATCCTCGGTTCTCGGTCATTACTTTCACGACGTGTCGATGAGTGGGTTGGTCGACCATCAGGCCCAATTCATGGAGGCCGTTATGGGTGGCCCGGCCATGTTCACCAACGAGCAGATCGCAATCGCCCATCGGCATCTGGGCGTCACCGATCAAGACTTCGACGAGATGATTCGGCTTCTCGAGATGAATCTCCGCCGATTCGAGGTCACCACCGAGGACGCCGATGAGGTCCTCGCCGGGTATCGGGCTCTCAAAGGTCAAATCGTCGAGTAACGAGACGAGGGCAGTGCCCGCCCCTGATCCCGGGAGGCGAGGGACCATCGGCCCTACCAATCGAGTCAGTCGGTGATAGACAATCGTGACATTCCCGACCGATGATCGGAGGTCCCAGATGGACGCTTACGACTACAACGACAAGGTGGCGATTGTCACCGGCGCAGGCTCCGGAATCGGTGAGGCTTGTGCCCTGACCTTTGCCCGCTCCAGAGCCAAGGTGGTGGTCGCCGACTACTACCGCGACGGTGGCAACCGGGTCACCCAGGCGATCAAGTCAGGGGGCGGCGAGGCCAGGTTCGTCGCCGTCGACGTGTCGAAGCCGGATCAGGTCGAGGCCATGGTCACGACCACTGTGGACACCTACGGCGGTCTTCATGTGGCAGTCAACAACGCCGGCATCGGGGGCGCCCAGGCCCCTACAGGCGAGTACCCCATCGACAGCTGGCAGCAGGTCATCGCAGTCAACCTCAACGGCGTGTTCTACGGCATGCGCCATGAGATACCGGCGATGCTGGCGGGCGGAGGCGGCTCCATCGTCAACATGGCGTCGATCCTGGGCAGCGTCGGTTTCGCTCAATCGCCCGCATATGTCGCCGCCAAGCACGGCGTGCTCGGGCTGACCAAGTCCGCCGCCATCGAGTACGCCGCCCAGGGCGTCCGTGTCAACTCGGTGGGCCCCGGCTTCATCGACACCCCCCTGCTCTCGGCGAATCTCGACCAGGACACCCTGGGCGCCATCGCCGCCATGCACCCCATCGGGCGGCTGGGCGAAGTCCAGGAGGTGGCAGACCTGGTGGCGTTCCTCGGCTCTGATGCGGCATCGTTCTGCACCGGGGGCTACTACCTCGTCGATGGTGCCTACACCGCCCAATGATCCGGATAAAGAGGGGCCGTCTGTCGGTTTAGCGCTCCGTTCTGGGTGGTAACTGCTCCGGGTTCAGCGTGTAGTCCGGTCGCACGGGCCTCACGTGTCCCGGAAACGGAGGACAGATGAAAGACCGCAGATTGCGCAAGACGAAGACGATCGCAGCAGCGTTGACTTTGGCGTTGGCCGCTGCCGCATGTGACACCGACCCCGACGACACCACCCCGACCGATCCTCTGGATCCGGGGGCAACCACGACCATCGTGGACGATCTGGCGACTACAACCACTGTGGCCGACTTGACGACCACGACTGCCGCCGGCTGACGCCGCCGGCGACTGTTGGAGGGCGCCATCCCGGTGGCGCCCTCCAACGCGTCCTGACCCTTTTACTCCCCTTCCTCCACCCACCCTGTGATGCTGGCGAGATGCCCGTCCGGGTCCCGGAAATGGGCGGCCAGAAGACTGCGCTCCCCATCGGAGGTCACCGGTCGAGGGTCCACCTCGAAGGGGACACCCCGTTCCTTCATCTCGGTGTAGACCGACATCACGTCGTCGACCTCGAAGACGAGCTCGGTGTCCGAGGCCTGTGGTTCGAACACCGGGGGCTGATTGAGGGCCAGTTGGCTCTCGCCGGCGGCCAAGAAGGCGAACTCCCCGGCCGACATACTCAACTCGAGACCGACACGATCACGCCAGAAGGCGACCGCATCCTCGATGTCGGACACCCTGAGCATCACGTTGCTCAGCTTCATGGCCGGGAAGCTACTAGGGCCGCTAGCGGTAGCGCCACACGATACGGCCCCGGGTGGGGTCGTAGGTCGAGACCTCGACGTCGACGGTGTCTCCGGGGAGGACACGAATGCCACGTCCCCGCCGCATCCGGCCCGACGGCTTGGCCAGCAATTCGAAGCCACTCTCCAGCTTCACCTCGAAGGTCGAGTCGGGAAGCATCTTGAGCACCGTGCCCCGCATTCGGATGTATTCGTCTTCGTCTTTCGCCATTTGTTCCTTTGGGAAACGTCAGTCTAGGAGTGCGGCCCGCCTTGTCGGGAATGTGGGGTCACGACCCGATCGTGGCCCCGGCTCGAGCCTCGACCGCCCCGGCGAGAACGCTCTGGGCCTCCTCGATGAGACGCTGCGCTTCGTCGACCCAGCGTTGGTACTCGGCCAGATTTCCCTCGGTCAGCGCCTGATCGGCCCGGGCGAAGGCGGCGGCGGCTTCCTCGAGCAACTCGGCCACCGTATCGCCGCCCGGTGTCGGCTCGGTCGGCTCCGACGGCTCGTCGCCGGTGCCCTCACCGAAGACCAGCTCGAGAGCACCGTCGAGTGTCTGGGCCCACTCCACCTGGTCGCCGTAGACGACGATGACCCGGCGGAACTCGGGAATACCGCCCCCCTGGGCCTCGAGGAAGATCGGTTGGATGTACACGATCGAGTCTTCGATCGGCACCACCAAGAGGTCACCCTTTATCACCTTCGAGCCCTGGTTGGTCCACAGGGTGAACTGCTCGGAGATCTCCGCGTCCTGGTCGATGCGCTGACCGACCTGCTCGGTGCCGTCGACCAACTCACCCTGGGGCATCCTGAAATCGATCAAGCGCCCGTAGCGACCGGGCGTGGAGTCGGCGACGAGAAAGGCCGACATGTTGCGTCGATCCCCTGGGGTGAAGGGCTGGAGGAGCAGATAGGAGAGATCGTCCTCGCCGGGGAGCTTGGTCAGCAGGTAGTAGGGCAGGATCTCGGCCCGATATCGAAGCTGAGTGGTGGTCGGGTCGCGGGTGTCTCCGAAGAGGAGCTCGGCGCCGGCGGACGAGGGATCGCGGTTGATCGTGGCCGGGTCGGCGGGAAGAGACCAGGCGTCATTCCCGCTGAACAGCTCGTTGGGATCGGTGACGTGATACTCGAGGTAGAGCTGGCCCTGTAGGCGGAACAGGTCCTGTGGGTAGCGGAGATGCTCGATCAGGCTCTCAGGCATCTCAGAGAAAGGAGTAAACAGCCCGGGATATGCCGCCGACCAGGCACGGGCCACCGGGTCCTCCGGGTCGACGAGATACAAGGTCACATGTCCGTCGTAGGCATCCACCACCGCCTTCACCGAGTTGCGCATGTAGTTGATCCCGGGCTGCAGGCCCGAGGACCGGGCGAGACGGCCAAGTGGACCGGTGGCGCCGGGCTCGAGCGGTTGTGAGTAGGGGTACCAGGAGCTGGTGGTGTAGAGGTCGAGCACCCACAGGATCTCGCCGTTGTCGATGACGGGGTAGGGGTCGGAGTCGAGATGGAGGAAGGGGGCGACGCTCTCGACGATGTGCCCGACGTTGCGCTCCACGAGCACTCGGCTGTCGGGGCGGACCTCCCCCGAGATGAGCAGGTTGAGGTCGCGGTAGCGAAAGGCGAAGGCAATGCGCTTCCAGATGTTGTCGAGGGGAACCCCTGCCTCACCCGAGTACTCGTTGTAGGCGGTGCCCTCGTCGGCCAGGGGGAAGTCCACTTCCTGGGGCTCCTCACCGGTGCGCACGATCACCGGGCGCCCTTCCTGATAGGTCTCGCCGAAATAGACCCGGGGCTCGTCCAGCTCGAAGTCCTCCACTGTGGCCTCGGGCGGGACATCCTTGAGCAAGAATCTCGGCTGCCCGTCGGCGGCCACGACATTGGCCACGTTGACCACGGCCCCGAAACCGTGGGTATAGAGGAGGCGCTGGTTCAACCAGTCCTCGCGGGGGAGGTTCAACTCCTCCAGCTCCCGCACCGCCAGCATGACCTGGGTCGGGGTGCCCTCGTTCAGATAGCGGTCGGTGTCGACGACCGACAGGGTGTAGTAGTTGCGCAGCTCCTGGAAGTTCTGATAAGTGCGAGGGAGCACCGAAGGGTCCCAGATCCTCAGGTTGTCGATGGTGAGCCGATTGGCCTCGATGTCGGACACCTCTAGGTCCTCGGCGGCGGCGAAACCCCTGACCTCGACCTCATCCAGTCCCCAGGCGGCCCGGGTGAATGCCAGGCTGTGCTCGATGTAGGGGCCTTCCTTCTCCAACTGCTGGGGTGAGACCTGGATTCGCTGGATGATGGCCGGGTAGATCGCTGCGGCCGCGATCGCCACCACCAGCCAGGACCCGACGGCGACGAGGGCCAGGCTCCATCCCGGTCTGAAGATGTTGACGATGAAGAGGACCGCGGCCATCACCGCAACCAGGATCAGAAGCCGGTAGGCGGGGAGACGGGCGGTGATGTCGGTGAAGCCGGGACCAAAGAACTGCTCCGAGGCCCGGTTGGAGAGGAGCAGCTCGTACATGTCGAGGCGGTACACCACGGCCCGCACCAGGGCGATCAGAGCCAGCATCACCGAGATGTGGGCCTTCGCCCGCCGGGTGGCCGAGAAACGCCGCCCGTTGAACCTCACGCCGCCGTTGAAGTAGTGGCCGATCACGACCACCACCGTGGCCAGTACGAGGAGGTTGAACACCCAATCGGTGACGGTCCCGAGCAAGGGCAGGCGGAAGATGTAGAAGCCGATGTCGAGAACGAAGATGGGGTCGTCGGTGCCGAACTCCTGGGTGTTGATGAACAGGAACACATCGTCGCGCCATGACGAAACCGTCAACCCGAACAAGACGGCCAGGCCACCGGTCAGCCAGAAGCGGACCTGCCGGATCCGGGGCTCCACCCATTCCCGGAAGCGCTCGATCAGCTCCTCCTCCTCCGTCAGGTCGAACGGCGCCCAGCGGGGGGACATGCGGTCGACCAGTCGAAGACTCACCCAGAGGACGATGAAGGAGACCACGATCCCGGCCGCCCCGAGCAGGATGGAGAGCCCCAGCCGCCGCTGCCACACCCCCTCGAAGCCGATCGAGGTCAGCCAGAGATAATCCGTCCACAGGGTGCCGAGAGCAGTGAGCACCAGATAGACGATCGCCACGGCGATCAAGATCAGTGTGATTGGCCGCCGTCGGTCCGACCTGTAGTCAGAGGGAACCCTGGTGAACATCGGAAATGAGGGTAACGGCTCGCCCGCCGTTGATCCTTGGCGTGGTCAGTGCCCGGCCAGGGCCAGGGTGCACTCGCAACCGTGATGAATCGGAGGCAGATGCGACTCCGGGTCGGAGGCGGCGGCCCGGCATGCGCTGCACGGGATCCCGCTGGGGACCCACTCCAAATCGTTCTCCTCCCCGACCGACTCGACGAACCCCCGGTGATACCCGAACAGCGCCAGCTCGCGCACCCTTCGTTCGGCCTCGTCGGTGCGCCAGCCCCGGAAGATCCGCGAGGTTGCCGACTGCTTCTCGCGCTGCCCGTCGCCGGCGTCGATGAGGGCGTTGGACACGGCCCCGGCCAGATCGTCGCCAAAGGTCTCGGCGGCATCAGAAGGTGGCGTTTCCGGGCGTTTCAGCTTGGAGCCGGTCAGCTCCTCGGCCATGGCGTGGCCCGCCGAATAGCTCTCCGCCCAGAGACCGATGAGATCGGCCCGCATCATCTCGGCCAGAGTCGGGCCCTCGGGATGCCAGGCGTCGTCGGTCCGCAGGCTGTCCAAAGCGACGTTCTGGGCGTCGGTCACTGCCTTTTTCACGCCCCGCAGGGCCCGATTGGTGATGGGGAGGAGCCGAGCGTCTCTCATCTCGATCACATCGCTGCGGTCGAGTTGTGATAGCGCCGGGGTGGAACGCGCTCTCGCCGCCGGCTGCGCCCGCTCCGATGCGGGCGCCGGGGTCGTGGCGGTGTGAACCGTGATGGTCGCAGTCGGCGACCCGCGCAGTGCGGCAAAGAGGGCGCCCACGTCGTCAGGTGCCCTCTCGAACCTCTTCGGCTCTGTCGGCTCCAGATCGGGTGCCGCCCCTTCTGTCTCCGGCTCGGGCTCAGGCTCGGCGGCCTCCTCGGTCTCCGGCGCTTCATCCTCGGCCTCGGTGGGGTGGGTGGTGGCGATCCTCGGCTGGCTGGGGAGATCGGCCCGACTCTCCTCGATCTCCTCGACGACCGGCTCCGGAGGAGGTTCGGCGGCGGGCTGGGGTCTCAATGGCTGCCGGTCGGCGGGAGGGATGATCCTCACCGTCTCCCCCAGCTCCCAGGTCCTTTCCTTGGGATCGGATCGAGGCGGGGGGACGACTTTGACGCTGGTCGACTCGGACTCCTCGAGATCCTCGCGGCGCTCCTCGAGCGTGCCTTCGAGCCGGGTCAGGGTGGAGCGCACCGTCTCCAGCTCCAACATCAGCTCCTCGCGGCGCTCCTCGAGGGCCCGGGTCCGCTCCTGGGCGCCCTCTGCCTGACGGTAGGCCTGCTCGATCAGGTCGTCGTGGCGCTTCTTCGCCTCCGACGCCAACTTCTCGGCGTCCATCATCGCCGCCCGGACCAAGTCCTCCGCCTCCCGGCGCGCCGTCGAGGTGAGACGGTGAGCCTCCCGTTCCGCCTCCCCCATCACCGTCAAGACGTCGCGCTCGGCCTCGCCCCGGATCCTTCGCGCTTCGACCGACGTCTGGTTGAGGAGCTCGGTGCCGGTGGCCCAGGCGTCGCCACGAAGGGCCTCGGCGTCGCTCCGGGCTTCCTTGCGCATCGTCTCGACCTCGGCAATCGCCTCCGCACGCCAGCGGGCGGCGTCAAGGGTGGCCCGTTCCCGCATCGACTCGGCGGCCTCTCGCGCCGCCTGGAGCACAGCGGTCACCTCCCGGCCCAGACTCTCGAACTCGGTCTCGAGGTCGCGGTCGGCGTACTCGCCCAACCTGGAGGCCAACCGCTCCCGCTCCTCGATGAGCTCCGCCACCTGGCCGGCGAGACGGTCGAGGAAGGCGGACACCTCGGAGGAGTCGAGGCCACGACGGACGGTCCGGAACTCGGCTCGGCGGATCTCCTCGGGGGTGACGTCAGCAGCCATCGGTCTAAGAAGATACTGACAGATCGGGAATGCGACAGGTTTGGGCGCCTGGGGGCTCAGACCTCGGTGAGAGCGTCGAGGAAGTCGATCGCGTCCTGCAGGGTGGCCACCGGGAAGATTTCGATCGAATGACGAGGGGCGGTCAGGGCAGCCTCGTAGTTGCCCGCCGGCACCAGGATGTACTCGGCACCGGCCGCTTCGGCACCGACCACCTTCTGGCGAATGCCGCCGATGGCCCCGACGGTGGCGTCGTATTGGATGGTCCCGGTGCCGGCGACGATGTGACCCTTTGTCATCTCCCCGGGGGTGAGCATGTCGATGATGGCAAGGGCGTGCATCATCCCCGCAGAAGGCCCGCCGATGTCCCCCGCCTCGATCGAGAGCGGAAACGGGGGCTCGACCAGCTCACGCACGATGATCCCGATCATGGCGCTGCCCGGCCCGTCATCCCCCTCGGCGAGCTCGACCTCGAGGGTCTGAGTGGCGCCCTCCCTGTTGACCTCGAGATCGACCACGTCACCTGGCTCGAGCCCGTCGAGGGCATCGGTCAGATCTGTGCTGCGCACGATCTCTGTGCCGTTGAAGGAAACCACGGAATCCCCGACCTGGAGGACGTCGGCCGCAGGCTTGTCAGGCACCAGGTCGGTGATCAACACGTCGGTCGGGACCATCTCGTAGCCGAGGTAGTCGAGGGCGACGGTGATCGCCCGGATCTGCGAGTCGTCCATCTGATGCAGCACACGCTTTCGGTACTCCTCATCCGACTCGTCGGGCCGGCGATAGGCCTCTTTGGGCACCAGGTCGATCGAAGGGTCGACCCCGGCGATGAGCGCCTCGAAGACATTGACGTCCTGACTGACGACGGTGAGCATCAGCAGCTCCCCGTCGGGCGGATAGATGTCCACCTCGCTGGCGACGATGGCGTCGGCTGCGTCGGACACCGGTCCCGACGAGAAGGCGAGAAAGGGCAGTTCGAGGTTCCACACGCCCAGGGTCAGGGCGCCGACGACAAAAATGGCCCCAACGAGGTAGAGGGGCCAGGAAGATCCACGCTCGTTTCGGTCTCCCACGGCGAAAAGGGTAACGATGGCCTGCGAGTAGAGGTCTTTGGGCCTAAGGTCGCAGAGGCAGCGTTTCGAGGAGCCAAAGAGATGACATCAGCCGCCATTGCCCAGCGGGTCCTGCCACGATCCCGGGTCAACTCGGTACTCCTGGTCGTCGGGGCCGCCGCCCTCACCGCCCTGGCGGCGCAGTGGGAGATCCACCTTCCGTTCACCCCGGTCCCCATCACCGGCCAGACCTTTGCCGTCCTCCTCACCGGCGCCGCCCTGGGGATGACGCTGGGGGCGGCCGGCCAGGGGCTCTATGTGGTGGCGGGCGCGATCGGGCTCCCGGTCTACGCCGGCGGTGCCGCCGGCTGGGAGGTGGCGCGAGCGGCGGGCACCACCGGTTACCTGTTCGGTTTCGTCGTCGCCGCCGGCCTGGTCGGGTACATGGCCGAGCGCCGCCAGGACCGGACCTTTCCCACAATGTTCACCGCCTTCATCCTCGGGACGTTCATCATCTACCTTTTCGGGGTCGTCGGTCTCATGATCATCTTCGACATGTCCCTCACCGAGGCGATCGTCGCCGGCGTGGTTCCCTTCGTCCTCGGCGACGTGATCAAGGCCGCCGCCGCCGGCCTCCTCCTCCCCGGCGCCTGGAAGCTGGTGGGGGAGTACCCGCGGCCCTGACCGGTTTCCTAATGCATGGCGTCACATATGCGTGACGCAGTGCATAAAGAACGCACCCAAGGCTGTTCCCGCTCAGGTTTCGAGCGCAAAGAGGGAGTGGCTAGAAGCGCCACTCCCTCTCTCGTCGTCGTCGTCGGCTAACCGACGAAGCAAGGTCCCTCGAAGGGGAACTCCTCGACCAGAGGACTGGTGAAGTCCTCGACGATCGGGGTCAGCCCGTCGGAGGCGGCCGAGTCGGCCTGGACGATCCAGCTGGAGCGCACCACGTTCGCGGCCGGATCGCCGCCGTACGACCGCTCGGGGAGGATCCCCAGGTAGTCGACTCCCTCGAGCTCCGCCGCCAACGAAGCCACATTCGCCTTGGTGAGGTCACCACTGGCGATGGCCACCTCGAGCACGGCCTTCACCGGGTACTGCCATGTCCAGCCAGCGCTGTAGGCGCCGTTAGGCCCCTGGTCATGGGCCTCCGCCGAGGCACGCATGGCCGCATGTCCCTCGGTGTCGGTGTCCCACGTGCCCCAGGGCACGGTCCCCTTGTAGACACCTTCGAGCAGAGGCATGGCTTCACTCTGGGTCAACGCCACGTTCCAGGTCGGGCTGGCACCGAGGACCTGGAACTCCTCATGACCGCCCTGGAAGGCGCCGCCGACGATCGTCGCCATCTCGTTGGGCCCGGTCACCATGACGATCAGGGTCGGAGTGTTCTGCAGTATCAGCCCGACTGCCTCGTCCGGGGTGCCGCCGGCCGAGAACGGAATCTGCTGATGCTCGAACACCGGGTCGCCGAGGCCGAGCTGTGAAGCCGCGATCTTGGCGCCTGCGCTGTAGTCCCCGCCGTAGTCACCGGGGAATGCGATCAGGGCCCAGGTGAATCCCTCGGGCAGCGCGTCGGTCATCGCCGTCATCCCGTTCATCGCCTCGAAGCAGTAGGGGGCGCCCGACTCCAGGATCAGACCCTGGTCCACGTCGGGAAACGCCCAACCGGACCACCAGGTGGCAGGTGCCGCCACCGTGCTGTCCGCCGCCATCGCGTCGAGGATGCTCTGCGTCTGCGGCGTGCCCAGGGACTGGGCCAGCATCAGGACGCGGTCACCGATCGTCTCGTATCCGACCGCGGTCTCCGCCGGGTCGTAGAAGGCGTCGTAGGTGTTGTCCGCCGAGATGATCACGTCGAAACCGTCGATGCCCCCCTCAGCGTTGACCCCCTCCCAGAAATGGGTCTGGGCTGCGGTCAACGGCACCCCCAGGGCCGCGAACGGCCCTTCGGTGAGGTCGGAGATGACGCCCAGGTATATACATCCGTTGCCATCGTTCACCGCGTCGTCACACGGGGCCGGAGTGACGCCGATGTCGAACGACACCTCCGCGGCCGGCGCCGCGGTAGTGGTCGTCTCCTCCACCGGGGCCTCGGTTGTGGTAGCCGCGCCGGCAGTCGTCGTGGTGGCGTCGGTATCCCCGCCACACGCCGCCGCCACCAAGGCGAGCAACGTTATGAGGTTCGTCAGCCCGAACCCTCGTCTACGTCTCATCCCAAATCCTCCTCACAGATGTCTCGGTCTCGCAGTCGGCCCTGCTGGGCCGGCTGAACTTTATCGTTCTACTCAATAACTGAACGGCCAGGACTTCCAATAGTTTCGGATTCTCACCCAGATCCCATGCAGGCCGAGCGGCTCGAAGATGAGGAACCCCACGATCAGGAGCCCGAAGAGGATCTGCTCCATCTCGGCCACGGTGGGGAATCCACCGGTTGGCGAGGTGGAGATGAACCCGAACAGCGGTATCCCCGCCAGCCAGCGGACCATACTCCCGAGATAGGTGATGAAGATGGCGCCGAGGATCGACCCGGTGACCGTGGCCACACCGCCGATGAAGATCATTGCGATGTACTGGATCGACAACAACAGGCTGAACGACTCCGGCTGCACCCTCCCGACCGCAGCGAACAGCAGGGCTCCGGCGATCCCCGCGTAGAACGAGGAGATGACAAAGGCGAGGACCTTGCTGCGCACGAGGTCGATACCCATCATCTCGGCGGCTATGTCTCGGTCCCGGACCGCGGCCATGGCCCGCCCCACACGGGACCGGGCCAGGTTCTTGGCGGCCAGGGCGAGGACCAGCAAGAGGACCAGGCCCAGGAAGAACAGCTTCTGGTTGCTGGAGAGCATGAGACCGAAGACCTCGCCCTGCTGATCGAAGCGAAACCCCAGCAGGTCGAGATTGGCGGTCTCCCTCCCGATGCCGACACCACCGGTGTACACCTCGGTTTCCCGAAAGATGTGCTCTCCGAGGAACACCAATCCCAAGGTCACGAAGGCGAGGTACAGCCCACGCAGTCGGAACGCCACCGGGGCGATGATCAGGCCTGCAAGGGCGGCGACCAGTCCGGCGGCAGGGAGCCAGATGAGCATGTCGAGCTCGTACCCGACGAGCAGGATCTGATCGACGAACTCCCCTGACTCCAGGTCGAACACCTTCCGTGTCTTTCCGGTGCCGCCGAGGATGGCGGCGGTGAATGCGCCCAAGCCGAGGAAGAACGCATGGCCCAGTGAGACCTGACCGGCGAAACCGGTGACGATGTTGAGCCCGATGGCGGCGATCGAGGCGAACAGGGCGGTGACGGCGAGCAGTAGGAACTCGCCTTGGAGGCTCAGCCCGATGATCGGGATGGTGCCCCCGAAGCCGAGGACCACCAGCAGTACCAGCAGGACGGCAAACCAGAACCGAGCGACATTGCTTCGGAATATGGCGGTGTCCGAGCCGTAGTCGGCGATGAGCCCGGGACGGCCTCTCATACCCGCTCGATCTCCCTAGTGCCGAACAAGCCGTAGGGCCGGATCAGGAGCACAACGAACATCACTAGGTAGGGAACCACCTGCGCGAAGTTCCGGCCGAGGAACTCGGCGTACTGCGGTTGAAAGGCCGAGGTCATGGTCTCGGCGATGGCCACTATCAACGCACCGACCAAAGCGCCTGTGATCGAGTCGAGGCCACCCACCACGACCACGGGGAGCGCCTTGAGGGCAACCACCGCAGCCGTCCGGTCGATCCCGATCCCGGCACCGACGAATATGCCCCCGAACATCGCCAACACCGAGGCCAAGGCCCAGGAGAGGGCGAAGACCCAGGCCACCGAGACGCCCTGGGTGAGCGCCACCTCCTGGTCGAAGGCGGTGGCCCTCATCGCCAGACCCATCCTCGTGTAGTTGAAGAACAGGAGGAGTGCGCCGACGAGCGCGATCGCCGCCACCACCGCGGCGATCTCGCGGTGGCTGATCGTGAGGGAGCCGATACGAATCACCTCGATGCCCCAGGGGTCGCCAAGCTGGCGTATGTCGACTCCAAGCCCGGCGAGGGCGAGGATGGTGAGCACCGTGTTGATGCCGATCGTCATGATCGCAACGGCGAAGATCGGTTTCCCGACCATGGGCCGCAACGCAGTCCGCTCGACCACGATTCCTGTCGCCGCGGAGAGGATTGCTGCGATGGCGACGGCGACGAAGAAGTCGAGCCGGACCACCGTTGAAAACAGGACGACCCAGAATCCCCCGAGCAGGAGCAGGGCCGGCTGGGCGAAGTTCACCACCTGCGTCGACTTGTAGATGATCACGAACCCCAGGGCGACCATGGCATAGATCGCCGCCAGCGACACGCCGTTGACCAGGGCCTGCAGGAACTGAGTCACCGATACATGGTCTCGATGAGATCACCGAACCGATCGGCGATGATCGACCGTTTCACCTTCTGAGTCGCAGTGAGCTCCCCATCCTCGTGGTCGAGCTCCTTGGCGAGGAGGCGGAAGGTCTTGATCTGCTCGACACGGCTCAACTTCTCGTTGCTCGCCTTCACCGCCCTTCCGATGAGGTCCACCACCTCCGGTTTCTCCGAAAGATCGCGATAGGTGGTGTGCGTGATGCGGCGGCCCTGCGCCCACTCGCTCACGGCTTCGAAGTCGATCCCGATCAAGGCGGTGAGGTACTTGCGCCGCTCACCGATGACGATCGCCTCCTTTATGAAAGGAGACGTCTTCAGCGAGTTCTCGACCTCGGACGGCGAGACGTTCTTACCGCCACTGGTGATGATGATGTCCTTCATCCGGTCAATGATCCGAACATGGCTGCCGTCGACCCACTCCCCGACGTCACCGGTGTGGAGCCAGCCATCTCCGTCGATCGTCCTCGCCGTGGCCTCCGGCTGGTCCCAGTAACCGGCGAAAACGCCGTCGTGTCGGACCAGGATCTCACCTGTCTCCTCGTCCAAGCGGATACCTATGCCGGGATAGGGCTCACCCACGGTGCCGATCTTGTTGCGCCCCGGGACGTTGGTGGTGGCCACTCCCGCGTTCTCCGTCATCCCGTATGCCTCATACAGGGGAACCCCTATCGCCAGGAAGAACTTGATGATCTCGGGAGCGATCGGCGCCGCCCCCGACACTCCGTGTCTGACCCGCCGCAAACCGACCCTCTCCCGCAACGAGCGATAGAGGAACACCTCGCCCAAGGCGGAGAGGAGCCTGGTGGTCAGGGTGTGACTCCCATCGCGGCGAGCCAGCGTGTTACCGATGTAGGACGCGGTTTTGAGCCAGATCCCCGCGTTGAGTCGTTTCAGCACGGAAGCAGAGGCGAGACGCAGATGGATCACCGCATGGATCCGCTCCCAGATCCGGGGCACACCCTGGACGATGGTGGGCTGAACCTCCCGCATGTCGCTGGTCAGCGTCTCCAACGACTCGCCGAAGTGGGTCGGCACGCCGCACTCGAGGGCGATGATGACCGAGAAGAGCTTCTCGTAGATGTGACAAAGTGGGAGATAGGAGACGATCAGGTCATGTCGATCCGCGGGCGGCTGAATGATGCCCTGCTCACCGGCGATCTCCCGGGCGGCGAATGCGAGGTTGGAGAGGGTGAGCATCGAACCTTTGGGGGGGCCGGTCGTGCCCGAGGTGTAGACGAGGTAGGCGACATCGCCCGGCCCGGCCATCTCCATCCGGCGCTCCACTGTATCGGGGCTCACCTCGAGGTGTTTCTCCCCTTCCTTCATGAAGGCGTCCCATGACATGAGGCGCGGATCGTCGACGGTGTCGACACCCCGCCGCTCGATGTAGACGATCGATTGGAGCGACGGAAGATCGGCGGCCGGGATCGCCAACACCTTGTCCGCCTGTTCCTGATCCTCCACGATCAGGAGACGGGCGCCCGAGTCCTGGAGGAGGTACTTGACCTCTGCCGTGGGATTGGTCGGATAGAGCCCGACGCAAATCGCCCCGGCCGCGATAGAGCCGACATCTGTGAACAGCCACTCAGGGCGGTTCTCGGAGTGGATCACGACCCGCTCGCCCCGCTCGATGCCAAGGGCGATTAGGGCATGGGCGAACATCTCGACCCGGTCCCAGTACTCGGCCCATGTGATCTCTCGCCAAAGCCCTCGGTCTTTCTCCCTCAGCGCCACCAGATTCGGAGTGGAGCGGGCGCGCTCACGCAGCATCGTCGCCGGTGAAACCGTCCCGGTACGTGTCTCGAAGGTCGTTGTCATGTCCGCGCTCCTGTTTCTGCGATGGCGTGCTCCTCGCCCAGGTAGGCGCGGATCACATCCGGGTTGGATTGGATGTCCTGTGGCTTGCCGACAGCGATCTGCTTTCCGAAGTCGATGGCCAGGACGGTGTCGGCCAGGTCCATCACCATGCGCATGTCGTGGTCGACCAGCACGATCCCGATCTCCAGCTCACGGCGGATGTCGGTGATGAAACGGGCCATGTCCTCGGTCTCCTCGACGTTCATCCCTGCCGCAGGCTCGTCGAGGAGCAGGAGTTTCGGTTCCATGACCAGGGCTCGGCCCAGCTCCACCTGTTTCTGGATCCCGTAGGGAAGCATCGCCACATATGACTTGCGGTGCTGCTCGATGCCGAGGAACTCGACGATCGCCTCCACGACCTTCCGGTTCACCGCCTCCTGCTTCGAGGCGCGGCCGAAGCGGACCATGGCCGACGCCGCCCCGTAGCGGAGCTGCTTGTGGCGGCCCAACATCAGGTTGTCCAACACCGTCATCTGGGGGAACAGCTCGATGTTCTGGAAGGAGCGAGAGACCCCGAGGTTGGCGATCTGATGGGGCTTCATGCCGACGATGTCGGTTCCGGTGAGGCGGATCGTTCCCGAGTCGGGGCGGTAGAAACCGGACACACAGTTGAAGATCGACGTCTTGCCGGCGCCGTTGGGGCCGATGATGGCGAACAGCTCGCCGTTGCGGACGGTGAGTGAGACACCGTCCACGGCGGTGATCCCGTCGAAGGTGAGGTGGAGATCCGAGATCTCGAGGAGAGGGCCGTCGCCGGTCGAAGGTGGCAGCACCTCGTCGAGCATGGGCGCTCTCATGACAGCCACCTCTTCTTGCGGCGATAGTGCTTGACGGAGGCGAAGGAGGCCATCTCCTCGCCGTGCAGCCCGAGATAGAACTCGCGGACGTCGTCGTCCTGGAGCAGCTCGTGCGCCGGCTTGTCCATGACGATGTTCCCGTTCTCCATGATGTAGCCGTGGTCTGCGATGGACAGGGCCATCCGGGCATTCTGCTCGACGAGGAGCACGCCGGTTCCCTGTCGGTTGATCTCGACGATGATGTCCCTGATCTGCTGGACGAGCAGTGGGGCAAGCCCGAGACTGGGCTCGTCGAGGAGTAGATAGCGCGGGCTGGACATGAGGGCACGGCCGATGGCCAGCATCTGCTGCTGGCCGCCGCTGAGATAGCCGGCCGTGGCCTTGGAACGCTCGGCGAGCATGGGGAACAGGGTGTAGACCCGCTCGAGGTTGCCGGCTTGATCCCGGCGCGCGCTGTGGGCCCCGAGACGCAGGTTCTCCTCGACGGTGAGCTCACCGAGGATGCGTCGCCCCTCCAGGACCTGGCTTATGCCGAGGTTGACCAGCTTGGGGGCGGTCGAGTGGGTGACGAGCCTGCCGTCGACCTCGATCTCACCTTTGGTGATGTCGCCATTGTGGATGTCGAGCAGCCCGCTGATGGCGCGGAGAGTGGTCGTCTTCCCGGCTCCATTTGCCCCGAGAAGGGCAACGATCTTCCCGTCGGGGACTTCTATGGAGATGCCACGGAGGACCAGGATCACGTCGCTGTAGACGACCTCCAGGTTCCTCAGGGCGAGCATCGAATCCTTCCTGACCCCTCCGGGGAGTCCGAGCAGGCTACCAACGGCTGTCGGCGCTCGCCGGTCCGGCCATGCCATATGCTGGACGGCCTCCAGGTCCGATCGGCCGGTTGGGAAGTCGGCCCTTCAGGAGCCGGGAGACCAACGCGAGCCGCCGGGCCAGTGCTCCTTCTTCCAGATCGGGGCCCGGGTCTTGAGCTGGTCGATCACGAATTGGGCGGCGGCGAAGGCGTCGGCCCGATGGGCGGCGGAGACGGCGACCGCCACCGACGCCTCGCCCAGGCTCACCGTGCCTGAACGGTGCTCGACCGTGAAGCTGAGGATCGGCCAACGCGCCACCGCCTCGTCAATGATCTCCCGGATCTTGGGCTCGACCGCTTCGGCGTAGACCTCGTACTCGAGGTGGGTCACGCCTTGCACCGACTCCGAGTTGTCGCGCACCGTCCCGAGGAAGAGGACGGTGGCGCCGGAATCCGGACGACCCACCTCGGCCACCAAGGCGGAGACGTCTATCGGGTCTTCGCCCACAGAGACCCTGATGACTTGGTTGGAACCGTCCATAGAATCCAAAGCCTATGACAGACAACGACCCGTACGGGTCGCAGCTTTGGGAGGAGCCCGTCGAGACGCCGGTCGGGTATGAGGACGCACCACCACCAGCCCCGCCCAAGCCCAAGGTGGACTCCTGGACCATCGTCATGGGGGTGCTCGGTGGGGTCCTCCTCGGCACCGGGGTCACCCTCGCAGTCCTCGGCTTCACCGGGGTGTTCGAAGAACCGCCTTTGCCAACCGCACCCACCAACCCTCCTCCGCCGGTCTTGACCCTCCCCCCTCCGACGAGTGCCCCTCCCGTGGTCGTGGAGAGCGGTAGCGCCACCGAGGTGGCGCTACGGGCCATCCCCTCCATCGTCGCCGTCGAGGTGTCTAGCACATTCACCAGTGGTGGCGGCAGCGGCGTGGTGTACAGCCGGGACGGTTACATCATCACCAATCACCACGTGGTGAGCGATGCCGGCGAATTCATGGTCGTGTTCGCCGATGGGGGAAGGTGGGAAGGGGAGTTGATCGGCTCCGATCCGCTCACCGACATCGCGGTCCTGAGGGTGGCCCGACAGGATCTGACCCCGATCGACATCGGCTCGTCGGCCGGGTTGAGCATCGGGGAGCGGGCCGTGGCCGTGGGCAACCCCCTGGCCCTCGAAGGGGGGCCGTCGGTCACATCCGGCATCGTCAGTGCCCTGAATCGAACGCTCGCCGTCGAGACCGGGACCGAGCTCTACGGGCTGATCCAGACCGACGCACCGATAACACGGGGATCATCCGGTGGCGCCCTGCTCGACAGCAATGCACGCCTGGTCGGGATCACCACCGCCATCGCCGTCTCCGACGTTGGGGCCGAAGGGTTGGGCTTTGCCATTCCCATCGACATGGCGATCGGTGTGGCCAACGACCTGATCGAGGCCGGTGTGGTCAACCACGCCCTTCTCGGCATCCAGGGTCAGACGGCGTTCGCCGAACAAGACGGTGCCGAGTACCCGGTGGGTGTCCTGGTCACCAGGCTCACCACCGGTTCCGCCTACGAGACCGGCGACGGTCAGGTCAACGACGTGATAACCGCACTCGACGCCGTCCCCGTCACCAACATGGAGACCCTGCTGACCGAGTTGCGAACCAGACGCGCCGGCGACCTCGTCACCCTCGCCGTGAGCCGAGCCGACTCGGCCGTGGAGCTGAGAATCACCCTGGGCGAACAATGATCCTCCACGGCCCGCATCAACTCACCGCGCGGCGGAAGCCCCGGCCGACCGGCGTCTGTTTGCCCGAGGAACCGACGTCAACCCAACATTACGAGTGGTGGTCCCCGGCGACGAGACACGACCGGGCGAGAGGAGACAGCCGGGCAAAGTCGGCCGGCAAATCAATATGAGTGACGATCTCTTCTCGAAGCTGTTCGAGCTCTTCGATCAGCCGGGCCCCATAAATTGGAAACTCGCCGCCGAAGTAGCCCGACATCTCTCGGGCGAGACCGAGCCGGTGGAACCTTGGGCGGCCGAGGAGTTCCGGGAGCTGGCTCGCCTGGCCGAGTACCGGATCGAGCAGATCGCCCCGTTCCGGGTCGTGCCGGCCCCGGATGTGCTCCCGCTGGACGCCCGGGGGTGGGCCGAGCGAAACCTGGAGACGTTCGGCTCGCTGATGGAGCCTTTCGCCTCATCGGTGGCCACCGACGGGCCGGCCGCATCCCTAATGGCCCAGTTGTCGCCGGCGATCATCGGGCTCCAGGTCGGTTCGCTGGTCGGCTCTCTGTCCACGTGGGTGGTGGCCTCCTTCGACGCCGGCCTCCCCCAGGAGCATCCCGGGCCGATCAGCATCATCGTGCCCAACATCGGAGCGCTGACCCGATCGGGTGGGTTGGACGAACGTGAGATCAGGCTCTGGATAGTCGCCAACGAAGTGGCGTTCAGGGCAGTGTCCCAGCTCCCCTGGATCCACGACCATCTCCATCATCTCGCCACCGCCTACGCCGACGCGGTCAAGATCGATCCCACCATGCTCAGCGGTCTGATGGCCGGGGGGACCGATCCCGTCGCCGTCGAGCAGGCGATCCAGGAGGCAGGCGGGCTCGAAGGCTTGATAGGTGGAGAGGAGGCAGAGGCGCCACGTCGCGAGTTGGAGGCGTTCCTCGGGGCGATCACCGGATGTGGGCGTCTCCTGGCTCGACGCGCCATCGACGAGCTCTCCCCCAACTTCGATGCCGTCTCCGACCGGCGAGACCAGACGAGGGAGGAGACAGAGAGCGCACCGGTGATCGGGATGGGCCCGGTGCCGGTCGAGGCCACGCGACTCGGCGATGTCTTCAACCAGGAAGTGGAGCGTCGATACGGGGAAGACGCACTGGAGATCCTGTGGTCCGACCCCACCCGGATGCCGTCCGCCGCCGAGTTGCGCGACCCCACCGCCTGGGCCGCCCGGGTCCTGCTCGACGGCTGGACCTGACGGGCGATACCGCCAACCTCAGCTTCCGCGGCCCATATATGGCACAAACCGTCTCGAGAATGGAGCCATCGGCTCATGCGGGCCCCGATCGCGCCGTGGGTCAGCCGAAGAGACTCCTCCACAGACGACGAAACAGACCGGGGTCCTGGGGAGCGGGAAGACCGCTGAGAACCTCTTCGTGCATGTCAGGGGGGAGATCGCCCACCAACGCCATCCCTCCGGTGCGGGTCTCCCAGGCATATGTGACCTGACCAGGGCTGAACGAGCGTATGTAGACACCGTTGGCCAGCATCACCGATGACCCGTTTTCCACCGCCACCACCGCCGGGATCTGGAAGACGGCGAAGGAGAAGAAGCCGTCCGAGTAGTAGGCGAAGGTGAATCCTTCGTCATCCCGATGCACATCGAGCCGCTCGAACCCCGCCAGGGTCTCAGGCAGGTCCGAATCGACCCCTGATTCGGCGGGCTCGGCGCCGGTGGCGGAAGCCGACTGGGGCCGGGTCGGTGCATCGGGGTCGAAGGTGACGAACCGGCGCTCGCAGTAGACGCTTCCATCGGCATTGAAGGTGACCACCCGGAGCAAGGCCCCGATCTCCAGGTCGAAGACGAGCTCGGCGCGAAGCACGCCGTCGCCGGTCATTCGGTAGATGTTGGCTTCACGGCCCAGGTAGTCGGTAGGGGTCCCGTCGTCGACGGCGTAGCGGGGCTCGGGCACGTCTCCTGCCCCCTGAACATTGGCGCTGCTGACGACCGCGCCTTCCCGGACCAGGGTCCAGCCTCCTGACCCAGAGGCGACCTCGACGTCCGGAGCGACCGAGGCGCCGACGTGGAGATCGCCGCTGGTCTGTCTCAGCTCGATCACGGCATCCTTGACGCCTTCTGGCGTCGAGCAGGTGATGACCTGCTCGGCGCTGTACGAGGCCTCGCGGCTCTCTTCCAGCAGCTCGTCGAGCTCGGCGCCCAGGGCGGCGGACGCCGGGAGCAGCAACAGGGCCGTCACCAACACGAGTGCCCCTCTCATTCGAGGAAGTCCGCCAGATACGGGACGACCACCTTGGCCGGGCCGAACGCCGGATCGAGTGAGGCGCGTGCCCCGTAACGGCTGTTGAGCTCTTGGAGGGACACCGGGGTGGCCGAGGGTGTGACGATGGCGGCAATGGCGATGACCAGGGCCACCACGGCAGCGGCGGCGCCAACCAGGAACCCCTTGTTGTGCCTGAGGGGTATCACTTCGGCGTCGGCTTCGGGGATGAGCGCCGCCGGCAGCTCGAGCAGAGGCAGTGAGCGCACCGCCGACCTCACGGCCTGCATCTCCTGCAGCTCGGCGGCGCACCGCCCGCAGCCGTCGAGGTGGGCCAGCAGAGTCTCGATCTCGGGCCGGGCCAGCTCCCCGTCCAGGTAGGCGCTGATGAGCTCTCCGGCATGAGTCATGTCAGCAACTCTCGCAAATGCTTGCGGCCACGGTGGATCCGGCTCCGAACCGTGCCCACCGGCACCGCCACGGCTCGTGCGATCTCCTCATAAGAGAGACCGACGATGTCGCAGAGGACGACGGCCTCCCGGAACTCGAAGGGCAGCTCGAGCAGGGCCTTCTGGACGTCGTCCCCGATCGATATCCGCGAGTACTCGACGTCGGCCGCCGATGTGCTGGCCACGTCCCAGCGGTCCACCTCGTCGGGGAGGGGAGTCGTGGGCCGTCGATTGCGACGCCGTACTTCGTCGAGGAATGCGTTCCTGGTGATCCTCCACAGCCAGCCCTCGAAACTGCCCGGTTGGTAGGAGGCGAGACCCTTTCGCACCCGGAGGAGGACTTCTTGAACGAGATCGGCCGCGTCGTCGGGATTACCGGTGAGCCGATAGGCGAAGTTGTAGATCTTCCGTCCGTAGACACGTGCAACCTCTTCCCAGGTGAGTGGGACGGACTCCGTCACGGAGGCCTACCTCAACAACGCCACGATGACTTGTTCGGTTCCAGCGTCTAGTCGGGGTTCTTGGTGTCTGGGACCTGTGCGTCTGGAGCCGCCGGCTCTACCGTCCCGGCCTCCGCCGACTCTGCATCGGCGTCCTTGTCGGAGCCCTCGGCAATCCCCTTGCGGAACTCCTTGGCCGAGGCCCCGAGGGAGCGGGCCAGGTCGGGCAGCTTTCTCGCTCCGAATATGAGCAGAACGATGAGCAGGACTATCAGGAGCTCTTGCGCTCTCAATCCACTGAACAAATGAGCCCTCCTTCTCGTCGCATATTAACCCGACCCAGGTTCGAGACGACCGGGCGGCTAACCGAGGGCCATCGAGTCGATGAACGCCTGGGCCCTCTCCCGGGTGACGAACCGGATCCTCCGATCCTTCGCCTCCATGTCGTGGGTCATGAACGGTCCGTACTTGTCGCTGATCAGCATCCCACGATCCGCCCCCGAGGTGGAGAACTCGACAACGAACTTGCGGATGACCGCCTCGCTCAGCTCCGGGTGCTGACCAGGACCGTAGATCTCGGTCCGGATGAACGTCTGGACGTTGCCTTTGGACGCCATGTACAGGCCCGGCTCACCTTGGGCCACGACCTTGTACCCGAACAGCTCGAGCAGCGCCAGGATGAACTCCGGCCCGCTCAGCATCTCGGGATCGACCCCCCTGGCCCGCAAACCCCGATCCAGCCCGAGTGGAACCCTGAGCTCGTCGCGCAGCGGGCCGAGCTCGTCGGCAGGGACCCGGACCGAGGTCTCGTAGCTGACGCTGTGGTCGACATCGAACTGGGAAGCGAATGGATCCCTGGCAATGTGGGTCAGGTTGAACACGTCGCTGTCCACCGGTGGTGGGAGCTCGCCGGGCGAGGGGAGCCTGCTGCGCCCCACCTCCCTGACGTCGTCTCGTCCGGCGAACACGACGATCTCGGTCACGTCGGCGATGGGGAGAGTGTGTCGCTTCTCGCGCACCACCTCCACCGCTTCGTCGACCAGCAGGTCGTTCAGGACCGGGTCGTCCACGTCCGGCAAGGGGACGTCGAAGGTCACACGTGCCTCGTTGCCGTGGACGTGGAAGTCACGGACAGGGGCAGTGCGGACCGAGGGCTCGACCTCGGGCAGCGACGTCCGAAGCCACGACTTGTCATCGAGATCGACGGCGGCAGCCCTCTTTCGCTGTCGGCGCAGACTGGTGGCAATGACGGCCAGGACGATCAAGGCAACGATTGCAAGACCTACGCCCTCCATCGATGTTCCCTCTCTCTTGCTACGGCTTCGATTCTACGGGGTTGGCCCGGCGCCGGAAGCGGGTCCCTCGGCCTCGATCTCCTCGAGGGAGATCTCGGCGGTCGGCTCGTCGGCACCGGCATTCAGACGCTCGATCATTCGCCCTTTCGACGCCGAAGTGCCGAAGGCGGTGACGACATCCCCGCTGCGGAGGACCGTGTCACCGGTAGGCACCTCGACGTCCCTTTCCCTTCTGATCGAGACCAGCGTGGATCCCTCGGGCCATGCCACCTCCCGGATGGCGCGGCCATCTGCCATCGATCCCGGTGGGATCCGGAACTCGTAGTAGCCCGCACCCGGATCGGTGCGCTGGGCGAGCCGGGCCCGGTGCAGCTCAACGTCCGTGTTGGCGGTCAAAGCCTCGTGGTAGGCGCGTACCGCGTCCTCGCGACGGAACAAGCCGACGAGACGCTGCGGGTCGTGCTCGGAGACCACCGGGAGCCGACCGACTCCGAGGACGGCCATTCGCTCCAGTGCGGTGGAAACCGGTGTGCTGGGGACGACGGTCGCCGGACGATGGGTCATGGCGTCGGCGACAGTCGTCTGGGCGGGACCTGCCCGGGCGATGTCAGACATGGTGAGCACCCCGACGAGACGGGCGCCGCTCACCACCGGGAGCCCATGCGACCGGGCCCGATGCAGTCGCTCCTCGACCTCCATGAGCGGATCGGCGGTGGCGCACACGAGCGGTGCATTGACCATCACCGACCCGACATCGATCGTGTCGAGCAGGTCGACTTCTCCTGTCTGGCGCACCTTGATGCCCATGTGTCCGAGGACCAGGGAGTACACCGAGTCGGGATGGAATCTCTCGGCGAGGAATGTGCCCAGGGTCGCGGTCATCATCAGAGGCAGGATCAACTGATAATCCCGGGCCCCGGTCACCTCGAAGACCATAAGGATGGCGGTCAGGGGGGCCCTCCCCACAACGGCGAACATGGCAGCCATCCCGACCACGGCGAAAGCACCCGGCTCCAACGGACTCGGCCAGAACTGGGCGGCGAACAAGGCAAAACCGGTGCCAACCGCAGATCCCATGAACAACGAGGGCATGAAGGCGCCTCCCGACGCCCCCGACGTGGTCGTCAGGCTGGTGGCCAAGGCCTTGGCCAGACCGAGGAGGATGAGGG
Source organism: Acidimicrobiia bacterium (assembly GCA_050741975.1). Lineage (GTDB taxonomy): Bacteria > Actinomycetota > Acidimicrobiia > Spongiisociales > ZC4RG35 > JARDZU01. Next base: position 31,573 of record JBOGET010000139.1, read on the forward strand.
CCCACCATGCCAAAGAGCCGTCACCACCGCCCAGGAGGTCGTTGATGACGGACTGACCGGTCCCGAACAGCCTGGGCTCGACGAAGATGAGACCGGCCACCAGGAGGCCGGCGCTCAGGGGGCGGAGAAAGCCCAGAGTCCGATCCTGAGCCCGAGCGACGGTGTCGAGGCGATCGTGCACGGTCAGGAACAACACTCCGACCAGCACGACGACCAGGGCCAGACCGCCGTACAGAATGAGCTCGCTGAAATCCTGAAGCTGGTAGGCGGGGGCTCGAAGCTCCATCTCGTCGCCGATGACCGTGCGGGTTACCGTGCGAGTGGTCACTGCCGCAGTGATCGAAGCGATGACGATGACCGACATGTGCCGTGCCGCGAATGAGGAGAGGATCACCTCGAGGGCGAAGAGCATCCCGGCGATAGGGGCGTTGAATGCGGCACCGATCCCGGCTCCGGCTCCAGCCGCCACCAGGGACCTGACCTGGTCTTCCCCCAGCTTGAACCGGCGTGATATCACCGATCCGACCGCGGCCCCGACCTGGACGATGGGGCCCTCCCGCCCCGCCGACCCACCGGTACCGATCGTGACCCCGGTGGCCAGGACCTTCAGCGGGATCGTCCTCCCCCTCATGCGGCCGCTGTGTATCTCCAGCGCGGCCACCGCCTCGGGCACGCCGTCGCCGGCGACCTCGGGGGCGAAACGCCGGGCGACGAACCAGGCGACGAGAAAGCCGGTGGGGACGGTGAGGAAGACCCAAGGGTGGCCCTGGTCGATGGCGAAGGGGAGGAAGAACTCCTCGAGCCATTCGATCAGGGAGATGAGCGCCGCCGCCCCCAGGCCCACACCCACTCCGATCAGGGCGGCTATGGCGAGGAACCCGCCCATCTGTCTCTCGGCGAGGACGCCGACGGCGGGGAGACGGCGGATGCTCTCCAAAGGCTTGGTCACGGGGCGTCAGGGTATCCCCATCCCGGCGTTTCCCTGATTCTCCTTACAGAATGAGAGGGTGAAGATCCGCTCTCACATCATGCGGCCGCTCGACCCGGCCGATCCCTGGAACCGCGCCATCGTCGTCTTGGCAGCGGCGGCCGGCGCTACCGGGGCATATCTCACCTTGTTACAGGATCGTGACCTTCTTCTCGCCATCGAGGCCGGAGGTGCGACCTTTCTCACCTGGGCGCTGGCCAGGGAGTTGGACCCCGACCGTCAGATACCGGCAATCGCCCTTGCCGTGGTAGGCGGGGCATGGGCCCTACTCGGTCTCGAGACGGCGATAGTTCCCTCCGTCGCCCTCCTCATGGCCACGAGGATCCTGGTCGAAACGACCGGAAGACGACCACTCCCATCCGACCTGGGGGCCATGGCCCTGCTTGCAACCGTGATTTCATTCACGCCGCTGGGGTGGATCATGGGCTTTGGCCTGGCCGTGGCCGTGTATGTCGATGACCGCATGGCGGAAGAGCCAAGCCGGGCCGCCTTGCTCGCCGCCATGACTGCGGCCGCCGGCTCCGCGGTGGTCGCAAGTGTCAGCGACGTCTTCGAGAGGACTCCGCCAGGGCAGCGGCCATTCCTGGCGGCCTCGCTGGGAGTGCTCGCCCTGATCGCCGTGGTCCGGGAGCCGGTCGACCCGGTCAGCTTCGTCGACAGCCGGAACAAGCGGTTCCTGCGCCGGGACCGGCTCCACGCCGGCCGGGCCGCGGCCGGCGTCCTGGTGTTCATCGGCGCCGTCGTCTCCGGTGAGACGGCGATGGCCGTGGTGCCTATGGCCCTCGTCGTCGCCACCGCCCTGGCCTCGACCGAGATAGAGCGGCTGCACCGGGCACATCCTCCTTCCTGATGAGGAAGCTGCGGTGTCACGTGCGGGTCTGTTGAAACCAATTACGACAGGGGATTAGCGTTGAGCGCATGTGCAGATCGATCAAGGTCCTGAGAGAGGGAGCCACCCCCGCCCCGACCGAGGAGATAGAAGCGGCCGCCCTTCAATTCGTGCGCAAGATCTCCGGTTTCAGCCGCCCGGCGAGCCACAACGAGGAGGTCTTCAACCTGGCCGTCCGCGAGATCAGCCAGGCCTCGATGCGTCTACTAGACGGTCTCGAGATCCGGGGGGCCAAAGTCCCGCTCACCTGAGCGACGTCAGATCCCCGGGCACCCGGCTCGGCGCCATCACAGAATCGACCAGGCCGTACTCGACGGACTGCACGGCGGTGAGCCATCGATCTCGGTCGGTGTCACGGGCGATGGTCTCCTCGGTCTGGCCGGTGTGCCGGGCCAGGATGACGATCATCTCCTCCTTCTGGCGGACGATCTCACGAGCGTGGATCTCGATGTCCGAGGCCTGGCCTTCCAACCCACCCCCGATGAGAGCGGGCTGATGGATCAGGACCCGGGCGTGTGGCAGGACGTATCTCTTGCCCGGGGCGCCGGCCGCCAGGATCAGGGCTGCCGCCGAGGCGGCCATGCCGATGCAAGCGGTCATGACCTCGGGTCTGATGTGCTGCATCGTGTCGTAGATTGCCATCATCGACGACATCTCGCCTCCCGGTGAGTTGATGTAGAGGGAGATGTCCTTCTCCGGGTCTTCACTCTCGAGATGGATCAATTGGGCGACGATCAGGTTGGCGGTCTCGGCGTCGACCGCTCGTCCCAGGAACACAACTCGATGGCCGAGGAGCCTCGAATAGATGTCGTAGGCCCGCTCTCCCCGGCTCGTCTGCTCGATCACGGTCGGTATCAGCATCCTCGTCTCCTTTCGCGCAACCATCCGGTTGCGCGAAAGCATACACCATGCGCAACTGCTAAGTTGCAGATATGAACGAAGAGCGATTCGAGGAGCTGGCCTCAGACGTCGCCGTCGAGCGCTCGATCACCCTCCCCGCCGACCCGGACTCGGTGTGGGAGCACCTCACCGACGGTGATCTGCTCGGCGACTGGATGGAGGGCGAGGTCGAGGTCGACCTCCGTCCCGGGGGGTCGATCACAATGACCCCGGACCGGGGGCCGGTGGTCTGGGGCACGGTCGAGGAAGTGATCTCCGGACGTCGCCTGCAGTGGAGCTGGCGCACGGATGAAGGGCTTCCGACACAGGTCGAGATCGACCTCGAGCCGGTCGAGGACGGCACTGCGCTCACCGTGAGGGAGACCCTGCTCCCCTGGAGGATCACCGGTCTCCCCCCGCAGTGGGCCGACCCGCCCTACCGGGGCCCTTTTCTCTCCGCCGCAGCCTGATGAACCCACATGATGTGTTCGCCGCACTTGCCGACCCGACCAGGCTCGAGGTGCTGAACCGCCTCGCCCGGGGAGGCCCGGCCACCGCCACCGAGCTCTCGGCTTCGATGCCAGTCTCCCGACAGGCGGTCGCCAAGCATCTGGCGGCCCTCGACGCGGCCGGTCTGGTCGAACGCAGCCAATCGGGACGGGAGGTTCGCTACACCTTCGACCCCGGCCCGCTGAGCGACCTGGTGCAATGGGCCGAAAGCGTCGGAGAGACCTGGGAACGGCGTCTGGGACGTCTCAGCCAGAGCGTCGAAAAGGGCTAGCCCCGGAGGAGCGTGCCCACTCCGAGACGTTCGGCGTTGACCAGGGCGAGATGGGCGGCGGCAACGTCCTGGGCGGCGATGCCGACGCTCTTGAACACGGTCACGTCCTCACCGATCTGAGGGCTGGTCCCCGCCATCAGGTCCCGCAGTGTCGTGTTCGGCGAGCGGCCGGCCTGGATCAGGTCCCCGGCCTCGGCTGCGGCGGCAGCCAGGTCGTCGACCACCACGTAGGCCCGGTCCAGCAACTCGGGGGGCAGCTCCACCATCTCCGGGGTGAAGGCCCCGACGGCATTGACATGGGCTCCTTGGCCCACGCTCGATCCGGCGAACAAGGGCGCCGTGGCCGGGGTCGCACAGGAGACGACGTCGGCCTGGGCCACCGCTTCGTCGGCATCGCCGGCCGGCTCGCCGCCGACCATCTCGGCGAGGAGTCGGGCGTTGACCGGATTCTGGGACCAGACCAGGACCCGCTCGATCGGTCTGACGGCGAGCACCGCCTCGATCTGGTCGAAGGCCATGGCCCCCGATCCCAGCATGGCCAGGGTCCGGGCATTGCGTGGGGCCAGCAATGCCGTAGCCAGACCACACACGGCACCGGTCCGGATCGCGGTGAGGGTGGGCCCGTGCACCAGACCGAGTGGGCTCCCCTCCGGCCCGAACACTACGACCAGGCCTTCGGGCCTGCCCGGGACCGTGGACACCACCTTGACCGCGATGATCTCGTCGAGACGGCCTGGCATGACCAGCGATTCGCCGACCATCGTGCGTAGTGGCGTCTCGGTTTCCCCGGTGAAGGCGTGCTCCATCGCCCGTATGGCGTCCGGCATCGGAAGCGCCTCGCGGGTCTCGGCCGAGTTGAGGTAGCGCATTAGGCAAGCACGTGTTTGACGGCGAGGTCTATCGGCTCCCGCTCCACCGAGAAGAAGTCGATCGGGACGTCGGTGTCGAACTCGATGGTGTCCCCCGTGACCGCCTGGGCCACCATCGAGCCTACGGAAGGCGCCAGCTTGAAACCATGGCCGGAGAACCCGTTGGCCACCCAGAGCCCATCGACACCCGACGGGCCGACCACGGGATGGACGTCCTCACGGTTGATGGTGTACAGACCGGCGATGCCGGACACGTTGCCCCGGGCCTCGAGGGCAGGGACCCGGTGATGGAAGGCGGCCAGCTTCATCTCGGTGAACCCGGCGTCGGGTACGCGTTTGAAGTCGTCGGGATCGGCCACCACCTCCTCCTCGTCCTCGGCCAGCACCGAGCCGATCAGGACCTGCGCGCCCCCCGACTCCGGCCTGAAGTAGATACCCGTGGATGCGTCCGCAGCCACCGGTATCGGTCCCAGGTCGGAGGGCCAAGAGCGGTAGACGGTCTGGATCCGCGTCGGGGTCAGGGTCCACCGCAGGTCGGCCCCGGCCATGGCGTTGAGCTGGTTGCACCACGGCCCGGCGGCGTTGACCACGAGCCCGGCGGACAGCTCGGTCCCGTCGGCGAGACGCACCCCGGTTACCCGGCCCCGCTCCCTCGACACCGCGACGACACGGGAGTTGAACTCGACGCTGCCCCCGCCGTGGCGGGTGGCCTCGATCAAGTCCTGGTTGGCCCCAACCGGGTCGGCGTAACCCCCTGTGCTCTCGAAGAGAAACGACTCGCCGGGCACGCAAACATGCTCGATCGCCCCGGTCATGTCGAACGGAGCCCCGCAGGTCGACAGGGAGGGGAAGAGCTCGGTCACATCCTCGGGACCGAGCGGCTCGGCCTCGACTCCCTGACCGGCGAGCTTGTCGGCGTCGGCGCCCACCTTCTCCTTTGTCTCCCCCATCATCCAGAGCACGCCGACGGACCGCAGACCGGAGCGGGGCTGGTCCAATCCGGTATAGGCGGCCCAATTCCGATAGGCCTGCTGACCGTGGAAGGCAAGACGGACAACCTCCGGGTGGGTGTAACGACAGCGGCAGATCGAGGAGGAGGCCCCGGTCGACCCCTCGGCGGGCCCGGCCCCCTTGTCCAGGGCGAGCACGGAGCCCACACCATGACGGACCAGTTGATAGGCGATAGAAGCCCCGATGATCCCCGAGCCGACGACCACCACGTCGGCGGTGCGGGTCATGCAGCAGCGACCCTGTAGTCGCCTGCCTCCCCGTCCCAGGTCAGGTCGATGAGACCCTTGGTAGCCGCCGCCTTGCAGAACTGGAGGAAGCCGGAATAGCCGAACTTCTTCTCCGAGAACGCCGGGTCGTTTTTGCGAAGCTGGTTCTTGAGCCCGGAGAGAAACATCGGTGATCCCTTCTGCGACAGGTCGGCAACCACCTTGCCCAAGAGGGCGAACGCCTCCCCCTCACCCGAGCTCGCCGAGGGGAATTCGACCACCGGATCGCCCCGTCCCGGGCCCTCGGACAGCGCGATCACGCCCTCTGACTCCAGGTGGTTGAGCAGCTCCCCGAAGGCACGGAACCCGTAGTCGGCCTCGCTGAAGGTGGAGTCCTTGCGGAGGAGGGCCCGCTTCAGGGAGGAGGCGAGGACCTCTCCCCCACCGCTGCGGAGCAGACCGGAGAGTGTGGTCGTGATCAACGAAGCCAGCTCGGGCGTCGAACCATCGACCTGCTCGACCTCGTCTGGTGGCTCACTCGCCCGAAGCGGCTCCACCCCGTCCAGGTTCTCGTAGAAGAGGAACTCATCACACGCCGGCGGGAGCAGGGCAGAGGTGGAGGCCTTGACTCCCACCCCGATCACCTTCTTGTTCAGCTCGCGCAGCTTGTGGACCAGAGGGGTGAAGTCGGAGTCGCCGGTGCAGATGACGAAGGTGGTGATGTAGTCCCGCTCGAAGGCGACCTCGATGGCATCGACCGCCATCTTGATGTCGGCGGCGTTCTTGCGGCTGGCTCCCATGCGCTGGGGTATCTCGATCAGCTCGATGTGGCTGCGGGTCAGCTTCTGTCGAGCGTCGGCGAACATCGACCAATCGGCATAGGCCTTGCGGGTGACCACCCGGCCACGCTCGGCGAGGGCATTGCCAATCGGCTCGAAGTCGAACTCCATGCCCCCTAGCGCCTCGCGCACCCCGATGGCCAGGTTCTCGAAGTCGACGAACAGGGCGATGCGCTCTTCTTCCATGTCGCCAAGGGTAGGCCTGCAGGTGGGTAGGTTTCCCCCTGGTGGCCGTGAGCCGGCTCGCGTAGCTTCCTGGATCAGCCGAGAACGGGAGATCGTGGCCACTTTCAACGAGCTCCGGGTGCATGGAGTATCCGGCACCCCGCCCCGCGACATGCTCTACACCGACCCGGTCACCGACGCCAAGCTCGACGACTACACCAAGGTCTACCGGGTCCCGGCCACCGACGAGGGCTACGACCCCGAGGCCCAGGCGTTCCACTGGGGGGGACTGACCGCCGGGAGCTGGCATACCGCCTTTTGGATTCTCCTCGCCCCGTTTGCCTTGGCCAATGTCGCCGGCTGGCTCGTCTCGAGACGGAACCGTGGGACTGTCGTGGGCGTCCGGCTCGCCGGTCTGGCCCTGACGGCGTTGTTCTCCTCCCAGGCTCTGACCGCGGCCGTGGTGGTGCATGGTTGGTTCCACAATCGGGGGCTCACCGGGTGGGTGTTGCGTGTCGCCACCTTCGCCCTCTTCGGTGCCCTCCTCGCCCTGGTGATATGGATCACCGGCATCCTCTCCACCCAGTCCCATTTCACTCCTCTCGATCTCGCGAGCCGGGTGCGTCTCCTCGTGTGGCCATCCCGCACCTGGCTCCAGCCCCCTCGGCGCGGCGACGACAGCTGCCCGCAGGGCTCAGATCCTGATTGGTCGGATCCAGCCTTCCCTCTTCCCGGTGATGATTCGCCCTGGGTGGCCGACCGTCGTCTTTGGTGCCCCCACTCCATCCTGCACCGGATTCGCCGCTGTCACTTTGCCGTCGGCCTGGCCATCATCTCGGTCGGGTTGACGCGAGCCATGGACCTGCCCGACCGGCTGTACTGGTCCGGGATCGTCATGCTCGGCGCCGCGGCCGTCGTCCTGGTGCTCACGACCCTGATCCCCCAAGCTTCGTGGAACGTCACGCTCACTGCCTGGATGACCCCAATCGCCCTCGGCCAGACGACGGTGCTGACCTTCCTGACGTTGTCGGCGGACGTCCCGCTCCCCGGGGAATGGCAGGGCCTGCACCAGACCAACCTGATCATCTCGCTCATGTTCGGTGTGGCCTGTTTCCTGGCCCTGGGTTTCGGGGCAGGCAAAGCGGTTGGGGCACTCGCCCTCGCCGCCTTCTTCGGAGGAGCGATGGGGATCGCCTCGATAACCGTGTTGGAGCGACTCACCGAACCGGCGGCCGACAGCAGATTCTCGGAGGCCATCTCCAGGCAGAGCTTTCTGACCAACGGGGCAGGCTGGGTGTCTGTCTGGATGCTGGTCATGGTGTTGGTCCTCGTCATAGTCGCCTCGGTCCTCTCCTTCGTCGCCGTCCGCCCCGAGCCGGTCGGGCGCTCGAAGCAGCGGGATGCGCTGGTCCGGCTACGTCGGGTCATCCATCGGGCCCAGTGGCTTCTCAGGGCGGCGATCGTGGTCGGGCTGGCCGCCGCAGTTGGTATCGGGCTACTCCTGTGCGAAGGAGGCTGCAGACCATCCAATCTCCGAGTCGAGGACTGGGGTGTTGTCACCTGGCTCCTGGTTGCCGCCGCCGTGACTCTCACTTTCGCCCTCTGGCCGACGGGAAACTGGCTCCTCCGTTTCGCAGTTCCCCTGGGCGCGGCGGCCGTGATCGTCGCCGCCCGGCTCGGGTTCCTCGACTTCCGAGTGCTCCGGGTCCCCGTCGACCTGACCAGGCTGGTGGACGCCTCGCTCACGGTCGCGGTGTTGATCCCGGCCAGTCTGATCTTCAGGAGCATCACCGGCGGCATCGGGAACAAAGAGAAGCGACGGAAAACGGGTCTGCTCTGGGATGTGGCCTCGTTCTGGCCCAGATACTTCCATCCGCTGGGGCCACCCGCCTATGGGCCCAATGCGGTCAACGAGCTCAGGAAGGAAGTGACGGGGAGCGACGCACTGACCCTCTCTGCCCATTCACAGGGGTCGGTGATCGCCACCGTGACCCTGTGTCAGATGAGCCCGACGGAGACCGCGAATCTGAGGCAGGTGATCACATTCGGGAGCCCTCTGCGGCTCATCTACGCCCACCTCTTCAACCAGGCCGGCCTCGATCGACTGCTCGAGACCAAGTGCGGGCATGAGCAACTGACGTGGACCAACCTGTGGCGGCGAAGCGACTACCTAGGCGGCCTGCCCCTTCCTCTGCCGGACGAAGCCGGCGCCAACATGGAAGCCGACTACGTCGGTCACTCCGGGTACGAGTGCACGAGACAGTTTCGAAAGCTTAAGACCGGTGTCCGCCCGATCGACCCCGCCGACGAGAGCGTCACTTGTGGAGCCCGACGAGGCTGAGCCGTCGGCCTGGCTCACGGCGTCTTTCCCTCACCCTCCCTACCATCGGTCCCGAAAGCCCTCGTAGCTCAGGGGATAGAGCACCGGTTTCCTAAACCGGGTGTCGCAGGTTCGAATCCTGCCGAGGGCGCCGATCCCGGTTTCTTCCTGTGCTCATTGACCTTTCGTGTGACAGACGTAGGGCGAAGGGCGCTGGCGGAGCAGTCGCTCAACGCGCTGCGCACCGTTCGTGCCAGCTACGCGTCTGTGTTGTTGGGCATGGCCCTTTGCCGGTATTGGATCGCGACGCATGCGAAACCCCCACACCAGGTTTGTCGCAGTGGGCGATAGTCGTGGGGGTTCGCATTTGCAGTCCTCGACTTGGGTGAGGACAGGCTCGGCGGTCAGAAACCTACTTACCTTGTCGTCGTCGCCCGTGGCTTCGACGTGACTGCGAAATGAGGGCGGAGACACCAGCCCAGGTGCCGAGCTCGAATCTATTTGCGGCTCGATGATCGTCGACTATTAGGTCCGACTCACCAGGGGCTGCAATCAGCCGGGATATAGGGGAGCCCCCAGCCCGGACGGGGGCCCGTTGTTGGGGTCTTAGGTGGACGAACGTTCCGGGTGGTTGTGCCTTGGTCAGCATCACCTGTGGTGGCCTAGGCTCCCGCCGCAACGGAGCGGTAACCGGATGCCCGCATACTTCTCGCGATGACCGAAGACCAGACCAGACGTCCATGGTCGAATTTGGCGGCCGTAGTGGTGGCGTTGTTGATGGTGGCCGGGGTATACGGTTTCGCCACCCCGTCCGATCCTGACGAGGCCGTCACGACCCTGGTCCTGGTTGGGATCTCCATCATTTGTTTCGGCCTGCTAGGGGCGCTGGTGCTGTGGCGGAAGCCGGGCAACACGATGGGCTGGGTGTTCTCGGCCATCGGGATAGCCGGAGTGGTCGTGGGAGTCGAGATCGACAATCCGGTCGGGTTCGCCCTCAGGACCGGGTCCTGGATGCCCTTCTTCGCCCTGGCGGTGGGCGTGCTCCCGCTTCTCTTCCCCACCGGCGAGCCGCTGACTCCTCGGTGGCGCTGGGTCTTGAATGGTCTAGTGGTCTTCATCATCTCGTACCCCCTGTTGGCCCTGCTGCAGGAACAAGTGTGTGTCGGCTGGGCCGGACCGGAGGGGGAGACATGCGTGAGATGGGCCGACAACCCGATCGGAGTAACCGGAGTCGACCCAGACCCGACCGAGTCGGTTCGGATCACTGCCAGAGAAACGACTACGAGTTGGTGGTGGCTGGGGTGGCGCCAGCTCAATCACCTCCCCTCCGGTTGCCGGCAGCTCTGAGTAAGCGCCTTCCCACCCAGACCAGGACCACCGCCACGACCAACCCCGCGACGGCGAATGGCAAGCCTTGACCGGCCACGTCGGCGAAGCCCTCGCCAGGCCCGTACTCCCGCATGGTGACAATCGCGAAGAGGACGGAGGCAACGGCGAGGGCCGCCGACAATGTGAAACAGGCGATGGCGGCTATCAGGTGGGGTCGGTGAGATCTCGCTTCCATGGCACGTCCTCACGCAGCGGATTCTTTGCGCGGTCAACGCAGGGCGTCACTGTCAGTCTTGCCCGATTCCGGCCTCTCGTGCTCGGACGATCGCCTGGGCTCGGTCGCTCACCTGCAGCTTGGTGAGGATGTTGGAGACGTGGTTGCGGACGGTCTTGAGGCTGGCGGGTGTATGCGCCATCGGACCGGCCGGTGGCAGCGATGTCATTCCTGAGGCGTCGTGCCGCCGTCGGTGGGAGGCGACCATGTGGCTGGTAACGGTGGGGACGCGGGTCATACCGATTGGTCTGTGATCATCACGTCACCGAAGAGGCTATAGCTCTGGAAACTGACCTCCGGTCCCTCTCCTTGGGAGACCTCGACGCGAGGGTCACCGAAGATGGTGAACCCGCTCGTCCGCACCTTGCTGCTGGCGGGGACCGTAACCATCAGATCTCCGAAGATCCCGATGAAGGTGAGCTTTGCGTTCGGTCCGGCGCCGGCCGACGCGTCGAGGCGGACGTCCCCAAGGATCGAGATTGCGGTTTCCCTGGTCCAGTCCGGTGGCAGGGTTCCCCTCTGATTGCCGAAGACCGCCAGTTGCACCGCTCGTCCTCCGGTCCGGTCGTGGTCCCAGGGACCATAGCGAGCGGCCACGCCCGCGGTGCTTGAGCTCTTTGCAGCCTGGTGGGAGAGGGCGCGGCCTGTGACGTTGCCGAGTTCGTGCGGCTGATCGGGCAATCGGTCGGAGCGTAGGATCGCTCGATCGGGTATCTCGTAACGATTTCGGAGCGGCCTTCGGTCAGTTAACACTGGACGGGAGAAACAGCAACTGGCACGTAGAACCTGGATCTCGATTCTGGCAGCGGTTGGTGTCTTGATCCTGGTGGTGGCCGCCTCGGTCTATGCCGAGTGGATGCAGTTTTCTCGAGGCGAGCCGGATCTCCTTGGCCAGCGGGCGATCGGGCTCGGCATCGCGGCCTTCGGGTTGGTGGGGGCACTGCTTCTCTACAGGCGTCCCGGCCACCGTCTCGGTTGGTTGCTGGCCGGAATAGGGGTATTGGCCCTGCTCGGAGGATCGGTAAACGAGTATGTCCTGGCCGTCACCCAGGCTGGAAGCTCGGTCAGTGACTTTCTGGCCTGGCTCGTGTGGTTTTCCAATTGGTTCTGGTGGCCGGTGGTCGTTGGGATCTTTGTCTTCCTGCCGCTCCTCTTCCCCGATGGAAAGCCGCCGACCGCCCGCTGGCGGTTGGTGGCGATGTTGGGTGTGGTGGCGATCCTCGGTCTGGTCTTGGCATCAGCCTTTCAGGAACGCTATGACACCACGATCCTCGGTGAGATCCCCTCGATCGAAAACCCGCTGGGAATCGAAGGTTGGATCGATGCCGACGGGAGCGTCCTGTACGAGATGCCAAGTTGGATCTTGCTGGCTGCGTTTGTTGGCGCGGTCGCCTCCATGGCGGTGCGGTTCCGAAGGTCGCAAGGATTGGAGAGGCTCCAGCTGAAATGGTTCAGCTACGCGGTCGGTCTGATGTTGGCCTGGACTCTGTTGGGGGAGGTCATCTGGGTGTCCGTCTTAGGACACGACGACGTTCTGGGTGGTTCGGTCCTCCCCTTCGGAGTGCTGTTGATCTTCATCCCAATCACGATCGCAGTCGCCATCCTCCGCTACCGGCTCTACGCCATCGACCGCATCATCTCTCGCACCGTCGGGTATGGATTGGTCACGGCCGTGCTTTTCGCCGCCTACGTCGGGGCTGTCTTCGTGTTGAGGAGACTCCTCCCCGCTCAAGGTGGGTTGGCCGTGGCCGGATCGACCCTGGCGGTGGCGGCGCTCTTCAACCCCCTCCGTCGCCGAATTCAGACCTCGGTGGATCGACGGTTCAACCGACGTCACTACGACGCCGTCCAGGTGGTGGACGCGTTCGCCGTCCGGCTCCGTTCCGACCCGGGGATCGACGACTTGGCCCGTGATCTGCTTGACACCGCCAGTGCCGCCATGCAGCCCGGATCGCTGTCGCTGTGGCTGCGGGAGACGCCATCATGAGACTCGGCTCAGTCAGCCGGATCGCCTTGCTGTCGATCTCGATGGCACTGGCCGCAGTGGTTCGAAACCATGTGGACCTGGGAGCGGTGGCCTGCAGCCCCCGTCTGGTCCTCGATCGAACCATCCAGCCCGTCACAACAAAGATTTGGCTCCGGAGCCAGCCATGAGTGGTTCTATCCGCCGTTTGGTGGTCCGCCATCCCGTGGCGGCGTTCCTGATCATGGTCTACGGAGTCAATATTGCAGTGGTGCTGCCGTCGATTCTGACCCGACGAGACCTGCTGCCGTTCGGTTTCGCCCCCTACGACCTGTTGGGCCATTACGTTGGGTCTGCTCTCCCCGCTTTCCTGGTGGTGGCAGCCGTCCACGGTCGGGACGGCGTGCGGGAGCTGGCCCGCCGAACCCTGCGATGGCGAGTCGGGGTCCGCTGGTATCTGTTCGCAATCTTTTTCGTACCTGTCGCATCGGTGCTGACCGCTACCGCCCTCTTGGGCACGGCTCCACTGGAGGCGTTGGGAGAAAAATGGCCACTGCTGCTCACATTGGTCTTGCCGTACCTGCTGTTGGCCCTGTTTTCCAACCTGGCCGAGGAAATCGGATGGACCGGGTTTCTCTTCGACCGGCAGCAAGATCGCTACGGCCCGCTCAAAGCCTGCCTGTTGGTCTGGGTCCCCTTCGCCCTGTTTCATTTGCCGGGTTTCTACGAGGAGACCGGTTCGACCCAGGACGCCCTACTGGTGTTCGGCCTCCTCGCCATCCCCCAACTGTGCAGCCGGGTGTTGGTGGCATGGCTCTACAACAACACCATCCGCAGCGTGTTCCTGGTCGGCCTGTTCCATTCGGCTTTCAACACCACCAACGGACCCTTCACCCGAGAGTTCATCCCGGCCACCGAAGAGGATCAATTTCTGATACTCAACGGAGTCATCATCATCGCCGCCATACTCATCGCGGTCATCACCCGGGGCCGCCTGTCGTACCGACCGGCGACTGATCGAGAGGAACACCTCGCAACCGAACCATCGCCGTAGGGGTTTCCCGAGGTTCTCACGGTCAAGTCAGTGTGCCCAGAAACGGAGCACCGGAACGCGCCAGATCTAGAGAACGCGAAAACCCTATCTTGATTGCGTCTTTGGGCGTTCAGAGGCCCGAATAGAGCACCGGTTTCCTAAACCGGGTGTCGGAGGTTCGAGTCCTCCCGAGGGCGCTGCCAGACTTCCGATCGACGCAGGAGATGCGCTTGTGATCGAAGACACATATGAAGGAAGCTCGACCACTCTGCGCCGCCTGCGCGTGGCCGCGGTCATCGACCTTCTGATGGCGGGCGGCGTGTTCCTTATGGGTGCCATCGTGGCTCCTGATGCCGGGGTCACCAGCAGGTCGCTGCGTCATGGCCTCGTCCTGGCCACCGTCTTCGGAGCAGCACCGATCGCAGCCCTGGCCCGAGGCATCGACTCGGCGACGGTGGTCGCGCTGGGTGGAGGGATGACGGTGGCCGGAGCAGCCACCACACCGGGCGGGAATCTCCTGGGACCGGTCATGGCGCTCTGTGGCCTCCTACTCCTCTTGATGGGAGCGTCCAGACAACCGACACTTACCGCTGGCATGATCGGCAGGCTTCTAGGTTACGCGATCGCGCTCGGCGCCGCTATGTGGCTCGCTTTGGGAACCATGGCTCTGTCCGGGATTGCCTCCTTGGCTCTGGCTGTCGTCATCGCAGCCAGCACACGATGGGGAAGCCTCAATCGGGGTCGAAACTGAGCACCGGAAACAGTGCCGAGAACACTGTCACCCCTGGCCGCCCCAGAACACCTCGGGATTGAGGATCCGGTCAGGGTCGAGGGCCTCTTTGACCCGACTTGCAAAGGCAATGGTCGCCGGGGCCGTCGAGCGTCGCCACCAGCTTGCCTTGGCCACCCCGATCCCGTGCTCGCTGGCCATGGCGCCACCGAGACCAACTACGACCCCGAGCACTCGGTCCAAGACCTCCTCCGGGTCGGCGTTTCCGACCACATTGACATGGAAGTTCCCTTCAGCCAGATGACCGAACAGGAAGAGGACACCTTCGATCTCGAGTTCCCGAACGGCCGAGGCGAACTCGTCGATCCGGTCGAGGGGCACCGCTACGTCGAGCTTGACCGGCACGCCGAGTTGGTTGATGGTCTCGGTGATGGACTCCCGGTAGGCCCATAGTCTCCGGTCCACCACAGCAGCAACCCCGTCCGGCACCTCCGGCGGCTCGCCGGACTCGATCAACACATAGAAGGGCGGATCACCAGGAAGAGGACGGGTCAGGCTGCGATGCTCGATCACCGCCTGCAGACAAGCCCGGTCGAAGAACTCGACGGCGCGGGCACCGGGGCCCACGAGCAAGAGACCATCACTCAAGCGCTCCACCGCGACCAGGACCACCATCGGCTCCCCTGCGGCGCGTGGCAGGAGACGGAGACGGGCAGCGGTGATGACACCGAGCGTCCCCTCGCTCCCCACGATCAACTGGAACGGGTCCGGGCCGGTGCTCTCCTTGGGCATGCGATCGAGGCTGCTCGTGAGACTGCCGTCGGCGAACACCACCTCCAGCCCCAGCACCTGGCGGCGGGTATCGCCGTTCGCAACCACGTTCATCCCGCCGGCGTTGGTGGCGATGGTGCCCCCGACCGTCGCCGAGTCACGGGAGGCGAGATCGACCCCGTACTCGAAGCCCGCCTCGAGGGCGTGGGCCTGCAGAGCGCCGACAGTGGCGCCAGCCCCGGCGGTGACCGCCGGCGCGAGGTCGTCGACAGGCCCGATCCAGTCGAGACGACGCAGCGACAACACCACCTCCCCCTGGTGAGGCACCGACCCGCCGACCAGCCCGGTGTTGCCACCCTGGGGCACAAGTGGCACCGAGAGCCGGCGACATAACCGGACCACCTCCTGCACCTCCTCGACCGAGCCCGGCCGAACCACCGCCGGGGTCCGACCCGTCCAACGGCCGGTCCAGTCCCTGACGTATCCGGCCACCATGTCCGCTTCGACCAGCACATGGTTCGGGCCAACGATCTCCTCGAGGGCGCGCTGCAACGTGTCGCCCGACGACGTGACGCTCATGGAGTCACCGTAGGCAGGACGTCCTCAGCTCCGATGCCGGACGTGCCGTGACGGGGATCACCTTGTTCCGACGAGGAACCAGGTCTCCATCGGTCCCTTGCCCTTCACCTCGACCACACCCCGTGGCTCACACACGAACTCGTCCTTGACCAGCTCGTATGTGGTCGAGCTGAGCTGGATCCGGCCCGGCACCCCATGTGACTCCATCCGGCTGGCCGTGTTCACGGTGTCGCCCCATACGTCGTACTGGAACTTGGCCTTCCCGATGACTCCGGCCACCGCCGGGCCAGAGCTGATCCCGACCCGGAACACCAGAGGCCGGGACGCCGGACCGTTCGACCGGGAGACATAGCCCATCATGTCGAGTGCCATCCGGGCCGCGGCATGGGCATGGTCGTCGCGGGGAACCGGGACCCCGGACGCCACCATGTAGCTGTCACCGATGGTGCGGATCTTCTCCAGACCCAAGCTCTCGACCAGCGAGTCGAAGTAGGAGAACACCTCGTTGAGCACACCGACCAACTCCTCCGGCGACAGGTCCTGGGAGAGGGGGGTGAAGCCGACCACATCGGCGAATAGCACGGTGATCGCGGGAAAGCGGGTGGCGATGGTCTGATCGTTGTCCTTCAATACCTGGGCGATCTCCTTGGGAAGGACATTCAGCAGGAGACGCTCCGACTTCTCCTGCTCCACCTCCAGCATGCCGAAGGCCAGGTCCTTCTGACCGACGAAATAATGGAGGGAGAAGAAGGCCACACCCGAGGCGCCCAGGACATTGGCCACGAAGAAGGCCGCGATCACGCCGTCGGGCAGGTTGTTGTCGGTGGCCAGGGAGGGCTGAATGAGTTGGGCGGCGACGACCAAGGCGATGTAGGCCAGGAACCAGTACAGGGCTTGTGGCCGCCCCCACATGGCGAGGGCGCCGAGCGGGGCCAGCAGAGACCAGATGATGACGGCGCTGCCGTTCACGAATCCACCCAGCACCAACTGCAGCATGAACGGGAGGAGGAGTATCAGGAAGAGCTGGGTGAACCGGAAGACCCGATAGCGGCGGGTAACGGCGAACACCCCGAGGCTCGACCCGACGCCCAAGGCGTAGATCCATGGGATCGAGGCGGCCAACGGCTCGTCGAGGGCCATGTAGAGGACGCCCCAGAGAGCGCCGATCCAGGCCACCACCGCCGAGACCGCGACCAACACCCGCTTCTGAAGCCGGAGCTGAGGGGTGTCGTCGGGATCGTCGCCGACCCTCTCCAGGAGATTGATCCCCCGCGACCACATGAGCCGACTCTATGCGAGTCTCGACCGCCTTCGCCGGCTTGGTGACAGATCCATCGCAGTAGGTTTCCGCGGGCGCAATGACAGAATTCCATTACGAGCCGCTCACCTATCTCGACGCCTCGTTCCTGGCCTTGGAGACCCGGACCAGTCATATGCACGTCGCCGGGGTGGCCCTCTTCGACGCCGCCCCGCTGAAAGGGGAGGACGGCGGGATCGACATCGATCGGATCCGCTCCCACGTCGAGTCCAAGCTCCAGTACATCCCCCGCTACCGGCAGCGTCTCGAATGGGTCCCCCTCGACCGGCGCCCGGTTTGGGTGGACGACGAGCATTTCGCCCTCGACTACCACCTCCGGCACAGCTCCCTCCCCCGCCCCGGCACCGAGAGCCAGCTGAAGCAACTCGCCGGGCGCATCGTCTCCACACCGCTCGACCGGAGCAAGCCGCTCTGGGAGCTCTGGGTGATCGAAGGCGTGGACGACGACCGTTTTGCCTTGATCGCCAAGATCCACCACTGCATGATCGACGGTCTCTCCGCCGTCGACCTGACCACCATCCTGCTCAACGTCGTCCCCACCTCGGGGGTCGAGGAGCCCGCTCCCTGGGTGCCCCGGCCCGCCCCCAGCCAGGCCCAGCTGGCCGTGGCCGAGGCGGCCCGGCTCACAAGACGCCTGGTCGACCGTCTCTCCCACCTGTCGGAGACGGTCCGGGACGGGGTGGCCCTCACCGACCGGGCCCTCGACAAGTCGGCAGCCGCCCTGTCCTCGCTCCGATCCGGCTGGCTGACCACGGCCGACCGGACCCCGCTCAACCCCGACATCGGGCCCAACCGGAGGTTCGACTGGACGGAGACGCCCCTCGAGGAGATCAAGGAGATCAAGAACCGACTCGGCGGCTCGGTGAACGACGTGGTCCTGGCCATCACCGCCGGGGCGGTCCGCCGATTCCTCGTCGATGAACGCGGCTACGACGTGACCGACGTCGAGTTCCGGGTGATGAACCCGGTCTCGACCCGGAGCGCAGATCGGCAGAACGTCCTCGGGAATCAGGTGGCGATGTGGCTGCTCGATCTGCCCATCCAGGAGCCCGACCCCGTTCGCCGTCTCGAGATGGTCAAAGAGGAGACGCGAAACCTGAAGAAGACCAACCAGACCCTCGGTGCGGCCACCCTCGTCGAGCTCAGCTCGGGCACTCCCATCACCTTGCTCTCGCTGGCCAACCGTGTGGTCGGGTCGCGGATGAGGCCGTTCAATATGACAGTGACCAACATCCCGGGGCCGCAGTTCCCGATGTACCTGCTCGAGTCGGAGATGATCGCCAACTACCCGATGGTGCCGCTGTGGGCGCAGCACGGGCTTGGCATCGCCCTCTTCTCCTACAACGGGCGGCTGCTGTGGGGGATACATGCCGACTATGACGCCCTTCCCGACTCGGATCGGTTCCTGGCCGCCATCCAGGAGTCGTTCCGGAAGCTCAGAGACCTCCCCGGGTGAGCAATCTCGATCTCGCCGACGGGCTGCGGCTGATGCAACAGGCCGGGGAGGGCGGGTACTTCGGGCATGAGGCGCATCTCAGGTTCGCTTGGGCGGTGCTCGACGAAGCCGACGACGCCGAGGACGCGGCACGGGTGGTGTGCCTCACCATCCGGCACGCCGCCGATCTCGGTGGCAACCCGGCCAAGTACCACGCCACTGTGACCATCTTCTGGATCCGGCTCCTCGAGCACTTGCGCCGGACCCATCCCGACGTATCGTCCGTCGGAGAAATGCTCAACCGTTACCCGCCGCTCGGCGACCCAACCCTTCCACAGAGACATTGGTCCAACCTCGACAGCGAGGAGACGAGGACGTCCTGGGTTGAACCGGATCTGATCCCTCTTCCGTGACCCTGCTCGCAGCGCTGGCCGGCGCCCTGGCCATCTCCTTCTCGGCGATCCTCTACGCCCTCGCCGACGTGTCCCCGATCACGGGTGCGTTCTACCGGTCGCTCTACGCCCTCCCCGTCCTCTTCATCCTGTGGCGGCTGAGACGTCGGGACGACCATCGGTCGCGGGGCAAGCGGCTCATCGCCTTCGGCGCCGGGCTGCTGCTCGGGCTCGACATCGTGGTGTGGCACGTCTCCATCGAATACATCGGAGCCGGTCTGGCAACCCTGATCGCCAACTCGCAGGTGATCGTCGTTGCCATCGCCGCCTGGATCTTCCTCGGTGAGCGACCCAGTCGTCAGGTGGCGATCGCAGTTCCCGTCGTCTTGTTCGGGGTCAGTCTGGTGAGTGGGCTCGGTCGGGTCGACGCCTTCGGATCGAATCCTCTTCTCGGCACCCTCCTCGCCCTGGTCTCCGCCGTGTTCTACGCCGCCTTCATCCTCGGGTTCCGTATCTCCAACGACATCCAGGCGCCGTCGGCCGGGCCGCTGCTCGAGTCCACCGCGGGCGCCGCCCTGGCCGCCCTCGTGGCGGGTGTCGTCGGCGGCGGCATCGAGTTCGCCCCGGCCTGGCCTGCCTACGGTTGGCTGCTCGCCCTGGCCCTGAGCTCTCAGGTGGCCGGTTGGCTCCTCATCGGATACGCCCTGCCCCGACTTCCCGCCGTCGAGACGGCCACCATCATCCTCCTCCAGCCGGTGCTGACGATGGTGTGGGCGGTGATCCTCTTCTCGGAGAGCCCCTCCACGATCCAGTTGGTCGGCGCCGCCCTGGTCATGGCCGGGGTCGGCTTCGTCGCCCTGAGCCGGGCCCGACGCGCCCCGGCCATCGCCCCGGCCCAACCCTGACCTGGTGTTACCTCAGCTTCCCCGGCCCGGATACGGGCCGGGGAAGCTGAGGTTCAGAGACCCGAACGGCCACACCCGAACCTGAGACAGTTCGGCCCACATGTGGGCCGGGGAAGCTGAGGTACGCGGATTCACCCGCCCATCACGATCACCACCAGACGACCGGTGGGGCCGGCGACGACGGAGATGCCGGTGCGGTCGTAGGCGGAGATGGAGAACTGGGCCAGGGCGGTAGGCGAGTCGAGCATGCCGTCGAAGGCAGCCCGGGTGCTGCTGGCCAGCGCCAGGTTCTCCCCGGCCACCACCAGCCGGATCCCGGCTGAGGCCACATCGGTGGCCACGTTGCCACCCGGAGGGTGGTTTCTGGAGAGTCGGCCACCGGTATACATCCCAACGGCCCGAGACTCGGCTATCCCGTCGAGGCCTCCGCTGCGCCCCAGGGCGGCCAAACCCAGGCCGGCACGATGCTCGTTGACCCGGTCCAGGACCGCCTCGGTCTCCCCTCTCACCTGACGCACCTCGTCGGGCCGGGCCGGCGGGATGGCCAACACCTCGTTCCCCTCGGGGATCGCCCGATCTGCGCCGAAGAGGCCCTGGATCGCCGCCAGTGAGCCTAGGACACCGTCTGGAGCCACCGTCTCGAACACCCGCTGGGGGATGGCATCAGGCCCGGCGATCGATTGGGCCACTGCGGAACTCTCGAATCCCGCCTCCCAACCCCCCGGCAACACCCGGGCCACGTTGACGACGACGAGGACGATGGCGATGCCCCACAGGGCGGCGACCGCGGCCCCACCGAAACGGTTTATCAGGTTCAGACCGGGGAGAGTCATCACCCTCGACAGGAAGTGGGCGGCGACGCTCATGGCGAGCCCGAAGAGGATGAAGAGGGTGACGCCGGCACCGATCGTGGCTGCCTCCGGACCGACTCCAAAGCGATCGGTCAGGAACTCCCCGAGCGGGCCGCTGAGACGTAGGGCGATCCAGAGTCCGACGATCAGCGCCACGAGGTCGAGCGCCTCCCGGACGAACCCGCGCAGCCACCCCCGGACCAGCAAACCGGCGAGAAACAGCCCGAGTACGAAATCGATCATCGCGTTCTATGCCCCACGCGGCCACGTCATACGTAGAACGTAGAAGGCGGGGCGGCGGACTTGCGGTTACTCCACGCGGATGGTGAGGACCGGGCAAGGGGCGTCCATGAGGATGTCGTGGGCGTTCGACCCAAGCAGGAACTTCCCGGCCGAGGTCCGCTGGCGGAGACCGATGACTATCAGCTCGCCACCCAACTCCTCGGCGGCCTGGACGATGTCCTGTGCGGGCGTGTTGCCGCGGACGTAGTTGTGGACGGAGAAGGCGACGCCCTCCTTGGACAGCATCTCGTCCAGGGCGCTCAGATCCCGGTCGCTCTGGATGACCTCCTCGTCGTCGCTCTTCCCGGCACCCTGAAGAGAGTGCACGACGACCAGGTCGGTGCCACGGAGCCTGGCCTCCCCGATGCCCAACTCGAGGGCCTTCCGCCCTCGCTCCGTCGACAGATATCCGACGATCACACTCATGGTCTGCCCTTCGCTGGCTGGAATGGCTGGAAGTTAGCGATCGACCAGCTCGATGCGCATCCGCTTGTTCGCCTTGCCCTTGGACTCGGTCTTCACGACGCGGACTTGCCCTACCTCGAGCGTGGAGGCGACATGTGTGCCCCCGTCCGCCTGACGGTCGAGACCGACGATGTCGATCACCCTGATCTCCTCCACCCACTCCGGAATCAGGTTCACCTTGGTTCGGATCAAATCCGGGTCTTTGAGCGCCTCCTGGCGTGCCAGGTAGACCACCTCGGTCGGATAGCCCCGGATCAGCTCCTCGTTCAGCTTCCGCTCCACCATCTGGCCGAACTCGACCGAGATGCCATCCAGCTCGAAATCCATTCGGGCCACTCCGGGCTCCATGTTCCCCCCGGTGACCTTGGCCCCGAAGTCCCGGAAGACGACGCCGGATAGGGCATGGAGGGCGGTATGGGTCTTCATCGTCCGGTAGCGGCGATCCCAATCGATCAACCCATGCACGGCGATTCCCGGGTCGGGGACGTCTGCACCTTCGGCGACGACATGGAAGGGCATGCCATCAAGTCTGATGGTGTCTATGACCTCGACCTCTCCGCCGTCCCAGTGGATGACCCCGACGTCTCCCGGCTGACCACCGCCGCGGGCGTAGAAGACGGTGCGGTCCAGGAACAGCCCGCCCTCGCCGACCTGGAGGACCGAGCCCTCGGCATCGGCGAGATAGGCGTCCTTGGGAGCCAGTTCCTCAGTAGGTCCCGATCCGGCCATCGGGCCGGAGCCTAGACCCGTGTCGTGTGCAGTCAGCCACCCACCGTGGTCGTGGGTATCAGGTGGCGTCGCCGGAGGTGAGACCGGAGAGTCTCCACACCCTCGACTCCCACAGGAAACGTGATCCCTTGGGCACCAGATGGACTATTCCGTCGGAGATGAGGGCCTTCAACGTCTCGCTGTCGGCGAGCAGTGAGGGCAGGGGGATCATGCGCTCGGCGAGCCGCGCCACCTTGCCGTAGATGCTGCGGGCGGCATCCAGGATGGCGGTCTCGTCCTGAAGACTGCCGGTGGGAAGGAAGACACGCCCCCCCGGGCGGAGCCGTCGCACTGCCTCTCTCAGCATGCGGATGGGCAACTCGCTGCCCCGGGGGCCGCCGCCGACACCGTCGGGAAACCATCCACTCACCTTGGCCAGGGAGTCCGGTACCCCGGACACGTCTCCGATGATCACATCGGCCTCGAGGTCCTCGTCGAGAGGATCGAACAGGTCGCCATGTAGAAACTCGATGCGGTCGGCCACCCCGTGTGCCTCGGCATTGGCCCGGCCCACCTCCTCGACTCCGGGGCTGTTGTCGACCGCCAGCACCCGTGATGCCCCCAGCTTGGCGGCGATGATGGCCAGGACCCCGGTCCCGGTCCCAACGTCGATGACCACGTCGCCCTCGCCCACGTCCATGGCCTCGGCGACCAGAGTCGAGATCGTGGTCGGAGCGAAGGTGTGCTCGCCCAAGATCAGATCGAGCGGGCCTAACCGGCCCTTCCACTGAAAATGTCCTACTGCCATGACGCTTCCCGTCTATTCGTTGGGTTCAAACTACAGACTCAGAGGCTCAGCGGGAAGTGGAATCGTCGGGAACGAAGGGCGGGCCGTGACCGGGGACGATCAGCGTCGCCATCTCCAGAACCCGCTCCCGACCCCGGTGGAGCCCCGCAGGGTCGGTGCCCCGAGGGTCGTCGAACGGCGCCGTCTGGTACCACCAGAGATGGGTGACGGCAATCGTTTGGTCTCCGTCATCCAGGATCGTCGTGATGTCCTGGGCGCTGTGACCCGGTGTCTCCCACAGCGTCACGCCTTCTGCGACCTCGAACCCTTCAGCCGGACGATCGGTCCACACGTCGTCCTCGTAGACGGCCCAATGGTCATGGACCCTGGCCTTGGGGAACAGGGCGATGTTGATGGTGTGGTCGGGATGGTGATGAGACAGGATGACGTCGGTGACCTCATCCGGCGACCGGCCCAACTCCCTGATCGGGTCGAGGATCACCGAGATTGAAGCCACCATTCCCGGGTCGATCACGACCAACGAGGAGCCGGCCTCGACCAGCGAGACCGTGGAGGCGACCCTGTCCCCGGCGTATCCCGGGCTGAGCAGATGGAACGTGGCCATGGTCGCAGGCTACGTGCTGGAGAGCGGGAGGATCCCGACCCCGGCCAGGGTGCGGGTGGTGAGGATCGTCTCCGCTTCCCCGGTGCTCGTGTCGAGCACCTCCAGGCCGCGAATCACCGCCGGGTAGAGGACGAACCGCCCGTCCGAGCTCCACGTCACCTGGGGCACACCCGGCCGACCCTCGAATGTGAGCATTTCCGAGTCGTCCTCGAGCGACAGCACCTGGACGCGGTCGTTGGTGAGCACGGCCAGCTGCTTCCCGTCATGGGAAAAGCGGCCGGCCAGCACCCCCGCCCCCAACCCTCCGCCGTCGAGTCCGCCGACTCCTTCCCCAGCGCCGAGCAGGCTGATGCCGTCGTCGTCGATGGCCAGCCCCCCGGTCCCATGGGAGTCGAGAACCCGGCCCGGGTGCGTCTCCTCGATCTCACCGGTCTCGGTGATGAGGATCACGTTGTCTCGGACGTCGTCCTGGATGGCAAACCCCCACTCGCCCCAGGCGGCGACATGACCTTGGATCCCGACTGCACGGGTGATCAGCTCCGGGTCGGCCTGACCGTGCCTGACCGTCCACAGCAACAAGTCGTCCTCGACATAGGTGGTGTAGGCGAGCTGGAACGCCTTGGAATCGTGCCAGGCATATCCGGTGACGTCGGTGGCGACGATGGCCGCGGTCTCGGGAATCCCGGAGTAGAGGACGCCGAGCTCACGGTCGGGAACGGGCAACAGGGTGGCGATACGTCGTCCCGACACGTCGAAGGACACGGGATCGGGGGGTGCAGAGACCCCGACCGGGATGGTGCGCTCGAATGGCTCCCCGTGGACCGGCCAGACCATCAGCACGAGACTCTGCCCGTCACTTCGAATCGCCGCCACCAGACCGTCGGGGAACCCGTCTATCACGTCGGCGATGCCACCCTGGTCGGGGTCGGCCTCGAAGGCGGCCACCGTCGTCGTGGCCGGCGTAGGCCCTGTGTCTACCCGCAGCAGGAGCACTGAGAGGCCGGCACCGATGACCAAGCCCACTGCCAGCCACCCCCAGCGCGGGCGATCGCCACGATCATCACCCCTCGACGGTGCTTCAACGCCATCCTCGACGACCTTCGCTGCAGAGGTCACCACCCCAACGCTACGCCACATCGTCAGGAGCCGGGCACGGGGGGTGCACCGGCTTGCATTCGGCTGCCCGCAGCGCCCGAACAACAGGGGTTCCCGGGTGACTGAGCGCGATTTTGGGTCTAGAGTCCCGGTCGCGGCGTGGCTCGGGTTTCGCCGCGCATTCCCAAATGGAGGAAGGAAACATGAAGAACAAGAGAGGCCTCAAGCTTCTCGCGCTTCTGGGCGTTCTAGCGCTCGTGATCGCCGCCTGTGGCGATGGCGGGGCCGAGGACACCACGACCACGGCCGGGGGTGACGACGTCACCACAACCGAGGCGCCAGATGAGGCCACGACCACTACCGGAGGCGAAGAGCCGGTCGAGCCTGGTGAGTTGGGCGCAGTGACCGTGGGTGCTGGCGAGCCAATCATCATTGCCTCGATCCAGGCCATCTCGGGCCCTGTAGCCAGCCTTGGTCAGGATCAGGTCGACGCCATCGAGATCGCCATCGCCGACCGCGGCGGCGAATTGCTCGGGCACCCGATCGAGTTGCAGAGCGAGGACGGGCTGTGCACCGCCGATGGTGGGTCCACGGCTGCCCAGGCAATCGTGGCCAATCCACAGGTGGTCGGGATCCTCGGTACCAGCTGCTCCGGAGCCGGAGTGCCGGCGGCACAGATCATGTCGGAGGCGGGTCTGGTCATGGTCTCGGGGTCCAATACCTCGCCGTCACTGACCGCCCTGCCCTATCTGTCCGACGAGCCACTGGAAGCGCAGGAGAACTGGCAGGAGGGTTATTTCCGGACGTCGCACAACGACGAGTTCCAGGGAGCGGGTGCCGCCACCTTCGCCTTCGAGGACCTAGGAGCGGCTACCGCCGTCACCATCCACGACGGCGACCCCTACACCGAGGGTCTGACCGGTCAGTTCGGGGAGTTCTTCGCCGCGGCGGGTGGCGAGATCTTGCTGGCGACCGCCGTCAACAAGGGCGACACCGACATGCGGCCGGTACTGCAGGAGGTCGAGGCCCTGGCGCCGGACCTCCTCTTCATGCCCATCTTCCAGCCCGAGGCCGACTTCATCGTCCAGCAGAGGGGTGAGTTCCCCGGGTTGGCCGAGACCCAGTTGATGGGGGCGGACGGTATCCTCTCCGACACCTTCGTGGTGTTGCCGGAGACTGAGGGCATGGTGTTCTCCGGCCCAGGCCAGGCGTCGGGTCCGGCATATGACGAGTTCGTGGCCAAGTATGAGGAGGCCGTCGGGACACGCCCGATCCAGGCCTTCCATGCCCACTCCTACGACGCGGCCAACATGCTGCTCGATGCCATCGAGAACACGGCGACCGTTGACGGCGACACCGTGGTCATCGACCGGGCCGCGCTGCGTCAGTACCTGTACGACGTCGAGGGTTTCGAGGGTCTGACCGGCACGCTGGCCTGCAACGAGTTCGGTGACTGCGCCAACCCGGCTATCGGCATCTTCCGAAACGATGACCCCGCCGCCGGAATCCTCGGGGTGCTGAGCAATCTGATTGGACAGGCCAACCTGGCCGATCAGGTCGACCCTGAGAAGCTCAGTTAGCCAGATCGATCACGTGAGAGAGACGGAGCGCCGCGGAAAACCGCGGCGCTCTGTCTCCGGTTCATTCGTGGCATCGTGGTAGCCGAAAGAAGCGCCGCACCGAGGCTGCATTTCAACTTCGTAGCGGCGATCCTCTGGCTGGTCCGGATCCTGGCCCTGCTTGCCGTGGTGATCGGAGCCTATGTCTCCCTAAGCAGCGGGCGTCTCTCGGTCGAGGCCTGGCTCAACTTCGTGGTCATCGGCGTGGGACAGGGCTCGATCTACGCCCTCATCGCCCTTGGCTACACCATGGTCTACGGCGTCCTCGGGTTCATCAACTTCGCCCACGGTGAGGTGTTCATGAGCGGAGCCATGGTGGGGGCATTCACTGCCAATGCTCTCGCCCAAGTCGGCATGTGGGCATCCAACCCGTTTCTGTCCATACTGATCGTGCTCCTTGTCGCCATGATCACGTCGACACTGGTGGCGGTCCTGCTGGAGAGGGTGGCCTACAGACGGCTCCGGAACGCCCCACGACTGATCCCTCTCATCACCTCGATCGGTGCCTCCTTCTTCATCCAGTACGCCTTCCTCGGGCTGTTCGGGGCTCAGACCCGGACCTACCCGGCCCTGCCCACCCTCGGCGGCTCGGTCGATTTGTTCGGTCTCAACATCGGCTATGACGAGATCATGGTGATCGGGGCCGCGCTGTTGATGATGATCGTGCTCTACCAATTCGTGGAACGGACCAGGGCAGGGAGGGCCCTGCGTGCCGTGGCAGAGGACAAGGAGATAGCCGCGTTGATGGGGGTCAATGTCGACCGCACCATCGTCCTCACCTTTGCCGTCGGCGGGGCCATGGCCGGCGCCGCCGCTCTCCTGTTCGGGGTGGTCTTCCGGACCGTGTTCTTCTTCAGCGGGTTCCTGTTCGGGATCAAGGCATTCACCGCGGCAGTCCTGGGCGGCATCGGGAACATCGTCGGCGCCATGCTTGGTGGATTGACTCTGGGCATATTCGAGTCGGTGGGGCCGAGCCTCGTCCTGACCGGGCTGGGCATCCCGTCGGCCCATCAACTCAAGGACGTGGTCGCGTTTCTCGCCCTGGTGCTGGTGCTGATCTTCAAGCCGACGGGGTTGCTCGGGGAGCGGCTCTCGGAGGAGCGCGCCTAGATGGCCCAGGCCACCGAGACCACCGCTCCGGCACAAACCGGTGACCTGGGCCCGTCACCTGGGAGCGGTGTCTCCCTCGCCAAGGCAGCCCGGTGGGGGGCAATCGGGGGGGCGGGTGCGGCATTCGTGTCGGCGATAGGCATGGTCCCCGACTTCGACGGCCGGATGCTGATCGACCCTTACATCACCTTGGGCTATCTGGTCCTGTTCCTGGTGCCTTTCACCTTCGGGTACGTTGCCGCTCGCCCTCCTCTCACCCTGGAAGGCCAGAAACCTGCGACGGTAGGGATCAGGAACGTGGTGGCGGGTGCGATCGCCGGCCTGGTCACCGGCTTGTTGCTGATCTTGCCCGTGCTGGTGGCGGCCAACTTCAACCTTCGAGAAGTCTTCGTCAACCTGTCCCCGGCGATGGTGCAAACCCTCACCTTCGGCCAGTCGTTGGGCGTCGGGATCGCCTGGCTGGTTGCAGGTTGCACCCTGGCGGGGGTCGCCGGTGGAGCCACCAATGTCATATCCGATCGTTGGCGTAAGCCGATCATGACTGGTTTGCTCTGGGTTTTCACGGTGGCCCTGCTCCAGGACCTCGTCAGCCAACTGTTCCGTGGGCTCAACCTCGACGCCCTGATCGGATTCTTCTTCGCCCCCGGGGGAGGATTGAGGATCCGGGGAACGGTCATCGTCTTCGTCCTGGTCTTCTCGCTGGCGCTTTGGCTCAAGAGGAGACCGCCGGGAATCCGCCAGAAGTACGAAGCTCTGAACCAAACGGAGCGGCGAAGATGGACGGCGATCGCCATCGGCATCACCGCGGTGGTCCTCTATCTGATCCCGATCGTCATGGGCGGTTTCATGAGCGAGATCCTCGACCTGGTGGGGATCTATCTGCTCATGGCCCTGGGGCTCAACATCGTGGTCGGCTTCGCCGGTCTCCTCGATCTCGGCTATGTCGCCTTCTTCGCCGTGGGTGCCTACATGACGGCCGTGCTCACCTCGCCCCAATCGCCGGCCCTCACTCCCGAGCTCACCTTCTGGGTCGCCCTCCCCTTTGTGGTGCTGGCGGCGGCCTTCTCCGGGGTGCTGGTGGGCACGCCGGTGCTGCGCATGCGTGGCGACTACCTGGCCATCGTCACTCTCGGCTTCGGTGAGATCGCCCGGATCTTGTTCCTTTCCGACTGGTTCAAACCGGTCTTCGGTGGTGCGCAAGGGGTCACCCAGATCCCATCGCCGTCGACAGGCCCGGTCGTCATCAACGACCCTCAGACGTTCTTCTACCCCATCGTGCTGCTCGTCATCGTCGCCGCCTACATCTCCTGGGCGCTGGCGAACTCCCGGATCGGACGAGCCTGGAACGCGATGCGGGAGGATGAGCCCGTGGCCGAGGCGCTCGGGATCAACATCGTCACCGCCAAGCTGTCGGCGTTCATCGTTGGAGCGGCCCTGGCCAGCTTCTCAGGTGCCCTCTTCGCCTCCAAGGTCGGCGCGGTATTCCCCAACAGCTTCTCGATCGTCGTCTCCATCATCGTGCTGGTCATCATCATCATTGGCGGTATGGGAAACCTGGTCGGGGTGGCAGTCGGCGCCCTTGTGATCCAGGGGCTGCCCCAGCTCCTGCGGGAGTTCGACGAGTATCGGTTCCTGCTCTATGGGGCGCTCCTCATCTTCATGATGCTGGTCAAGCCCGAAGGACTGATTCCCTCACGACGACGAATCGCCGAGCTGCACCAGGAGGAGATGGGTCAGGACGCATGGATGGGCAGCGAGCCAGGCGAGAAGCTGGAAACGGCCGACACATCCGCCAACCCGATACCGGCCGGGGGTTGACCTGAGCATGGCACTGTTGGAGATCCATCAGTTGAAAAAGACATTCGGTGGCCTCAAGGCCATCGAGGATCTCGACCTTCATGTTGACGAAGGTGAGATCGTATCCATCATCGGGCCGAACGGGGCGGGCAAGACCACCCTCTTCAACCTGATCAGTGGCCTGTTCCCGGTGGACGAAGGTGAGATCACCTTCGACGGGCGCACTCTGAAAGGTCTCTTCCCCAACGACATAACCGAGCTGGGATTGGCCCGCACTTTCCAGAACGTCAGGTTGTTTCCCAACATGACGGTTCGGGAGAATGTGATGGTGGCAAGACATTGCCGGACCCGATCCGGCATCTTCTCCTCGATCCTTCGCACTCCTCGCTTCCGGCAGGAGGAAGCAGACACGAAGGCCAGGGCGGAAGAGGTCTTGGGCTTCTTCGGTAGCCGACTCGTCGGCTACCGATTCGATCAACCTGCGTTCGCGCTCTCCTACGCCAACCGGAGGCGGCTGGAGATAGCTCGAGCAATGGCCACCGATCCAACGATGATCCTTCTCGACGAGCCTACGGCCGGGATGAACCCACGGGAAACCGCCGAGTTGACCGAGCTGATCGGAAAGCTCCGTGACGCCCATGGCTTCACCATCTGCATGATCGAGCACGACATGCAGGTGGTGCGAGGCGTCTCCGATCGCGTCGTCTGTCTCGACTACGGGAGGAAGATCGCCGAGGGCACCTACCAGGAGGTGGCCACCAACGAGCAAGTGATCGAGGCCTACCTGGGCCGCAAGGCAACGGACGCGGCATCGTGACCGACGCAGACCGGCGACCGGTCCTCGAAATGCGGGACGTCCATACCCACTACGGCCCCATTCACATTCTCAAGGGGGTGAATATCACCATCTATCCCGGGGAGATCGTGTGCCTCTTAGGAGGCAACGCCAGCGGGAAGACGACGACCCTGAAGACCATCCTCGGATACGTGAGCCCTACCGAGGGAGAGGTCTTCCTCGACGGCCGGCGGATCAGTGGGCTACCCACCCAGGAGGTGGTCCGCTCCGGGATCTCGATGGTCCCCGAGAATCGCCGGCTCTTTCAGCGGATGACGGTGCGGGAGAACCTCGAGATGGGCCACTACATGCGGGACGACCCCGAGGAGATCGATGGGGACATGGAGCACATATTCGAGCTCTTTCCCCGGGTCAAGGAACGTCTCACCCAGAGGGCGGGCACCCTGTCCGGCGGAGAGCAGCAGATGGTGGCGGTGGGGCGAGCCTTGATGGCCCGACCCAAGGTGCTCCTCATGGACGAGCCCTCGATGGGTCTCGCCCCGGTGCTCGTCGAGCAGAACTTCGACATCATCGAGCAGATCAACCAGACGGGGACCACCGTCTTCATCGTCGAACAGAACGCCAATATGGCGCTTTCAATCGCCGATCGTGGCTACGTCCTCCAGACCGGTGAGATCGTCCTCCAGGACTCTGCCCAAGGGCTGTTGGCCAACCCCCAGATGAGAAAGGCCTACCTGGGCGAGACCTAGGAGCCGGTCGGCGACTCGTCGTCGACGGGCTGGAGCTCCTGGGTGTCGAAGAGACGGCTCTGGTTGGGATGACGACGTCTGATCCCGGCGATCCGGTCCGGGGGCTCGGTGTACTCGATCATGTGCTGGCTGGCCTCGCCCCAGGTCTCGCCCAGGATCCTGGTCCGCCACAGATGCCCGACGATGATCCTGATCGCGGCCGTCATCGGCACCGCCACCAGCACACCGAGCAGCCCGGCGACCGAACCACCGATGACCAGGGCGAGCACGATCACCAGGGGAGACAGATTGACCCTCGTCCGCTGCACCAACGGAGTGATCACGTGATTGTCCACCTGTTGGATGGCGGTGAAGATGAGCACCGCCCAGATGGCCTGGGTCAGATCACCATTGAGCAGGGCCACGAGGGCGGCCAGCGCCCCACCGACCACTGGTCCCAGAAAGGGGATCAGGTTCAGGAAACCGGCGATGATCCCGATCAGGAGCCAGAAGGGGAGGTCGATGAGCCACATCCCGAGACTGGAGGCGAACCCGACGATCACGGCCACGAGTAGCTGGCCGCGGACGAAGGAGCCGAGGGCCGTTCCCACCTGCCCTGACACGAATGCGAACTCCTCACGATGCCTGGGCGGTGTGATCTCGAGGGTGTTGGCCTTGAACTTCTCCAGGTCGATCAGGATGTAGAGGGCGAGTACCGGGGCCAGCCCGAGCACTGCCACCGCCTCGGCAACTCCCCTGATCACCTGTCCTGCCCCGGCCCCGAAGCCGAGAAGGAGGTTTTGCACCGTCTCCTGATTGGCCGGGTCGTTGAGCCACAGCTCGATTGCCTCCTCGCTGAGCAACTCATCGACATTGAGCCCGAGCCGCCCCCCGACATCCCTGACCCAGTCGATGCCGGCGAGATAGAGGTCGGGAAGTTGCTGGCCCACCTCCGCCGCCTGTTCCCTGATCGTGGGCAGGACCAGGGCCACGATCGCCAGGACCAGTGCGATCAACGCCAGCAGGGCCAGGATCGCCGCCACCGGGCGGGGCATCCTCATCCTCTCGAAGGCCCGCACCACCGGTTCGAGGAGGAAGACGATCCCGGCACCGAACGCGATGGGGAGCCAGATGACCCGAATCGACCCGGCCACGATGAGGGTCACATAGCCCAGCGCCACCGCCCCCACTGCGGTCCACACGATCAATGCGATCCGTCTCAGCCGGTCAGAGGGCACGGTCGGAGAGTGTAACCAGCGGTCTCTCGCTCAATATTGACCGCTGCGACGGCGGTACGACCGGTTCTTGGACCGATTGCCGCACACGGCCATGGAGCACCAGCCGCCGGAGCGGTTACGCGAGTGATCGAAGAAGAGCCAAGCGCACTGCCGGCACACCTTCATCCGCGGCCATGACCCGTCGATCATGGCATCGTGGACGATGGCGAGAAGAGCGCCGATGACTCGCTCCACACCGGCGCCGGTGGGTTCGAGCTGCACCCTGCCGTCTCCGCCGATGCGGACGCGGAGGCAGACATCGAATCCGAGGTCGTCGATACGTGTTGCTGCCGGCTCCTCGTTCGACGAGCGTGCGGCCAGGGCTCTTATCACTTCCCGGAGCTGGTGCAAACGCCGGGTGTCTGCGAGGGAGAGACGCTGTCTCGCGCCAAGCAATGAGTTCTCGATCAGCCACCGGCCGGCCGCGGCCGGGTTGCCGAGACGGTCTCGTTCGTGGCCCAGCTCGTGGTTGTAGGTGTTGACGAACTTCTGGACCACCTGCAGGGGCGAAGGTGCCGGGTCTCTCCCGCCCGGCTCGATGTTCTCACCCACCCGACTCAGGTAGGTCTCGCGATCCATGCTGCGTCTTTCCTGACCACCAGGTCTCCAGACCTCGTGACCATCAAACTCATTTGACTGGTTAGGGATGGAACAATAACGTCGGAGACGATGCAACGACGATTGATCTGGCTGTTTCTCATCGTCTTGGCTGCGGTGGCGGTGGTCACCCTGGGCGTGGTCGCTGGTCAGGGCGAGCCCGACCCGATCAGGGTCGGCGCTGTGTACAACCGCACGGGCGGCATGAAGTGGCTCGACCTGCCCGGGGTCGAGGGACTGTTGCTCGCGGCCGACCAGATCAACGCCGAAGGCGGTGTTCTCGGGCGGCATGTGGAAGTAGTCGAGGTGGATGGGACCACCGACACCACTGAGATCACCCGCCTCGCCTCCGATCTCGCCGAGATCGACGACATCGTTGCCATCGCCGGGGTGAACGACCCGATACACGCCATTTCCCCGATCCGCGGCGCCCTCCGTAGGGCGGACGGTGGGCTCATCACCTTCGCACACTCCGAGATGGCCCTGGCCGTGGGGCAGGTGACCGAGCCCGCCGGAGTCCCGTTTGTGACAGCCGGATCCACGCTCTCGACTCTGCCCGACCTGATCGGAGACGACCTGTTCATGGTCGCCGCAACTCATGGCGCCCACGCCGCGGCCGCCGCCGACTACGCATGGGACGAGCTCGGTGCACGCAGAGCCTGGATACTGGCCGATGACGGACGGGAGTTCACCACCAGCCTGGCGGCGTCGTTCGAGCACCGTTGGCGGGAGCGCGGCGGTGAGATGGCCGGGGCCGACTCCTACCGACCAGGTGAGCTGGAGATCTCCACCCAGATCGGGCGTCTGGGAGAGTTGGCCACCCAACCCGAGGTCATTCTCATCGCCAGCCTCCAAAACGAAGGTGGGTACCTCATCGAGCAGCTCAGGGCGGCCGGCATGACCCAGCCGATCGTGCTCGCCGACGTGGTCGACCCCCGCTACATCGTCGCGTTCGCGGGTGACATGTCCAATGTCCACATGTCGACCCATGGGTCGCTGGTGGACTCCGGCGAGGCCGTCGACCATTTCGAGATCGCCTACCAGGCGGAATACGGGCAAGCTCCGGAGAGCCCTTCGGCCATGTTGGGCTACGACACGATGCGGCTGATCGCCGACGCCATCGAACGAGCCGGCTCCACCGAGCGAGACCACGTCAGCCAGAGCCTGGCCCAGACCGACGGCTTCGCCGCACTGACCGGTCGGCTCTCCTACCCCGACGCCACCCACGTGCCGGCCAAGACGATCACGATCGTGACCTATGCGGGCGGTGAGCCCATGGTTGCGGCAGAGATCGACCCGCGCTGAGCTGGGGACCGATGTGGGGGCGATCCGCGCGCCCTGACCTATTGCTCGGTGACGGTCAGGGAGGCCTCCTGACCGACGGAGATCACCCAGCCCGGGCCGGGCACCGGGCTCTCGAAACCGTCGCTCGTCTCGGCCCAGCCGGAGGGGACCACGGCATCTCCCACCACGCGGGCCGGGGCGCCGGCCGGGATGACTATGTCGAAATCGCCCGAGATGGTGACCACGACATCATCGCTTACCGGGCCCAGGATCGCCGTCCCCTCCCCGTCGAGCTGCAACGAGCCGAGCCGGAGCCGGCTCAGGTCGGCTTCGACCTCACCACCGAGGGAGAGACTCCATAGCGGGCTCTCGTCTAGGTCGAGCCTCCAGCCGGCGTACGTGTATAGACCTGGATCAGTCGACGAGTCGAGGGCGACCGCGATGTTGGCCCCCTGGAGCTGCTCTACGGCAACCGGCGGCCCGATATCCCCGCCACGGCGCATCGGCTCCACCGCATAGAGGAACCCCGAGCCCCCGGACCTGACCTGGAGCAGGCCGTCGATCCGGGCAGAGAGGGCGCCCGTCGAGACCGAGCCTGCCTGGGGCCCATTGAGATCCGTCGACGCAGAGGGCATCGCCGCCCAACCCAGCACGTGCCCCGTGACGAAGAGACCGAGTGCGGTCACCCATAGAATCGGGACCAGGGCCGACACCCGCACCCGGCCCCACCGACGGCCCCGGGCCAGGAACACCAAGACCCCGAGCAGGAGCCAAACCGGCCACCAGGCGACGAAGTCGTGCCCGATCGAGCGGCTGAGCCAACCGAGAAAGATGCCGGCGAGGATGATGACGACTGCCAGCAGAGGCAGGACCCACGCCCTGGGGATGCCGCGGCGAGGGCCACCGAAGACATGGGTCATTCCGAATAGCCGGTGCCCAGCACCAGCACTACGTCCGCACCCTGCTCCAAGTCGGGATCGGGGATCGGCTCCACGACTGCATCGGGCAGGAACTCGAGCAGCACATTTGCCTCGGCGGCGAAGCCCTCCCGGAACCAGACACGTGATGGATCCTGCTCGGGTTCGAGATCGCCGGCTTGCTGGGTCTGATATCCGGCATCGGCGAGCTGCTGGGTCTTGCGCCCGGCGGCACCGGCGAGCCCGATGGAGTTGAGCACCACGACGCGCACCTCCTCGGGTGGCCGAACCGGGACGGTGGTCGTCGCCTCGGTGGTCGAGGTCGTCGTCACGGCCTCGGTGGTCGTGGTCTCCTGCAGGCTCGAGACTGTGCTGCCGCTGGCGGGGGGAAGAGGGCTCGTGGTGTCTCTGGCCCCCGCGTCGGGGTCGCCTGAGAACAGATAGAGCAACAAGAAGAAAGCGGCTCCGACCAGGAGGATGCCGATGACCATCATCGTCAGATCCCGGTAGAACGACCCGGAGGATCCGGCCGCGTGTCTTCCACGAGTCACGACACGGCTGCCTCGTCCTCGGCCTCGGGCTCGATCATCGCTCTCAGCCGGGCCACGGTCAGGGGGTCGAACCGGGCCGATTCGGGCATGGACACGAGCCTGATCAGATGCTCGTAGTAGACGGAGGCGGACAGACCGAGACCGAGCTCGATGGCCTGGTCCTTGGGCCCCGGCTCCAGCCACCAGCCTCTCTCGAACTCGAGTATCGAGCGATCCTCATCACTCAACATCGGGAAGAGGGTATTTCTCGGCCAGTAGTTAGTTGAGGATTTGACGCGAGGCAATCATGAGACACGAGGATTCCGGCCGGTGGGCCCGAGTCACAGGAAGCGTCGGAAAAGACGACGCCCCCGGCGGAGTTGTTTTCGCCAACCGACGTAGTGAGCGGGATTCACGCTGGCCGCCTGCACCGAGCGGGCCTCTCGCCTGATCTGATCTTGCCACTCCCGGATTGTCCGTGCCCCGGTTCGGGCGGCTGACAAGGGCATCCTCTCTTGGAAGTCTTCGTCATCCTTGAGGGCGGACAGAGGAGCGCGTGGATCGTCCAGGTGCTCCTCTCGAATGAACGGGTAGTACCAGCCGTTCGTGTATCCCTTCAGCGCCAGGTCGATGCAATAAGCAGTGAATGACTGGCCCGGCCGAAGCAGCCCTTGCTTCTCGACGCAGAGTCGCTTCATGAGGTACCCACTGCCCTGGACCCAGAAATTCTCGAGAATCTGGTGGCCTCCTGGGAACTCCCGGATCTTTCGGTTGGCGAGTTCGGGGACGAAGTCCTCGTCGGGGAACCGCCAGCACCCCAAGACCCCAAAGCCCTCATAATCCTCGTGAGCCGACCGCAGCGTTTGCGCCCAGCCGATCTGTAGCAGGCAATCGTCATCCACCTTCGCCAGGAGCTCGCCGTTGGCCTCCTTCCACAACCAGTTCGTGGGGACGGTCAACTTGACGTTCTGCGGACTGTGATGGAAGCGATAAACGCGGGCATCCGAGAGGAACGGCTTCACGGCATCCAGGGTCTCCCGGTGTTCACCGTTGTGCCAGACCCACACCCGCATCGTCTCGTCGCACGTCTCCAGGAGACGGCCAAGCGACAGAGCCGTGTAGGCAGGCCGGTTGTGGGTGATCATCAAGATGTCGATCATCGGAAGCTCATTCCCTGACAGCACGGAGCGATGGCCGCGCCGTCGGCGCCCGGGTGCGACCGCTCGTGCGCCCAGCGTAGGCTCGAAGCCGTTTGAGGTCCTGTTGCAGGGACCGCTCGGACCTGACGCGGCTCACATTTGCCGCCGTAGTGACGACAGACGTCAGATTCTCCTTCATAATCCTGAATGCGAGGCAGCAGCCGACGACAACGGAGGACAGATGACGCCGGGGAAGTCAACGAAGAAGTTCGATGTGGCCGTGATCGGCTTGGGGTTCGTCGGCCTCCCCTTGGTGGTTGAAGCATGTCGGAGCGGATTGCGGGTCTTGGGCTTGGAGGTCGATTCCAGCAAGGTCCAGCATCTGTTGCGCGGGGAGAGCTACATCGCGGACATCGCCGACGCCGAGATCACCGAAGCGCTCGAAGCCGGGTTCCACGCCACAGTCGATTCAAGCGAGCTCGCCGAGGCCGAGGCCCACGTCATCTGCGTGCCGACACCCCTGAAGGACCAGGTGCCGGATCTGAGCGCGCTCATCGAGGCCGGCACGGCGGTGGGCGACCATCTATCGGGAGACGAGTTGGTGATCCTGCAGTCGACGTCCTATCCCGGCACCACCCAGGACCAACTGCAACCGCTGCTGGAGCGGCGGTCCGGGCTGCGAGCCGGAGAGGATTTCTACCTCGCCTACGCCCCGGAGCGCATCGACCCCGGCAACACGAGCTGGGGTTTGCGCAATACACCGAAACTGGTGGCCGGGATCGATCCGGCCTCCACCAACCGAGCGGTCGAGCTGCTCGGCAAGGTCTGCGAACAGGTGGTGATCGTCTCCAACCCGCGGGAGGCGGAGATGGCCAAGCTGCTCGAGAACACCTATCGGCACGTGAACATCGCCCTGATGAACGAGATGGCGGTCTTCTGTCGAGAGCTGGGCATCGACATCTGGGAGGTGATCCGTGCGGCCTCGACCAAGCCATTCGGTTTCCAGGCCTTCTATCCGGGACCAGGGGTGGGCGGGCACTGCATCCCGGTCGACCCCAACTACCTCTCCTTCCGGGTAGGACAGCTCGGCTATCCATTTCGCTTCGTCGAGCTGGCCAAGGAGATCAACGCCGGCATGCCGGCCTATGTGGTGAGACGGGCCACGGAGCTGCTCAACGAGCGGGGAAAAGCTGTCAACGGCGCCCGAACCGTGCTGTTCGGAGTGGCCTACAAGCCGGACGTGGCCGACACCCGTGAGACGCCGGCCGTTCCGGTTGCCCGCAAGCTGCTGGCGATGGGAGCGCGCCTGGGCTTCGTCGATCCCCATGTCGAGGAGTTCTTGGTCGACGGCGTGCCGATCGAGCGGCTGGATCCGGCGGAGGGCCCCATCGATGGCGAGCTGGGGATTCTCCTCACCCCCCACAGCGCCTTCGACTGGACGGAGCTGGCTGCTGCGGTCGACATCCTGCTCGACACTCGAGGCATAGTCCCGGCCGGGCTGTCTGAGCGTCTGTGATTCAACCGTTGGGGCGGTGGGCCGCAGGCATCGAGCCAGAGCCCGCGCTGGCCATCGGTTCTGTCATTCGCCGTTGGCTTCCATGAGACCGCGTATGAGGTTGACGTAGCGCTCGGCCATGACGGCCCCGGAGATTTCGCTGATTCTCTCGGCGGCTTTGCCGGCTCGGCTCTGGCGAAGCTGCGGATTCAGGCACATCTCGACGATCTTTTCGGCCAGGTCGTCCGCGCGGCTCGGGTCGGCGAACGAAATGCATTCGTCGTCGAAGATCGATTCCATGGAATCCAGGCGCGAGGCGATAACCGGCAATCCGGTTGCGGTGTATTCAAAAGCCTTGGTCGACAGGGCGAGATTCATGAACTCGTCGCTCTCATAGGGAACGAGGCCGAAATCCGACTCGCGGATGATTTCGGAGATCTCTTCGGGGCGGACGAAGCCGGGAAAGAGGACTCTGTCTTTCAGACCGAGCTCGGAAATCCTGGCGTCGAGCTCGCGCCTGTATTCGGGTTCGCATGTTCCGTAGATGCGAAGTGTCGTGCCGGGAATGTGATCCTGGACTTTCGCGATGGCCTCGATGGCTCTGGTCATTCCGAAGCGCGGCTGGATCGTGCCGTGATAGAGCAGGCGCGCCCCTTCGGTGATCACTACGAACCTGCGGTCGGATTGAAACTGAAAGATGTGCGGATCGGCGGTATTGAGGACGAGGGTGATTTTGTCCTTGGGGACCCCGCGTTCAATGAGGCGGCGCTCGAATCCTCCGCTTGTGGTGATGAGGCGGTGGGCGAAACCGGTGGAGATCTTTTCAATTCCGCGCACGACGGGCGCTAGGGCGCGGGCCTTCGAACCGTCCAGTTTCGAACGAAAGAGTTCGACCGAGAGATCGTGCAGGTCGAGGACCACGGGCGTTCCGGCGACTCGTTGAACGAGCCCGGTGAAAACGAGAGAGTCGGGCATGCTGTGGGCTTGGATGACCTTGTAGTGATTGCGCCGCGCGAGCGATTGAAGCTTGAAGAAGGCGATGGTCGCGAACTTCGAGCACAGCCAGAGGTAACGTCCGAGACTCTCCTTGGGGCCGGACTCCATGACGCGATAGGCGTTCACGAGGCCGTGTTGCTCGAAGTCCGGTTCATCTTCGCCCCGTAGGCAGATCACGTCGGTGCCGATGCCCTCGCGCGCGAGCGCCTCGGCCTGGCGGCGAACCCGCCCATCGGCGGGGTAATGGGACTGGACGACCATGCAAACGCGATCCATGACTCAGCCCTTGTGGCAGTAGAGCGCCTTGCCGGCGAACGTTAAGGCAGAATCGGGCTTAAGCCAGCAAGCGGCGTCGGGATGACGCACGAGGATTCCCGCCGTCCATGATGGCTTGGAGGGTCGATCGCCAATCGGGCCGTCCGTTCGACTCACGCTTGTCCTCCGAAGCCAGACCTCGGATGCCCCCGACGACACATTTATTCGACCGGCGCCTCCCGAGTCCCTGTCTCCATTCGCGTGATGAGAAAGACCTTTGCGTTCTCGTGGTAGGTCTCGAGCTCTGTGGCCCCGAGGTCGGGGTTCCCGGCCATGAACTCTTCAAACGCCCGACGCTCACCAAGCCCCTGCGCGGCCAGCCCGCCTGAGTTCCAGTCGTCGAAGACGATCACCGCCCTGTCCTGGATGAGCGGGGCACAGGAACCAAGAGCGGTTCGGGCGGACGAGTAGATGTCGCAGTCGATCATCACTATGCCGGCCTTGTGGATCCCGAGCTTGCGGGCCAGGGTGGGGCGCAGGGTTTCCTCGAACCAACCCGGTACCAGCGTCGTACGGCTCCAGTCGATGCCTGCCTTGGCCAGGCGTTTGCGGACGAAACCGTAATCGGCCCAATACTGCCCCGGCTGCCAAGGACCCTCGTCGACCCTCGCGGCCGTCTCAGGGAGACCCTGAAAGGAGTCGAAACCGAAGAGACGAAGCGAGCCGAGGCCGACCGCCTTGCTCGCCCGGTGCATGCAGAGGATCGAAGTGCCGACGTAGACACCGAACTCCAGATAGTCCCCCACATGGTTGGGACCTTCCCCATCGAGCAGCAACCTGAGCGCGTCGCGGTAGGTGGCCTCGAGCTCGCGCTCGGGGACGAGCGGCTCTGTCGGGTGGAGACGGCGCTCTCGCTCCTCCTCGTGCAAACGGCGCTTTCGCTCCTCGATCCACCGTCGTGGCCTGGCTGGAAGGCGCGCGATGACGACCCGAGCAGCCGGGCGCAGTGGCGTTTTCGAGAGGGCCTTCAGTGCCCGGTCCATGAAATCGGCCAAGTGACGAGCCTTCAATGAAGACAATTGAGGCTACACCCCTGTTCAGACGTACACCGGTGGGGCTCGACTTGTGGCTCTTCAACGTATCGCCGCCTGACCGCCAACCTGCCTGGATCGCAAGGTCGGTTTGCCGCCGATCGGCGGAGTGGGAGCGAACCTGACCGCCTTGAGTACGATGACGGTTTCGCCATCGGCAAACCATGAGACCGGCGAATGAGTATGGCACCTGATTCGATCGGCCTGGCTGCGAGGGTCTTTCCGACGAGGGGCCTCTACCTCTGATGGAAGAACGGCACGAGACAGAGATCTCCACCAACCCCGGCTTTGAGCTCGTCACCGTGCTGATCCCGGTGCTCAATGCGGCCGGGACGCTGCAGATGCAACTCGAGGCTCTCGCGTCCCAGACCTACCGAGGTCCATGGGAGGTGGTGGTCGTGGACAACGGCTCCAGTGACGGTAGCGACGAGATCGCCCTTGGCTGGTCTGACCGTCTCCCCAGCTTGCGGCTCGTGCGCGCCTTGGACCGCAAGGGCTGCAGCTATGCCCGCAACGTTGGAGCACGAGCCGCTCGGGGAGACTTTCTCGCCATTTGCGACGCTGATGATGTGGTGGAGCCACGATGGCTGGAGGCGATGGCCGAGGCGGGAAGAACTTGTGACATCGTGGGAGGGCGGCTCGATCGTGTGACTCTCAATTCGCCGCTGGCCCGTTCGTGGCGCCCGCCCCCTGACGACGACAGTCTTCCCACCCTCGAATATCTCCCTTACGCGGTGGGTGCCAACTGCGGCGTCCGAACCGAAGTCTTTCGAGCCTTGGGCGGCTGGAGAGAGGACTACGCGATATGTGGAGATGACGTGGATTTCTCCTGGCGCGCCCAGTTGGCCTCGTACCGACTCTGTTACGCCCCGGAGGCAGTGATCCGATACCGGTTTCGGGAGGATCCCCGGGCCACGGCGCGTCAATTCTTCAACTATGGGCGGGTGCAGCCCCGGCTCTACCGGGACTACAGGGAGCGAGGAATGTCCCGAAACCCGAAACGGGCATTTCGCGACTGGTTTTGGCTGGCGCGGCACGTAGGGGACCTGGTTGGCTCGCTTACCCGTAAGGGCTTCTGGATGCGGAGGGCCGCTTATCGATGGGGC
The DNA here is from genome assembly GCA_050741975.1 of Acidimicrobiia bacterium. Lineage (GTDB taxonomy): Bacteria > Actinomycetota > Acidimicrobiia > Spongiisociales > ZC4RG35 > JARDZU01. The sequence continues at coordinate 72,799 of JBOGET010000139.1, forward strand.
CGTCTCCTGGGTAGCATTCGGGAGCGAGTCTGGTATCCATGACCATGGAGGTCGTGATGAGCCGCCTGCGCAAGGAGGTGTCGAGTTGTCCAGGGTGACCGTGGCGATTCCCACCTTTGGTGCCCGCCCTCGCTACCTCGCAGAGGCCATCGAGAGCGTATTGGGACAGACCATGGGAGATATCGAGGTTTTCGTCTCCAACGATGGGCCTGACGGCGAGACATCTGACCTCGTGGGCTCCTTCGTCGACCCTCGTCTCGAATACCTGAGGCAGCCGATCCCCACGCTGCACGCAAATCTGAACCATTGTCTCTCGCTCGGGTCCGCTCCCTTCCTCGCCATATGCCAGGACGATGACTTCTGGCTACCACACAACCTCGAGCGGCTCGTCGAGACCATGGATCGGCACCCCGAGGTGGGCCTGGCTCACGCGGCGATGAGGGTGATCGACCAGGATGGCTATGTGCTCCATGAGTGGAAGGGCCCACGAGAGCTGGCAAACGACACGGTGGAGCCGGGGGCGATCTTCATCCGCCGTTCGATGGCCAGCGTCAACCGGGTCAACATGTCCTCGGCTCTCATCCGGCGGGAGATCCTCCGTAACGACAGGTTCCAGACGGCTGACGACACACTCTGTGACACCGGGTTATGGATGCGTCTGGCTCGGCGGGGCGATGTGGCCTTCCTCGCTGAGCCGCTGACCGCTCTCCGTGCCCACGCGGACACCGCCAGCGTGAGAGAAGGAATCAACGACGAGCTCCGCCGGCCGACATTGCACGAGATCCGTCTCACCCAACACGTCAAGAAGCGCTTCCTGGCCGAGATTGGATACGAGGGCGCGGAGCTCGAAGAGCTCCGCGCATTGGCCCAACGCTGGGGGCAACGCCAATTGCTCAACATCGTGGTGGAGACCACCTCCCCTGCTCGATCCCCGGTGGCCACCCTCAGGGGATTGCGCGAGGCGGTACGGATCGAGCCGTCACTCCTGGGCAGACTCAGGACTTGGCGCGTGTTCCTCGCCAGTTTGGTCGGAAGCCGTGGGAGACGCGTTGCTCGCCGCCTGCTCAGGCCTCCCCGCCCGACGGCCGCCGGATGATGCCCGGGCGGTTACTCATGTCCGCGCCGCCATCTCCCGGAAGGTGCTGTTCATCTCGATCAGCTCGCTGAATGGCGCCACCGCGATGACATTTCCGCCGTCGACGAACACGATGTAGTCGCAGGCTCGGACGGACGAGAGCCGATGGGCCACCACAATGATGGTGCGCTCGCCGCGGACGTGTTCCAGCATCTCGACGAGCTGAGCCTCGGTGACGTTGTCCAGTGCCGACGTTCCCTCGTCGAACACCAGCACGTCGGGTCGCCGATAGAGGGCTCGTGCGATGGCCACACGTTGCCGCTGGCCTCCCGAGAGACGCACCCCGTGCTCCCCAACCCAGGTATCGAGGCCCCCCGGCAGTGAGGCCACGAAGTCGTCCAACTGCGCGAGACGGACCGCCTCATCGACAGCCTGGTCATCGATCAGATCGTCCCCAACCCCGAGGGCGATGTTGCGTCGGAGGCTGTCGTCCATCAGGAAGACGTCCTGCGGCACGACTCCCAGGTTGGCCTGCCAGCGCCGCATGTGTTCAGCGATGTTCTGCCCGTCGACCCAAATGACTCCCGACGTCGGCTCGAGCAATCCGGTGACGAGATCGACCAGAGTGGTCTTCCCGCCGCCCGTGGGTCCGCAGATGCCCACGAAGTCGCCGCGCCGGATCCGCAGGCTGACTTGGAGGACTGCCTCACGGTCTGACTCCGCGTAGCGGTGGCCTACCCCCTCGAGGACGATCTCATTTTGAAACGGCAGCGGGAGCGCGGCTTGGGCCGGAAGCTGCAGATCGGCTCGGTCCAGCATGACCAAGTCGGCGTATACATTGTCGAGTGCGGCCGTGGCGAACTTCAGGTTGTTGAAGCTCCTGACAATCGCCTGCAGAGACGGTTGGATCCGAAGCCCGGCATAGGCAAATAGCCCCAGCACCGGCAGGGTCTCCGAAACCGCCGTCCCACGGCTGATGGTGAAACCGAAATAGGCCAGGATGAAGAGCAGCAGAGCTGACTCGATTAGCGTGCGAGGAAGCTCGAGGGTGGTGCCAAGTTGATATTGGGCGTGAGCCATGCTGTCTCGGCTGCGGCCATACTGGCGGGCGAAGGCGATCTCCTTGTGGAGCACCTTGATGTCGCGAACTCCCCCCAGACTCTGTTGCAGCGTCGACAGGGCGCGATAGGCCATGTCGTGAGTGAGGCGACCCAACTCCTTGAGGCGCGGTTGGACAACCCTGGCCAGGAGATAAACGGTGGGCGCCATGAACGCCAGCGCCAGACCGGTGGCGAGTGGTGAGGTAACCACCAGGACGATGACGAGGCCGACCAACAGGATGGACTCTGCAACGATGGTCACTACCGGAAGGAACACCTGGGAAGCCAACCATGGGGGTATCTCGTTGGCGTTACGGATCAGTTCGGCCGAGTTCCGTTGCAGATGGAAGGAATACGGCATGGTCAGGTAGCCGGTCACGAGTCGCTTGGAGAGCGCGGCCGCAGCCTTGTGAACCACGCGTTGTTGCAGGTATGTCTGCCCGATCCGCACCGCGGCCCGTATGACGAAGAAAGCGGCAATGCCGGCGGTGGTCAGGAGGACAAGCCGGCGGTCACCGGTTTCAAGACCGGGAAGCTCTCCGATCACCGGCAGGGCGAGAGTTGCGCCCGGATCGACCACCATGGCAAGGACCAAGAAGACCAGCAGCGCGCCCACCATCTCCAGCCCGCCGGCAACCACGGCCAAACCGATCACGATCAGCCACCGGAACCGACTCCTTCGACCGATCAGGTAGAGGAACTTATGAAAGGTGTTGGGCATTGCCATGACCCGACTCTCTGTCGTCGACTGGCTCGCCGGTGCGAAGGGTGAGGGTACCAGTACCCCCCAAGAAGGCCTATGAGCCTCCTGTAATGCGACCATTAAGCGGTGATTGGCCGAGGCCGGTCGCATTGAAGACTGATAGGCTGATCCGCTACAAAGCCGGGAGTGCAGATGCATGCGTTCTCGGGCGCCATTCTGGGGTCGGGCCACGATGCAGCCCTGCCTACTGTCGCCCAAATCGACGGATCCAGCCTGATCCTCTTCTCCTCGGAAGGCCCGGTGGGGAGATGGCCACTCGACCGAGTACAGATCATCGAAGTCGGCAACGGCCATTTCGAGGTGGTGGCCGAGGACCGTAGGCTCTCCTTGGTCGTCGACCAGCCCATGGCCTTTGAACGGGCACTCGAGGCGGAGCGGGCCGGGCGGGCGCGGCTAGCCCTCGTACTCGACACCCCTGAGGAGGACCTTGTTGGGCAACGGACGGGACGCAGACAGCGCCCGCCAGCTACGCGCCGTTTGGGGCGCCCGGGGTTCTTCAGGCGGCCCCGACATGGCCGGGCCAGTGTCCGGACTCTCCCTTTCGTCATGGCCGTGGCTGCGGTGGTGGGTCTCGGCTACCTGGCTGGTTCCTTCATGGGGGATTTGCTCAATGCGTTCACCGCTGAGGATCCCGAGGTGTCCCAGACCCCCTCGGCCGAGGTGACGTTGCGGACCTTCCAGGGATCTGGACATGAGGTCACGTCTCCCTTCACGGTGCAGGCCCCCTGGGAGATCCGCTGGTCGTTCGATGCCTCCGAAGGGGCCCGGCTCGAGGTAATCGCCCTCACCGAGGATGGTGCGGGAGACACCGTGGCGGTCGACGGCAGGCCGGGGTCGGGGGCGGTGCCGCTAACCGAATCCGGAACCTTCCATCTCGAGATCAAGTCGCCCCCCGGAGGTGAGTGGACTGTCTCCGTGATTCAGGTTGCCAACGCCGATGCCGGGTGATTTTCGAGTAGATCTGCGCCAGTCAGGCTGGTGGTCATGAGCAGAGTCCGACGTGTCACTCTCGTTGAGACCTAATGGGGAAATCGGAGCGGCAGGGCTCAGACGACGTCTCAACCCGAGCTAGCGACAATCAGGGCCGGCAAGACCTCGACGTGGTGTTCATTCCTGACGTGCGGTCGAGCAATCCCTATCAGGTGCTTCTGACAACTGCCTTGGAAGCGCGCGGTATTCGAGCACGATTTCCCGGTGAATTTGGTCGGAGACGCCCCTTGTTGGCCGCTTTGTTCTCAAGACAGTTCGATGTGCTGCATCTTGACTGGATCCACCCATATGTGGTCGGAGATACCCTCAGAGGGTCGGTCTTCCGAAGCACAATCTTTCTCCTGAAGGTCTGTTTGGTTCGACTGTTGCGTCGACGGATCATCTGGACCGTGCACAATCTCGCTAGTCACGAAGCTCGCTTTGCCGGTTGGGAAAGGAGAGTGAGCGGAGTGCTTGGGCGTCTGTCCCATTGCCTTGTGGTCCACTTCCCAGGTGCACGGGAAATCGTTCGCGAGGACTTTCGGGTTCCAGTCGGCAAAGAGATCCTCGTCGCTCATCATGGCAACTATGCAGAGGCGTACGGGGATATCGATTCCGTTCCCCTCGACGTGTCACCGCAGACTCCGGCGCGACCACTGGTGTTCTTGGCCTTCGGACTGGTTAGACGTTATAAGCGGCTGGAGGAGCTGATTGCGGCCTTCAGGACTCTTGATCGCAGGGACATCCTCCTCATCATCAAGGGACGGGCTGTCGAAAGCGGATACGCGGACGAGTTATGGCGTCTCGCCGACGAGGATGATCGCATCAGTCTGGATCTCGGGTTCGTCGACGACGAAATGGTGGCCCCAGTCTTCGCAGCTGCAGATGTCGTCGCCTTGACGCAGAGGGATGTGTTGACGTCCGGAAGCCTGATTCTCGCCATGTCAATGGGAAGGCCGGTTGTAGCCGCTCGGGGACCCCACGCCGAGTTTCTTCTCGGCGACAAGGGAGACGGGGGTGTTCTCTACACTCCCGGGAGCGTTGCAGAACTGGCTGAGGCTCTGCAGCAAATGGTGGACAGGCGGGAGGAACTGCCGGAGATGGGTATGGCGAACACGCGGAGAATCGCTCCATACACATGGTCTCGTATGGCGGAAGAGATGGAACGAGCCTACCGAGGTGCGGATTAGTGGGCTCCGACAACGCTGCTGAGAATAGGGGCGCACCTTGGATAAAGACCCGCCCATCGTCTCGGTCATAATCCCGGTCTACAACGACGCAGATCGCCTCGCACAATGTCTGGTGGCACTCGATGAGCAGACCTATCCCAAGGATCGATTGGAGATCCTGGCTGTAGACAACGGGTCGGAGGATGATGTAACGAGCGTCGTCGAACAGTTCGAAGGGGTGCGACTGCTCAGGGAACCTCGGCCTGGTTCTTACGCAGCCAGGAACCGGGGAATACGTGAGGCGAAAGGCGAGGTCATCGCGTTCACAGATGCCGACTGCGTGCCTTCCCCCACCTGGATCGAGAGGGGGGTCTGGCACCTCACGGAGGATCCTGGTATCGGGCTCCTGGGGGGCCGGATAGACGTGACGGCGGCTGATCCAGAGAACCCGACGGGTGTGGAGCTCTGCGACATCATGACGAGCTTCCAGCAGAAGCGGTTCATCGAGGACCTTCATTTTGCAGCCACGGCCTGCGTATTCACGCGAATGAGCGTGCTTGATCGCGTTGGACCGTTCAACGAGGAGCTCATGTCAGGTGGCGACAGGGAATGGGGTGTGCGAGTACACGCGTCCGGCCTTCGTCTGCACTACGCCGACGACGTAGTCATAGGTCATCCGGCAAGGAAGTCTCTACGCCAGCTCTACACAAGGTCGAAGCGGCTACACGCAGGCGCTCGGGACGCTTCTTCCACCCGCAGGTTTTCACGCGGGTCAGGCAGAAAGGCGCTGCGAAATCTGGTGCCGCCCGTGCGAACTGCCTGGCGAATGTTTCAGGACGACCGAGTACCGACTACCTGGTCCTGGGTGCGCCTGGTCGCGGTGCTGACTCTGGTTCGGCTCATGAGCGTTTGGTTCACGCTCAGATTCGCCATCGGGGGAAGATCCCCCCGGCAATAGCGGGTCTCGATCGCGCCTCCGGGTCATTTCCAAGTCCTCGATGAAGAACGACACATGGCCTTCGGGGCCACGTACTCACCCGGGCAGAAAGCGTATCGCGACGTAATTCTCCGGATCCGAGATCGTGTCGCGGAAATCTCGCAGCACGTTGTCGTGCTTGACGGTGATCGACGTTGGCATGTAGGTGTTCCAGTACCTGTCCGGCGT
>JBOGET010000140.1:0-10991 GCA_050741975.1 Acidimicrobiia bacterium
GGTCACATCTTCCACCCGGTCGAGCGCCGCCTCCAGTGATTGGACGATGTCCTTCCAGCGGATCACGTCGAGAGACTGCATCTCGCCGGAGAAGAGCCGGGCGACCGCTCTCCGGTAGATGCGATTGCCTTCGCTCTCGAGCTCCTCGATCGAGGAGATGATCGAACGCAGGCCCCGCATGTCCTCGAAGCGGTCGAATAGCTCGACCACCTTCGCCGCCATGCTGGTCAGGACGGTCGCCTGCTCGGTGACCTCGGGGATGAGGTCGGTGATGTGGGTGAGTAGCACCATTTCCGACACGTGGTAGATGTCGTCGACGACGTCGTCGATCGCCTGGGCGAGCCTTTGGATGTCCTCCGGGTCGAACGGGGTGACGAAGGTGGAGTCGAGCCTGGTGAGGATGCGGGAGGTGAACTCGTCCCCGGCCCGCTCGACTTCCTTCACCGCGGCGTGGCGCTCGGAGGCGGCGGAGGTGTCGGCGAGGACGTCCTTGAACCGGTCCACGCAAGTCGCGAGATTCTGAGCTGCGAGCGAGAAGTCGTCGAAGAATTCCCGGCTGGTAGGAACGATCCTGAATCTCATGGGCCGAGGGCACGCTAGTTACGGCGGGAGCCCGCGTCGATCTGGAGGCATCGACAGGAATGAGGAGGATCTCCTCGCTGACGCGGATCAAGCCACACGCCGTTAGCGCAATGTCGCGCCGCCGCGGCGAACGGCGATCGCCGCGGTGGCCAACCCAAGTGCTCCGGTTGCCCACAGTCTCTGGTTCTTCGAGGCCAGTCGTCTCTCGAGCGACAGGGGTGCCAGGTCGAGGTGGATCGACGTGGTCCCCACGCCCGGAAGGCGGTTGAACACCACACGGCCCGTGCCCATTCCATACTCAGAGAGATCGATCCGGAAGACGTACGGATCCTGCTCGTCGTCGGGGTGGAGGAGAAAGCCTCTGTACAGCGCGGGCATTGGGCTCAAGGCTCGAGCCATCAGCCGACCATGTCGAACGAAGACCTCGGCTCCGGCGCCGACCATGGACCACACTTGCAGATCGGTCCGCTGGGCACGAGGTTGGTACCAACCGCAGATGTCGCCCCACATCTCAGGGTGATGTGGAACATCGGTGCGGATCATCTCGTCACGGGCGCCGACCAGGTGGCAGAGCAGCCGGCCGGCTTCAGCGGTCAGCCACATCAGGGCTCGCCTGGCCCCGTTCGTGAAGGCCATCACCCCGACCCCATCGTCGGGAGCCACGAAAATCTGGGAGTTCAACCCGGGAAGTATCCCCTGATGCTCGACGGCGGGATGCCGGCCGAGGTCGATCCGGAAGAACCCCGGGCCTATGCCGGGCACCCGGGGATCGGGCTGGTAGAGCGGCTCGAACATAGTGGCGAGGGTTTCGGGTTTGAACACCGAACCTTGCTCGTTGGTGCCACCGGCGCTGAGCGTCGCGAGGTAGCGAGCCATGTCCCTCGGCGTGGAGTAGATCGAGGAGGCTGCCGCGGTCACCAACTGGAGGTCGGTCACGGCCCTGGGGACCATCGGGTCGCAGGCTGTACGGCGGGGGAGCGGCCGCCGCCCTGGCCGGCCGCTGGGAGCCGGGGGGCCTCGACCGATCGACCGGGCAACGCCGTCTCACCCTTACACCCAAGGAGGCGTTGCGCCGGTTCTGGGTCGACGCCGTTGTCCATGACCCGTCATACCTCCGCCACGTGATCGACACGTTCGGTCTTAACAGGGTGATGTTCGGTAGCGACTGGCCCTTCCCCAGTGGGGGCCGACTCCAGTCGAGTCGAGTCTCGGGGATTTGGACGCGGAAGAGGCAGACGCCGCCCTGATCATCAACGCCCGGACTTGTTCCCAGAGTTGGCCTTTCTCGCCGCAGCGGAGCCGAGAATGCCGCCAGTGCCACCGGACGCGCCCAAGAACCCAAACGAACGCACACCCGAGCCAACTGATAGCTGACGCTCAGGACCCGCCCGGATTGACCGAGTCGAAGTGCCGATGAGACTGGTCGAGATAAATGGCGCACGCCTGCTCGTGTGCTCCCCGGAGCGGCCATACTGCAACGCGTACCCGCGACTCGCGCGGGTCGAAGAACAAGAGGGATGGACGATGCCGCTCTATCTAACGAGGTTCAGCTACACGCCCGAGACTTGGGCCAGGCTGATCGGCAACCCAGAGGACCGCCGAAAGGCCGCTCAGTCGTACATCGAGTCGGTCGGTGGGAAGCTCCACGGGTTCTGGTACGCCTTCGGCGAACACGACGGCTACAACCTATGGGAGGCCCCCGACAACGTGTCAATGGCCGCGGTTGCGCTGGCGATTGGTGGCGGCGGTGCGCTTAGCTCGTTCGAAACGACAGTCCTCCTGTCCGTCGACGAGACGATGGATGCGCTGCGCAAGGCCGAGCAAGTCCAGTACCGAGCACCCGGCGCGTAGCGGTTCGGCGGACCCCGGTCCCACGCCACGCCGTCTGCACGTCGCCTCGATGTGCGCGGCGGTTACGCGACTCGACCCGCCGCGACGCGGACGCTACGACGCGCAGGGCGCCCACGCGGTGGCGCACCACCCCATAGCGGCGAGCCACATCGGTCACCGCGGCACCGCCGAGGACCTCCAACACCGCCTGATACCGCTGCTCCACCAGCCCCAGCTCCACCAACACGACCACGACCTCCTCTGAACATCAGAGAAGGATGGAACCAGGAGGTGTCACCCACCTACCGGAGCCACTGTCACCCACGTACCGGAGCCGCGTCCCGAAAGTCTCAGGCACCTACCGGAGCCACGGTGTCCGTCATGAAACCGAAGTCGCACAGTCCTCGCTCTCGTAGCCCGTTAGAAGTCGAGCCCTCTGGAGGTCACAAACGACTGCGACGCCTAGGCGAGGGCATGCACCTCAATCGCGCCAGCTGCGCTCGGTCCCTGCGACCCCACCCACCGCTCTCCGCATGCGCACGCATTGAACCCTCTGGCGACACATAAGCCGAATATGGGCTCACGAGCGGCACCCCCTGCGCTGGCCAGGAGCCTGCCAGGTTGTGGCCTGTCATTTTCCCGAAACCGGTCTAGGCGTGACCGACAAGATCCGGTTAGCCAGCGCTGTTGGGTGTTGGGGAGATCCGCAGGAAGGTTTTCGGCGCCATCCTCCGCGGCTGCGCTCTTTTGGACGAAAACGAGCACAACGGGTTTGGCATAATCGTTGACAACGCTGAGGTTGGCGCGCAGGACGGCCGCCCGAGACTCACTCGGAATGTGGCGTGCCCTGCGCTCGACGGTTCAAGTTGAGTTCGCATTGGGGGAATCCTCATGTCGACGGAACATCGGGAGAACCCGGCACATGTAGAGCAACTGGAGCATTCGATGCCCTTCTTCCCGGTGCCCACGATCGACCCGCGGGCCTTTGATGCGATTCATGACGCCCTTCGTCTTGCAGGCGCGGGAGAGGTCGATCGGGCGGATCCCTGCCAAGACGCTCTCCATCAACTCGAGGAGCATTTCCAGCAACTGGATCGAGTAGCTGGGCTTGCTCGCAAGATGGTCACAGGCGACTCCGAAGCTCACGGACTCTTCCTGGCCTGGTTCGAATCAGACACCGACCGCACCGTCCACGCCCATGACCATCACCTTGAGCCCGTTGCCGTGCCGGTGCCTCCCGGTGCGATGGACCATCACCACCACGACCACGAGGACGACGCAAGGGGCATGGTCGGAGAGATGTCTCCGCTGTTCAATGTGGGACCAACGGTCGATGTTTTTCTCGGTGCATCGTTCGTCGCCAGCTCGAATGAGGTGTTGTTCGATCGCTACGCCTCGACGATCCATCATTACGTCCATAGCCCGACGTTGTTGATGGACCTGTTGGTAGGCACGGCTATGCGACGGCCCCACGGGCCGGGAGAAGATGCCTCCAACGTATTGCTTACGCTGTTGTCTGAGTTCAATGCCGGAAGGGATCTTTCGGATCTTGTTGCACAATTGGGCGGCCTTCTTCCCGACAGGCTTCACGACCTCCTTGGTGCGCTGCCCTCTGAGCTGGAAATGTGCTTGCTGGAGCTCCAAGGGTTGGCGAGGAGTCCCTCCAATCCGGTAGCTCAAGCCGCGAGGCTCCTGATCGAGTTGAAGAACAACGCGGCGATTGTCGGGATGTCTCCAAACGTTCTCTGTGTGCCTGGACAGACGATGCTTTCTGCTGATCCCGGAAAACCCTTCGACAGCACCCAGCCTGCCGATGTCGGGATCGTGATTGGAAGCTGCCTGACGTCCGCATCCGTAGCTCCAAACGGCTGGACCGACCAAAGCATCACGATCAACGTCCCCGAATGGGCAAGCAGTGGACCTGTCTACTTCGTCGGAATCATCAGTGACACCGAACAAGCCGAGATCGCCGCGGGCAAGCTCCAGATGCTCGAGCAGTTACGAGAGTCCTGTCCCGCATTAGGCCTAGGTGCTGGTCGTGGAAGCATGCTATTAGGACACTTCGGAGCTCCGGCTTTGTGCCCAGCTCCGGCGCGATTCGCTGACAACCGGAACTTCCTAACCGTCCAGCACAAGCCGAACATCGTGAGCTTTACCGCGGTTGATAAAAGCGGGTCCGTGGTGGCTGGACGAATGATTGAGGCCTGTAGCGAGATCACCTTGATGTGGCAGGTCGCATCCAATCCGACTCAGATCCGAATCCCGGCCGCAAGCACCGCGTTGCTCTCAGCCAGCGGCACCCTGACCGTCAACGTGGATCAAACCAAATCCTACACGCTCGAAGCGACGAACGGTTGTGGGACGACGCTCGCAACCATCACTGTCCCCGTGTTTAGTGCAGTCCATCTTTCTACATCGTTGTTGAGTCTCGACCCTGGACAGTCGGCACCCATAACCGTGACGATCTCGTGTCCGGCTTCGTCGGACACCTTGGTTGACCTTGCCAGCAGCAGCCCAAACGACGTGAGCGCGGCTCCGGACGGGGCGAGCACCGATCCAAATGCACCGAACGCGGTTCGGATCAAGACAGGGGACAATTCTGGGGGCGCAATCATCTCGGCTGCTAATAACGCTGCGCCTCAGGCCAGGCGCTCCGCGGCGACGATTTCGGCCAGAGCCCTGAACCACGTCGCTTCGTCGGTCGACGTCTGGGTACGGGCGCAACAGGGTCAATGGCGGGTGCTGCCACAGCCGCTTGATCTCGTTCCTGTCCACGCAGCGATGCTCCATACCGGGAGGGTGCTGTTCTTCTCATGGGATGAGGGCGACATCTTCAACGTGAATAAAGGGAAGTCGCAACTCTGGAATCCACGAACCGACGCTCCGGCCACCCCTAATCACTACGCGATGGGTCGCAATCTGTTTTGTTCGGGACACTGCTTCCTACCAGATGGGCGACTGTTGGTGGCAGGCGGTCAATCCGCTCCCGGGGTCGGAGGAGTGGGAGCAGACCACGACATTCATACCTTCAACCCAGATCCATCCTCCCCATGGCGTTCGGTATGGATGAAGTACGCCTCGATGCCCGGAGCTCGGTGGTACCCAACGTGTGCGATGCTTCCCGGCGGGAATGCCCTGATCGCCGGCGGAGCGGCGGCACGCCCTCTCGGCGTCACAACGGCGATGAACACCGAGTTTGAGCTCTTCAACGCGAATACAGGATCTCTCAGTCCACCCAAGCATTTAGGAAATCCCGGATCCCGCCTGTATCCCTTCATGCATGTCCTTCCGGGCACAAGCCAACATCCGGATGGAATCGTGTTTGTTCATTCGAACGACGAGAGCAACCTTTTCTCTCTGACGACCAACAAGTGGCTGCAGATGTCCCGGACCAAATCACCCTATTTCCGGTCATATCCACACCAAGGCGCATGCGTCGTGTTGCCCCTTCCGGCGAATGCTCCGAACGACATCAGATTGTTGATCGTTGGAGGCGAAGATTTCGGCAACCTGGCCACTGACAAGGCGGAGATCTTCGACTACAACCCATCCAATCCGACTCAAAGCCCGGGCTGGAGAAACACCGGTCGAAATTCGGGCCAGCCCCTAAGGACTTCGCGACGATTCATGTCAGATGCGGTCCTACTTCCTGATGGGTCTGTCCTTATCGTCAATGGAGCAAGCCTGGGTGAGGCCGACACCTCGTCGAGCAGCGTTCAACAGCCCGAGTCGTTCAATCCGGAGAATGAGACATGGAGCAACATGGCGCTTCAGTCGCGGGCGCGGCTCTATCACTCGGTCGCGCTGCTCCTGCCCGACGGTCGGGTGCTGGTTGCTGGAAACACCGGACAGTTCAATCCCGGGAATCCCGTGGATGACAAGACGATTGAAATATTCGAACCGCCGTATTTGTTCCGAGGACCGCGGCCAAACATTGGTCATGTGCCCAATCACATTGGCTATGGCCACGAGTTCCTGGTTCATTGTCCCCAGTCATTCGCGATCGACTCCGTTGCTCTGATCCGCATGAGCTCGACTACTCACACAAACAACATGGATCAGCGTCACCTCTGGCTCTCGATCGTTTCCAAGGGCAGTGGTGTAATTCGGGTCAAGTCGCCGTTGGACTCGGGACGGGCCCCACCCGGCTTTTACATGCTCTTCGTCATCACCGGAGTTGTGATGGAGGATCGAGTCCCGTCCGAGGCGGCGATCATCCAAGTCGGATGAGGCGAAGGCCAAAACTCAGATTGGTGGCAGCCGTGGCAGCCGACTATCAGGGAAAGGAGGACCTCGTCGGTCAGCTCAGCCAGGGTCTCTTTCGCCGCAGCCAGCTCACGGCGGCCCCTAGCGGTGGCGCCACACCCGCCCCAACCGCCCATCCACCACCCGCCGCTCCGAGATGAGCAACCCCGCCTCCCCCATCCCGTGCAACGCCGGGGAGGGTCGGCGGGCTTATCCGATGGCCATGACGTGCCGGCTGCTCGACTTCATGCAGGTGACGTCTCCACATGCTCGAATCGGCCACGGAGGGTTCGCTATCTGCCAGCGGGCTGGAAGAGCTCGATCGGGTTGCCGGCGGGATCTTCGAGCAGGATCTGTTTCCCGCCGGGCCCGGTGATGATGTCGTTCCGGAAGCGCACCCCTTCAGCGCGCAGGCGCTCCACCTCGGCCTCGATGTCCTCCACGACGAAATGGATGCGGTTCCAGCCACCGGGCCTGGGCATGCGACCGTCGGGCATGGGACGTCCAGCCGAGCTGGCTGGGCCGCTGACCAGCAGGCGCAGGTGGCCCCGGACGACCTCGGCGAAGGCCGGGGCGGCGTTGGAGTGGAGAGTGAAGCCGAAGTGCTTCGTGTAAAAGCCGACCGCGGTATCGACGTCATCGACCATGTAGCGGACGTTGACGGTGTCTTCAGACATGTTGTTGACCTCCTAGCGGCTCGTTCGTTGTTTCATCATGTGCAGCAGGGACCGGATGCGCGTCTCGATCTCCAAAGCGGTCCTCTGGAAAGCCCGGTAGCTCTCGTCATCGGTATCTCCCTCGAGAGCCGGGTCGGCGATGCTCCAGTGGATGCGCTCGGGATCTCCTGGAAACTCCGGACACACCTCTCGCACTCGGTCGCATAACGTGATCACATAGTCGAACCGCCGCTTGGCAAACCGATTCAGGCGCTTCGCCTGGTAGCCACTCAGGTCGATGCCACGTTCGCGCATGACTCGCACCGCGTTCGGATGCACCCTCTTGGGGTGACTGCCCGCACTGACGACCTCCACCGCTTCGCCCGCGAGGTCGCGGAGCAACGCTTCCGCCAACTGCGAGCGAGTGCTGTTGCCGGTGCACAGGAACAGAATGCGTGCCCGTCGCCCTCGGGCTGCACGATCCTCCGCCGCGGGTGGGTCGAAGGCAAGCCCGGGGTGGAGCGCGCCGCCGGCTTCCGCCAGCATCTCGCGACACCGCACGATGTCAAGGCTGTAGTAGGCGTCGCGCCCATCGGCCGAGCTCCGCCGCATCGACACCAACCGGCCCGCTCGTAGCTGTCCCAGGTGGTAGGAGACCAGGCTTTGCGGCTTCCCAACCACCTTCGTGAGTTCTCGCACCTGGCGGTCGCTGCGGGACAGCTCATTCAGTAGCTGCCAGCGCAGAGGGTGTCCGGCCAGCTTGAAGAACCTCGGTGGCAGCGTCTGTGGACGCGGTTTGGGATCCACGGATGTGGACGATACATCAAAAGCAGTTGATCAAACAAATCAGATTGTTTGATCGTCGAGTCACTGCTAGGTCGAGCCTCACCGCGTGTGGACTTCTCCAGCACTACCGTTGAGCGGCTTCGCCCCGATCTTGGCCTCGTCAGGTACGAGCTGATAAGATATCTTGTGCTTCTATGCATTCCAGGTCGAGGTATCGGAGTGTGATGCAGATCGACAAGGACCTGGTCGCGGCGTCGGCGACGCCGCTGGTGCTGACGATCCTGGCCGAGGGAGAGAGTTACGGGTACGCCATTCTGAAGCGCGTTCGGGAGCTCTCGGCCGGTGAGCTCGAGTGGACCGATGGGATGCTCTACCCGCTGCTCCATCGTCTGCACCGGCTCGGGTACGTGACCACGGAGTGGCGAACGCCGCCTGAGGGGCGGCGCCGCAGGTACTACGCGATCACCGATGAGGGGCATGCGGCACTTGCGGAGCACAAGCGACAGTGGGTGACCGTGACGCGGGCGTTGGGTGACGTCTGGGGAGGCACCGATCTGCTGCCCTTCGTGCTCGGGAGGGAGTGACCCTTGGAGGGGTTGGAGTCGGAGATCGCGGAGTGGCGGGCCTTCGTCGCACAGGGCCCGGCGGTCGATGGCCGTGACGTGGAGGAGTTGGAGGCCCATCTGCGTGATCAGATCGCTGATCTGGCCGCGGCCGGTCTCGCTGCCGATGAGGCCTTCCTAGTCGCTGTGAAGCGGATGGGAAGACTCGACGAATTGTCCCGGGAGTTCGCACGCGAGCACAGCGGCAGCCTCTGGAGGCAGCTCGTCCTCTCCGGCGGGGGCGAGCGGCAAGGGCCTGACAGCCGGTGGCCCGAGGCGCTGGTGTTCGCCGTTGCGGCGGCCGTCACGATCCAGGTCGCACGCCTGGCCGAGGGGTTCCCGAGCGAGGAGTCCGGGTGGCTGCTGCGGAACGCGAGCCTGCTGGTGATGCCGTTCCTCGCCGGCTACTTCGCCCGCCGACGCCGACTTTCCGTGCGCCAGTCCCTGCTGACGGCCGTCCCGTTCGTGATTGCCGCCGTCGTGATCAACCTCTACCCGTACATCGAGGGCGCGGCGACCGAACTGCTCGTTGCTGCGCACCTGCCCGTCGTGCTGTGGTTCGTGGTCGCCTACCCGTACATGAGCGGCGTCGTGCGATCGCACGAGCGGCGCATGGACTTCGTCCGCTTCACGGGCGAATGGTTCATCTACTACGTACTGATCGCGCTCGGGGGCGGCGTGCTCCTGGCGCTGACCGCGCTCATCCTCGAACCCACGGGTGTCGCCAACGCCGAGCGGGTCATCGAGTGGGTATTGCCCTCAGGAGCGGCGGGTGCCGTGATCGTGGCCGCATGGCTCGTCGAGTCGAAGCAACGGGTCGTGGAGAACATGGCGCCGGTGCTCACCATTCTCTTCACGCCGATGTTCGCCGTGATGCTGGCCGGCGCCGCAGTCGTCTACGCCGTGACCTGGCTTGGCGGCGCGTTCGATCGCGAACTCCTCGGCGTCTTCGACGCCCTGATGGTGGTGGTCCTCGGGCTCGCCTTGTACGGGATGTCCGCCCGGGACCCGTCCACGTCGCCGGGCTGGATGGACCGCATCCAACTGGTCGCGGTCGTCGGCGCCCTCGTGCTCGACGTGATAGTGCTCGGCGCGATGATCGCCCGGATCGACGAACTCGGGTTCACCCCGAACCGAACAGCAGCCCTCGGCCTCAACCTCGTGCTCCTCGTGAGCCTGGCCGGGACCGCCTGGCTCTCCACCCGGTTCGTCACCGGACACAGCACCTTCCACCGGCTCGAGCGCTGGCAGACCGGCTACCTGCCCGTCTTTGCCCTCTGGGCCGCCACGGTCGTGGTCATCGTCCCACCACTGTTCGCCTTCACCTGACCGCATCGACGTGACCACACCAACTCGATGGAGACCGCGGCACGGGGCCCTTTAAGGACCGCCAAGCATGTCGTGAGCAGTATGTGCGTCCCGCCGCATCGCTAACGGGCACCTGTCAAGTCTCGGTACCCGCAACCGTCCGGTCATGAGCCCGAGTCCGGGGTATCGCCCGACCAGGGGAAACTCGCGAAACGCCTGCTCAGACGCCGTTTTTGGTTCGCGTCGCTTCGCGTCTTGACCGTCCCATCGCACCTCTCGCGCCATGGAGGGCTTGGGGAGCCCGTGATCCGCGTGGCAGAGGCTCGGAGAAAGGTGGTGTCTCGCAATGCATCAACCACCGACCGACGGTGCGTCGATCATCGCGGGTGCCGTCTCGGGAACGCCGTCTTCGACTCCAACAGCCGCCCCCGCACCCTCCCGATGAAAATGGGTTGCTGCGCTCGACAGGGTCGAACGTGCATCAGGTCTCGAAAAACCACGACCTGTTGCTATAGGAACCCTGTTACACGCCTATTGGTCGACCGACCACCTCCGAGTGGAGGGCAAGGGCACGTCGCCGTACCCGTGGCGGCGGGCCTCGCTCAGTTGCATCTCGAAAAGGATGTAACGGTCGGCCGGCGTGTAGCTCGCAGCGTCGGCCACATGGGACCACATGTCTGGATCGTCCACGGCGAGTCCACGGCCACTGACACAGAACTCGCCACCGGAGCCTGCATTGTCCGGGACACCGTTGTGCAGGGCGAACCATCCCCGCTCCCAGAGGTCTCTCCCTTTGGGAGAGGTCGGCTCCATGAACAGGAACAGCCCGACGGCAGTGAAGATCGGTGTCACCGGATGGACTCGAGGTGCCCCCGACCGACGAACCGTCGCCAGGTATGCAGGTGCTGCGGTCAATCTGCCTGCCCCGAACCGTGCCAGCTCCGGCTGGAGTTTGGCGAACTCACCCCAGCTGATCGTCGGA
>JBOGET010000141.1:0-3317 GCA_050741975.1 Acidimicrobiia bacterium
GGCCGTGCCGTTCGAAGAGGCGCTTCGCGGCGGTCACCGAGAAGGAGGAGAGATGTTCGTGGTAGATCGTGTCGAATTCCAGATTGTCGATGAGATCCTTCATGTAGGGCGCTTCTATCTCGGCGATGCCGTCCTCAGCCAGGATCGTGGCGATCCCGGCAACGAACCCGTTTGGATCGGGAACATGAGCAAGGACGTTATTGGCGAGAACTACGTCGGCTACCTTGCCTTCGGCTCGCAGACGTTTGGCGAGATCGAGCCCGAAGAATTCTCGCAGGGTCGGCACACCGGCCACCTCCGCCGCCTTTGCCGGACCCACAGCCGGATCGATACCGAGGACGGGAATGCCCACTTTGACAAAGTTCTGTAGCAGGTAGCCGTCGTTGCTGGCCACCTCCACCACCAAGCTTTCGGGCCCAAGCCCTCGAGTTGCGATCAGCTCCTCGGCGTGCAAACGAGAGTGCTCGAGCAGAGTCGGGGAAACCGAGGAGTAATAGAAGTATTCAACGAACATTTCCTCCGGGGGCACCGTGTGCAGTATCTGAACCAGCGAGCAAGCAGGGCAGAAAGCGACCTCGAGCGGATATCGCTTCTCGGGCTGATGAAGCCGGTCGGCTGCAACGTAGCCATTGGTCAGCGGCATCTCACCGAGCGACAGAAACTGCCGGAGTTGACCCGCTCCGCACGAACGACAGTTCGTAATGGCTTCGATAGACATAGGGTCGTTCTCGTGGGAATGTATGGACCAGGACCGAGGGTTGTCAACAGCCACTGCCGCAATAGCCATGAACAGATTCGAAGGTGGTGCTCGACGCCAGCGCCGTGGCCCTGCCCCTCTCCGTGGCCCTACCGGCTTTGCCCTTGGAGATGGCCGACCTGGTCGAACGCCTCAGGAGAGCTTGCGGTCGTTTCGCTCGGCGGTCCTTCGATTCCGGCGCCACTCGCCCGGACCTCGTCCTAGTCGATTCTCGCCATCGGGTTGCTCAGCACCTGGTGCTCCACCGCGATGGCCGCGTCGACGATGGCCAACTGCTACCCCACCTTCCAGGGTGCGTTGCCCGAGACCCAGAGCTCCTCGAGCATCGCCTTGTCGCGCAGTGTGTCCAGCGGTTGCCAAAACCCAGTGTGGCGATATGCCGATAGCTCGCCGTCTCGAGCCAGCGAGCGCAACGGCTCCTGCTCCCACACGGTGGTGTCGTCCTCGATCCGGTCGATCACACTCGGCTCGAGGAGGAAGAACCCAGCGTTGATCCATGCACCGTCTCCAAGCGGCTTCTCCATGAAGTTGTCCACTCCGGTTTGGTCTTCGCCCAACGTCAAGGCTCCGAACCGGCCAGGGGGCTGCACCACCGTCATCGTTGCCTGCCGACCTTCGGCTCGATGGAACGCGATCAGGTCGCTGATGTCGATGTTGGCGACACCATCACCGTAGGTGAAGCAAAACGTCTCATCACCTATGTATTCGCGGACCCTTCTGAGTCGCCCGCCGGTCATCGAAGAATCACCCGTCTGGATCACGCTGACCCGCCAGCTCTCGGTGGCTCGGTCGATGAATTCGAACGAGTGGTCGGCGAAATCGAAGGTGACATCGGCGGTTCGTAACCGGTAGTTGGCAAACCACTCGGTGATCATGTGACCCTTGTAGCCGGCGCAGATGATGAATTCGTTGATGCCGTAGTGGCTGTAAGTTTTGAGGATGTGCCAGAGGATCGGCTGACCGCCGATCTCCACCATCGGCTTTGGCCGGACCGCCGTCTCTTCGCTCAGCCTGGTCCCGAAACCACCCGCCAAGATCACCGCTTTCATTACCCCGCTCCTGTTGATCGGTCTTTTCCAATCTACCGGGAGCTTGTCTCCCCTAAACAGCCGAGGACGGGTCAGGCCGGGTCTCCACGTCCCTCACAGCGAACGCCGTTTCCGGGTCATCCTGCCTCGAAGCGCCCTCGCGAAACGTGCGAGCACGGCGCCGGTGCCAACGTGCACTTGCTCTAGACGGACCACCTGCTCGACGACGATCTCCCGCTGTGCTCCCGGTGGCCCGCTTCCGAGTTTCTTGCGGGCAAACGCCCAGTCACCATCGAGCAGGAACTCCTCATACGAGGGATGCGCCTTGACGAGCAATTCGTAGATCTTCTTGACCTGGGGCGTCGTCCGTTCCTCAGCCGGCATATGTCTCACCTGGTCCGAGCTCCGCAGCGTCGGGGAGTCGTCGTATGTCCAGTTGACGTCGTCGAAGATGATCCATCCGCCCGGCTTCAGCAGTCGATCCACAAGAAAGAACGCGAAGCCATCCACGAACCAAGTATGCGCGCCGTCGAGATAGCAGAGGTCGAATCGCGGGCTACCGTCCTCTTCCAGAAGCTTCATGAGTCGCCACGTATACGATGTCGGCTCGAAGAACACCTCGACGCGGTCGCGCTCCCCAACGCGCCCCAGTAGCTCCTCGATGTTCGGCGTCAGGGTGCGCGCTCCCTCCAGATCGATGGTCACGACGGAGCCACCGCTGGAACGGGCCAGTGCCGTGGCCATATAACAGGTCGACACGCCATGCGCGAACCCCAACTCGAGGATGGCCGTGATTTCGTGGTCGGAAATGAACTGCATCATGCGCTTCGCCTGCGCGGGCGACATGTAGGGCGTATTGGCAAGGAGGTCGTAGATCGGGTCGTTCATCGGATGGGCTCCTCACGGTCCCCGACCTCCCCCAACATGCGGGCGGGGACACCGGCGACGATGGCGAACTGTGGGACGTCCCGGGTGACGACCGCCCCTGCCCCGACTACCGTGTGACGGCCGAGCACCACCCCCCCGAGGATGGTCGCGTTGCTCCCGATCGATGCACCCGTCTCGACCCGCGTTTCGGCCGGCTGCCAATCATCTTCGGATTGGAGCTCTCCTCGTTCGTTGGTTGCTCTCGGATAGAGGTCGTTGACGAACATGACTCCGTGACCAACGAAGACCTCGTCCTCGATGGTCACCCCTGTGCAGATGAAGGTGTGGGTAGAGATCTTGCAATTTCGGCCGATCACCGCACCTCTCTGGACCTCCACGAACGGGCCGATCCGGGTGCCGTCACCGATCCGGCACCCGTAGAGGTTGACCAGGTCGGGGTGTCGGATGTCCACCCCTTCTCCAAGGTCCACGTCATCGGCGATCATTACTCATCACGCATTTGGCCACCGTGCCTACGACCAAGGTCTTCAGCGTCACGCTTCCCGCCGATCCCGTTGGTTGCCCCCAGGAAAATAGCCGGATCCGACTCCTCGCGAGCGGGTTGCATGGCGCGACGGTGTTCTTGAGAGAGCGCGGTCCCCCAC
>JBOGET010000142.1:0-7639 GCA_050741975.1 Acidimicrobiia bacterium
ACCTATAGGTCGAGATCTCCGCGCCAAAACGAATGGTGGGTCAGGACTCGGCCGGGACGGTAGGTGCCGGTGTCGTCGGGGGTCGGCGCTTTCTCCACTGGCGATAGACCACCAATCCGATCAGCAGCGGGAACCCGAGGGTCAGCAGCAGCATCGGGAGAGTGAACAAGGCGAAGTGGATGGCCCACTCCGCCACTCCCTGGAGACCTCCGACCAGGCTGCGCAGGGCATCCCGGGCGACCTCCACCGGCTCCCAGGTGTCCTCGACGATGGGGACCGCGGCCGGCGTCGGGGTGAGCCCGATGCTCAGCGTCGCCAGGTCGACGACATCATCCAGATAGTTGAGCTGACCCTGGATCTGCTCGATCTGGCCCCGGACGGAGGAGATCTCCTGGAAGACACGGAGCAATTTGTCCGGGTCGGCCTCGGGCTGCTGTCTCACCTCGGCAAGCAGCGCCCGCAACTCCACTTCCAGTGCTTCGAGATTGGTCAGCCGTGCTTCGAGGTCGATGTACTGCTCGGTGACGTCCTGGGCACCCTGTGACTCCGAGACCACCTTTTGCACCGAGGCCTTGATCGAGGCCATGGTCTGGGTGAGCTCGGCGGCGGGTATCCGGAGCGTCAACGTCACCGACGGTTGGTCGTCCTCGCCCTCGACCGGATGGACGGTGGCGTCTGCGACGAAACCACCAACCGCTTCGGTCAGGGCGATGATCCGGTCGAAGGCAGCCCTGGTGTCGTCGGCCTCGAGCTGGAGTTGGGCCTGACGGATCACCCTCCGATCCCGGGCCACCTCCAGGTTGACCCCGATTACGTCGGTGTCCTCGCTGACCTCCGCCCCGGCCGCCGTGGTCTCCGGGGAGGTCGCCCCGTCGTCGAAGCCAGGCCCGGCTTCCTCGGCGAAGGCACCCCCTATCTCGGAGAAGGTCTCGGCGCTCTCGCCCCCGCTGCAGGCGGCGAGGACCACTCCCATTGCCAGAATCAATGCCAATCGTCTCATTCCATTCTCCTCTTCCACACCCCTTCGGGGCTTGGCCGTTGGACGAGTGGTGCTCTCGATTCGGTTCCCCCCTCTTCGAATTGGGACGCACAGGGGTCATATGCGGACCTGGCCAACCCAATTGCGGAGTGGTCAGATCCATTACCGTTGTGCCGATGAACTGTGGGCCGCTCCGCGTGCTGGAGATCTACGGCGACACCGCCGACTTCGGGCGGATCCACGGGTCGGAATGCAAGCCTCTGATCCGCGACTATCTCGATGAGCGTCTCGGACTATCCGGTGATGCCATCTGGGCCGGTCGCTCCGCTCAGGCGGGAACCGTGCTCGCCCTGGCCGAGACCACTTTGACCCACCACCAGTCCTATTCACCCACCCTGTACGAGGAGATGCTGGCCCTCGCGGAAGCCGCCGGGATCACATCGGCCGAGGCCGTGGTCGTCGGTGGCTTCACTGACCTGGTCGACGTGGTTCGGGCCCACGATGGCTGGGCGCCCATCGAGGACGACTGCACCGCCCTCCTCGACCCGGTCAACGGCGTCCTTGCCCAGACCTGGGACATGCACGCCTCGGCCGGTGAGTATGTGGTCATGCTCAAGCTCGACCCGCTGTCCGGGCCTGCAGCGGTGGTGCAGACGACGGCAGGGTGCCTGGGCCAGATCGGGATGAACGAGGCGGGAATCGGGGTGGGGATCAACAATCTCACCTCGATCGGAAAGCCCGGCGTCACCTGGCCCTTCGTGGTCCGCAAGGTCCTCGAGCAGACCACGCTCGATGATGCAATCGACTCGGTGCTCTCGGCGGACCTGGCCGGCGGTCACAACTACCTGATCGTGGGCCCGGACGGGGCCGGAGCCAACATCGAGGCCATGCCGGGGACCGTCGAGGTGACCCCGGTCGCCGAGATGCCCTTTGTCCACACCAACCACTGTCTGGACCCGGGGACCCGTCTCGAGGAGGGAGCCCGTTCCCCCGAGCACGTCGTGGGGAGTCAGACGAGGCTGGACCGTGGCTCCGACCTGGCACGGGACCTCGATGCCTTCTTCTCCGACCCGGCGATCGCCCGCCGCGCCGAGTCGCCACACGACGTGGCGACCTGTGGGGCGGTGGTGATCCGGCCCATGGAGAGACGGCTCGATTCGGTTTGGGGGATACCCGGCGACGCCCCTTGGGAGTCCTTCCGTCTGTGACCGAGGTGACGATCGTCAATCTCGAGCCCGACATGGCAGAGGAGCTGGAGCAGATCGAGCTCGCCTGCTTTCCCATGGCCAATCCGAAGGACCTGCTCTCGAAGGAGGACATCGCGGCCTATGCCCGGGTTTTTCCCGAGGGCTACTTCGTGGCCATGGTCGAGGGGTGGCCGGTTGGCATGGGCGCCGGCATCTACCTCGACTTCGACTTCGACCACCCGCAACACACCATCGCGAGCATCACCGGCGAGCATCAGTGTGGTAGCCACGATCCGGACGGCGACTGGTACTACGGGACCGACATCACTGTCCTTCCCGAGTACAGGGGGCAGGGGATCGGTGGCATGCTCTACGAGAAGCGCAAAGACCTGGTCATACGAGACGGGAAGCGGGGGATCATCGCCGGCGGCTCACTGCCCGGGTACTTCCGGCACAAGACGACGATGCCGATCGACGAGTATGTGGCCCGGGTGGTGGACGGGGAGCTTCACGACCCAACCCTGAGCTTTCAGCTCTCGCATGGCTTCGAGGTGCGAGGTCTCCTCGAGAACTATCTGGAGGACGAGGCCGACGACGGGTGGGCCGCCCTCATCGTCTGGGAGAATCGGCGGACTTGATTGCCCGCCGAGCCGGGCGGCTGATCCTTTGCCGGCCGACTTTGCCCTTGGCCAACCATCGGCCCCATGCTGGGCCCGGCTGGCGTTGCTCACAGCCTCGGGCAAACAGACGCCGGTCGGCCGGTTCTTCGGCTGCGACCTACGATTGGTTCATGACACAGGAACCGCAGTCCCAGCCGCAGCCGCAGCCGGGAGGTGGCGACCAGCAGATGTGGCAGGTCCTCTCCCACGCCTCGGCCTTCATCCAGGTGATCGGCCTCCCCTCGCTGATCGGGCCCCTGATCATCTGGCTCATCAAACGTGACGACCAGGCGGTCGAGCCCCATGCCCGGGCCGCCCTCAATTTCCAGCTGTCGCTGTTGATCTATTTCGTCGTGGGCGGGCTGCTCGCCTTCCTCTTCGCGATCACGGTGATCGGGCTGGTGGTGGCCATTCCCCTGGTGCTCATCTTGCTGGTCCTGGTGGTCCTGGAGCTGATCTTCGCTCTGCTCGCCTCCCTCGCCGCAAGCCGGGGAGAGTTGTACATCTACCCCATGAGCCTCGAGCTGATCAAGGGCTGAGGAGAGCTTGCTTGCGCTCGGCCATCCCGTTCATGATCTCGAGGACGACCCGGTTGGCCAGATAGACCGTCTGCTCACCGGGGCCGTCATACGGGGGCGACACCTCCACGACGTCGGCCCCGAGGACGTTCAGATCCCGGGACAGCCGGCGGACGGTGTCCAAGATCTCACGTGAGTTGAGACCACCCGGCTCGGGTGTCCCCGTGCCCGGGGCCAGACCGGGATCCACCACGTCTATGTCGACGCTGATGAAGACACCCTTGGCCCCACCCTCCAGCGAGTAGGCGACCGCCTCGTCGACGACATCGTCGAGACCCCGGGCCACGATCTCGTTCATGAGGAACGAGCGCATCTTCTGCTCTCGCATCCATTGCATCACCTCCGGCTCCGGCCAATAGCCACGCAGCCCGATCTGAACGAACCGGTGGCCGGGCACGGCACCGGACTCGATCAGCCGGCGCATCGGGGTGCCGTGGCCGTACAGCGAGCCGTTTTGGGTGAAGCCGGTGTCGGCGTGGGCGTCGAAGTGGATGAGGGCGATCTCCCCGAACCCGTGCACCCGGGCCACGCCCAAGGCGTCGGGCCATGTGATGGTGTGGTCACCGCCGAGAACGATCGGCACCTTCCCCGCGACGCAGATCTGCTCCACGGCATCGGCGATGCGGCCGATCGAGATGTCGAGCTCGCCGGGACGGACGTACACGTCGCCGACATCGACCACTCCCAGGACCTGGAACGGGTCGATCCCGGTGGGGAGATGGGGCCGGTATCCGTCCATCGCCCCGTAGTCGGCGTTGCGGATCGCCTGAGGGCCGAATCGGGCACCCGGCCTATAGGTTGTCCCCCAGTCGAACGGGGCGCCCACGATGACCACCGACCCGTCACCGAGCTCATCCATGGTCACTGCGGGGACACCGAGGAAGGAGTTTCTCGAGGCGAATGAGATGTATTCGGCCGAGGCGAAAGGAATCTCGCCCTTTCGTTGTTCATAAGGCGTGTACATCCGACCGTTACGCTAACTGTCCATCGTCCCCCCCGGTAGGCCATGACCCCAGACCGTGTCCAGCGCACCTATCTCGTCCTGACTCTTCTCCAAACGCTTGCCGCCTCGCTGATCTGGGGGATCAACACCCTCTTCCTGCTCGACGCCGGGCTCAGCATCACCGAAGCCTTCGTGGCCAATGCCGCCTTCACGGCGGGGATGGTGATCTTCGAGGTCCCGACCGGGGTCATCGCCGACACGTTTGGCAGACGGACCTCGTTCATACTCGGCGCCGCCACACTGCTCGTCACCACCGCCGCCTATCTCGGGCTCTGGTATGTCCAGGCCGGGATCGGATGGTGGATCCTGGTCTCGGCGCTGATCGGGCTCGGTTTCACCTTCTTCTCCGGCGCCACCGAGGCCTGGCTGGTCGACGCACTGGCCGCAACCGGCTACCGGGGTGGGATCGAGACCGTATTCGGCAAGGGGCAGACCGTGGCCGGAGCCGCCACCCTGATCGGGACCATCGGAGGCGGTTTCCTGGGTCAGGTCAACCTCGGGCTCCCCTACGCCGTCCGCTCCGCCCTCCTTCTCGCGGTCATCGGCGCCGCCTGGGTCTGGATGCACGATCTCGGGTACGAGCGTGCCCAGGGGGTTGCGGTCGGGGTGCAGGTGCGTGGCATCCTCCGTTCCTCGGTGAAGCACGGCCTGGGCAACCCACCGATCCGGATGTTCATGTTCGGGGCGCCGTTCGCCGCAGGTGTCGGCATCTGGGTCTTCTACGCCTTTCAGCCCTATCTGCTCGAGCTGTTCGGTGATCCCGACGCCACCTACCTGGCCGGGATCGCGGCGGCCGTCTTCGCCATCGCCCAGATGATCGGCGGGGCCTCGGTGCGACTGGTGCGACGGGTGGCGCGCACCCGGACCGGGGTTCTCCTCGCCGAGGTCGTGCTCGGGTCACTGGCTCTGGTCGGTGTCGGTCTTGCCGAGATGCTCGAGATCCCCGTCGGATTCTGGATCGCCATCGTTCTGCTCACCCTCACCGCCCTGTTGTGGGCGCTGTCCGGGCCCCTGCAACAGGCCTACATGAACGATTGCATCCCCTCCGAGCAGCGAGCCACCGTCCTCTCCTTTGCTTCACTCATGGGCAGCGCCGGGGGTGTGGTGGCCCAACCCGCCCTGGGCCGGGTTGCCGACGTCTATTCCTTCGGGACCGGCTATGTGGTGGCCGGCCTGGTGTATGCGATCAGACTCCCCTTCGTGATCGGGGTGAGACGGTTGGGGCTGCCCGCCGACACCTTGGTCGGCCCCAAGTCGACAAACGTGCCATGAGCCCTGCCATCATTGGGGGGTGGCCGAGCAGGAAGGCAATCAGCCGGATCCGATGGGGCCCGCCATCCTGCGCGGGATAGCGATCGGCATCCCGGTGGTCCTCGTCGGGCTCACGCTGGGCATCTGGGCCATCACCGACCTCGACATCTTCGAGTCTCTGACCACGGCCTTGCTACCCGGGATACTGCTCGGAGCCTTCGGCGGTGGGTTCGCCGGGATGGCGATGACGATGAGGGAGTAGCGGCCGCTAACCCTCGTCGCGCAGCACGAAAACGACGGTCTGTAGGTCGGTGAACTCGTCGATGCGCTGGCGGCCCCATCCGGTGTCGGTGCCGGCGGCGCCACCGAAGGGCTGGAAGGTCTCCCAGAAGTCGGTGGAGTCGTTGACGATCACCGTGCCGGAGCGGATCCGGTCCGCATACCAGAAGGCCTTGGTCAGGTCGTTGGTGAACACAGCCGCCTGCAGGCCGAGACGGGTCCGATTGGCCACCGCGACCGCTTCGTCGTCGTCCCTGGCGGCGAGGATGGGCACCACCGGCCCGAATGACTCCTCCTGTGAGACCAGGGACTCCTCCGGGACCCGGTCGAGGATGGTGAACTCGTAGTAGAGATCGGTGGGGAAGCCCGACGCCCGGCCTCCTCCCATTACCAACTCGGCGCCCTTTTCGACCGCGTCGGCGATGTGACGGTCCATCTTGGCCGCGGTCGGCTCGTTGTTGAGCGGCCCCATGTTGGTGGCCTCCTCGAAGGGGTCGCCGAGCCGGACGTCGCCCGCCGCCTTGAGGGCGGCCTCGACGAACTCGTCATGAACCTCGTCGACGACGATCACCCGCTCCGTCGCCACACACACCTGTCCCGCGTTGTAGTAGGCGCCGTACACCGCGGCCTCCGCCGCCTTCGAGACGTCTGCATCGGCTGTGACCACGGTTGGGCCGTTGCCCGACATCTCCATGATCGAGCGTTTCAGACCCATCACCGAGACGATCGTCTTCCCGGTCGCCGATGAGCCGGTGAACCCGACGGCGTCCACCCCGTCGTGGGTCACGAGCTGGGTGCCGATGTCTCCGGCGCCGGGAATCACCTGGATCGCACCGTTCGGAGCACCCGCCTCCTCGAACACCTTGGCCATCTCCAGGAGGGCCCACGAGGTGAACTCCGGTGGCTTGACGATGACCGCGTTGCCGGAGGCCAGACCGGGGCCGACGTACTCCATCGGGATCATCACCGGGAAGTTCCAGGGGGTGATCGCCACCCAGACCCCCACCGGGCGGCGCACGGTGAACATACGTCGATGCCGGCTCGTGGTCGGGATCAGCTCCCCCTTGAGCCGTTTGACGTCCTCGGCTGCGATCTGGAAGTAGTCGCCGGACTCGGCGATGTCGTCAATCGACTCCGCCTTGAAGGGCTTGCCCTGCTCCATGGTGAGGATACGGGCTACGTCCTCGATCCGGTCCTGCCAGAGGTCGTAGATGCGAAGACACATCTCCGCCCGCTCGAATGCAGTCCAGTGACGCATCTCCTCGGTGGCCTCCCTGGCAGCGGTCACCGCTCGGTCGATGTCGGCCTGGGAAGGCCTGGGGACGTCGTAGATGTGCTCCCCGGTGACCGGTGAGTGCACCTCGTGGTGGTCCTTGCCCGTGCCCTCCGTCCACTCCCCGGCGATGAGCAGTTTCAGGTCTTCGGCCATACCCGCAAACTAGTGGTCTGTGACCGCTGGGCAGGCTCAGTAGGATCCGGCGGATGGGCCTGCAAGGTGAGCGAACCGCGAAGTGGTATCGACGCGCCGCGGGGGTTTTGGTCAACGGGGTGTCCAGCCAGTTCCGCTACTGGAGCGACGACGACACCCTGGTGGTGGAGCGAGGCGAGGGGGGCCATGTCATCGACATGGACGGCAACCGCTACATCGACTACCAGCTTGGCTTCGGTCCGATCATCCTCGGTCACGGTGATGAGACCGTGGC
>JBOGET010000143.1:0-1778 GCA_050741975.1 Acidimicrobiia bacterium
CGAGGCGAGGAAAGAGATCCATGACCAGGTCGACGGTCTCGGGGTCGGGTCGGCCGGGGTAGGCCCCGAGGTAGAGATTCTCCTGAACGCTCATCCTGGGGAAAAGGTGCCGCTCGGCGGGAACGAAGCTGATGCCGAGACGGGCGATGCGTTGCGCCGGCATCGAGACGATGTCCAAGCCTTCGAACTGGACTGCGCCCGAGGAAGGCGTCAGGAGCCCGAGCAGGCTGCGGAACAACGTCGTCTTCCCCGCACCGTTCGACCCGATGATCATGACCGCCTCGCCGGCCTCGACGTGCAAGCCGACGTCCCGGATCACATCGCCGCCCTGGTACCCGGCGGCGAGCCCGCTCACCTCGAGCATCATCGCGCCCCGGCCCCCAGGTAGGCCTCGATCACAGCTTCGTTGCGCATCACCACGTCGGCGGCGCCCTCAGCCAGCACCCGACCGAAGTCCAACACCACGACTCGCTCGGCCAACTGCATCACCGCCTGCATGACGTGCTCGACCCAGACCACGGTCACCCCGAACTGGTCGCGAATTCTTCGCACCATCTCTATCGACGATGCCAGCTCGGTCTCGTTGAGCCCGGCCATCACTTCGTCGAGGAGGAGCAGCTTGGGGCGGCCGGACAGGGCTCGAGCCAGTGCCAGGAAACGTCGTTCGTGGAGATTGAGATTGCCTACGTGGTCGTTGCGCCGGTCGGCCAGGCCTACCAGTGAGAGCGTCTCGTCTCCGATGGCGAGGGCTTCGCCCTCGTCGCGCCGACCGGTCTCCGCACCGAACATTGCGCCCAGGGTCGCATTTTCGAGCACGCTCATGTTGAGGAACGAGCGCGGAGTCTGCTGCACCATGGCGATCCCCTTCTGACGGACCCGGTGGGGTGGGTGATGGGTGATGTCCTCACCGCCGAACCGGATCCGACCCCGGGTGGGAGCTTCCAGACCCACGATCATCTTGAGCAGGGTGCTTTTCCCGGCGCCGTTGGGGCCGACGATGGCGAGTATCTCGCCCTCGTCGGCCCCTACGTCCACTCCGTCCACGGCCGGGAGGCCGCCGAAGGTCTTCGACAGCTCCTCCAGCTCGAGAAGGGGCATCCCGTCCTTTACGGCTGGTAGGGCTCGAGCGGCTCGGACTGGGTCAGCACCTCCAACCACCAGTCACCGGCCTCGTTGAGCCCTTCGGGAGCCGGGCCCTCCGTGATCCGGAAGAAGATTGGCTGGGCCTCTGCCAGCTCACCCCACTCGGTCCAGCTCAGGGAATGGGCATAACCCTCGAGATCGAACGAGTTCTGGTGCATGTACTCGGCAATCGCCACCGGGTCGTCTCCCACCTCGCCCACTGCCTGGGCGACCATGGTGACGATCCCGTGCCCGGCGACCGCGTCGTCCGACATGAACGCATTGTCGGAGAACTCGAGGTAGCGCGTGGCCAGATCGGCGTAGCCGTCACTGGTGTAGTCGGCGCAGGCGAAGTCGGCGTACCGGCCAACGGCAATGTCCGTCTGTTGCCCGACCGCCAGGTCAGGAGGGACCCAGGCGCCGGTGACCGGCACGTCCCCGATCAGGTCTGCGGACAGCCCGAGGATCGCCGAGTTCCCTGGCGGATGGCCGGTGGCTACCACCATCTGGGCGCCGGCGTCGGCCATATTTCGCACAAATGGCGTGAAATCGGTGTCGGGGGGAACCGGCGCCACCTGGATCTCGCCGTAGTCGACACCGGAGCCCTCGAATGTGGCCTCCACCGCCGAGGCGAATGCCTGACCCCAGGCATAGTC
>JBOGET010000144.1:0-7504 GCA_050741975.1 Acidimicrobiia bacterium
ATGAGACTCAGAACCACCGCCGGTGCCCTCGCCGGCGTTCGCAACGCTGCTCCCATGCTGGCGGTGATCGCCGCCGAGTTCACCGATGAACCAGCGATCCCTACGGCTGTAGCGGCGATCGTGCTGATCGAACTGATCCTTCAGCTGCCCTGGAACTTCTGGCTCGCACACCGCCGAGCCGGGTCGGCACCTGAGACCAAGACGGTTACTGCGGTCTGAAGACTTTCGGCTACGCAAGCTGAACCCCCAACGCGGCCGTGTTCGCTGACGTAAAGGTGCAGGTCCTGTGGTTACTCGGCGCACCGATGGCGACAACCCTCTGCATCGAGAGTTCAACCTCTACCAAGGGCCCTGGTCAGACGTCTGGTGGGTCTCCACGTTGCCGTCGTTCTAAGCCGGGATGGTCTCGTGTTCCGCCAGTAGCCGGGGAAGTTCTCCACGGCCTGCCAAGGCCGCTTCCATCCGATCCTCCAGCCCCGGGCCGGCGGGAAGGGCCACCTCCGAAGCCGTCACTGACGTCCGCCTCGATTTCGTCTGCGAGTGCGATGAGTCTTCGGCCGAGGGTACGGGCTTGTCTTGTGCTCAGAGCCGTGACGTGCTGCCCTCGCCCCTTCTGGAAGGTTGACAGATACACACCCTTGTAAATCGAACTGGGACGATGCCTGAGGGTCTGAATCCAGAAGCCGTACAGGGCTTGGATGATGTTGTCGCCCACTGGTTCTTCACCAGGCACTCCACGACGGCGGCCCGGCCCACCGCGGACCTTATCTATGTCCGGCATCTTCCCAGGCACGTTCACAAGGCAGGCTGAAACAGCTCGTCGGCATTGCCGGATGGGTTCTCGACAAATGATGGTTCCGTCACGGTGATCACGCCGGTCATAGACGAGTGGAGCGTGCATAGGTATTCGTAGGTGCCCGACTCGGTGAAGGTGTGGGTGAAGGTGCCGTCGCTCTTGATATCGCTGGCGAAGCTGTCCCCGACCACGTTGTGATCGATCGAGCCGTCGTCCCACACCCAGGTCACTTCGCTGCCAGCTTCAAGGGTTAGCTCAGCTGGTATGAATTCGTTGTCGCGGATGGCGATCGTGTTGGACCCACCATTTGGTGGAGCGAGTTTCTCTGGGTCGTGCTTCCTGGGATAGCTGCAGGCAGCGAGCATCGCTGCCGCTGCTATCAGGGCGGTGATTGTGAGAATGCGCTTCATTGCTTGGATCCCTTCTCTTCTTATTGGCTGGTGTCGAAACGAAGGCATGGTCTGTGGAAGCAATCAGTTCAGGTGCCGTGCGATGCGTCGTTTCTCGCCGACGCTTGGACCTAGGCCTGCTCTTGGAGTTGTGTTTGGCGAGGGTGATGGGGCGGGCGCTTTCGGCCTCCTCGCGACGTTCCCTGATGATCGCCTTGACAAGCAGGTCCGATCTCCCAGGGCCGGGCTTTCCATGCGACGGCCCTCTGTCCAGCTTCGGTCACCGGCCACGGCTGGGGGGACATGAAGGCGCAGTTCAGATAGGTGAGGCCGGGGGGGAGGTCGAAGAGTTCCCGTTGGTTTGTCAGCGTCTCGTTGCTCATCCCGCCGTCCCCTCCACAACATCAGCGCTCGCCCCGCTCATTGGTTCCTGGTGTCGCCGGATGTGATCAACGATGTGCTCCGCGTCCCTTCCGACGCCGCCCACGAGTCCGGAGGTGAGGCCGTAGAGGAAGGGCAGACCCAAGAAGTAGAGACCCGGAGCATCCTCGACGATGCCCCGGTGGTGGATGGGGAGAGAGTCGCCTGCGAAGACGGGAACCTCGATCCAGGAAAAGTCGGATTGGAAGCCGGTGGACCAGATCACATTGGTCACGGCCAGGCTGCCCTTGTCTTCGAGCATCGGCTGACCGTGACTGACTCCTGCCACTCGGCTGGCCAGCTTCACCCGGGCTTCGGTGAGTTCGGCCGGCTGGACTCGAATCAGTGGACCACCGTGGCTGAGAACACGTTCCCGGAACCTGCGCCCGATCGGCGTATCGACGGTGAGGACTCGGTTGGCGAACCACCAGAATGGTCGGCCCCCCGCAGCCCGTGTGATGGCGGGCAAGCGTCCTGTAGGACGGCCTGCGAGCCAGGTCTCATGGCCCGCTAGGGCTGTCTCAAGGGCGATCTCGACGCCTGAGTTGCCCGCCCCCACGACCAGTACCGGGCCTGGCTGCAGCTGATCCGGGTTGCGGTAGGCGGCCGAGTGCAACTGAACGGTCCGTGGGTCCAGTTCTCCGGCGAAGACGGGGGTCCGAGGCTCGGCATAGGCCCCTGTGGCGACCACCACATCATTGGCTTCGAAGAGGTCCCACCCCGACGAGATGACGTATCGATCCCCGATTCGTCGGAGTCGGTCGACCGGTGTCTCCAGCCGGATCGGGAGGTCGAAATGCTTGGCGTACCCCTCCAGGTATGCCGCCATTTCGTCCTTTGTCGGAAATGATCCGTACACGCCCGGGAAGGGCATGCCGGGCAAGCCGTTCTGCTGTGCCGGTGTGAATAGGCGGAGGGAGTCCCACCGGTTGCGCCATGCGTCGCCGATCCGGGCGCCTGAGTCGAGGATGACGAAGTCGAAGTCCGCGGCTGCCAGGTGGTATCCGGCAGCGAGGCCGGCTTGTCCTCCGCCAATAACGACGACATCGAATTGCTCGCTGATCTCATGTTGCTGTTTTGTCATTTGGTCATGCCTTGCTTGGTTGATGGCGTCTCTTGAGCTGGTTGTTCTTCAGTCCTTGGCGGTCCGTTTCCCGGAGTCGGAAGCCTCAGTGGGCGAGGATCGGCTCATCACCAAGTTCCAGTCGTCCCTTGGGCAAGACCACGGCCGTCACCACTGCGACCACGCCGGCGGCGATAGCTGCGGCCATGTAGGCGCCCCCGGCGCCTCCCACTACCCCATATGACGGAAGGGATGCGCCGAGCAGAGAGGACATGAAGCCGACTCCGAGCGCCGCTCCCAGTTCGTGGGACGTGTTGATCACTCCCGAGGTCATCCCGGCGATGTGAGGTTCGATTTGCGCGAGAGCGGTGCTGGTCGCGGTGACAAGGCTCGCACCCAGTCCGGCCGCGGCGAGGGTGAACCCGGGTAGGACATCGCTGAAGATCCCTGCGTCGGCGGGTAGGGCGGCGAGCAGAGCGAACCCGGCTGCTGCCATGCCGAATCCAAGAAAGGCGACAGCGCGGCTTCCCAGTCGAGTGACCAGATGGGCTCCAACGTGAGCACCGGCTCCGGTCGCCACAGCGACCGGCAGGAAGGCGAGTCCGGTCTCGAGGGCGGTCATCCCCAAGACGTTCTGGACGAACAGAGACGTAAGGAAGAAGGCTCCGATGAGTAGTCCCGAGGCGGTGAACATGGTCAGGACTCCCCCGCTCACATTCCGTCGGGCCAGCAGTTCGGTTCGTAGGAGTGGAGCAGGGTGTCTGCGTTCGACCGCGATGAAGATTGCGAGTATGACCGATCCGGCTGCCATGAGGGTGAGAGTGGAAGGAGCGGTCCATCCGATCTCACCGGCTCCGATAAGCCCGGAGATCAGGAGAGCCACAGAGAGCGTGACGAGGGCGGCGCCCAGGAAGTCGATTCTCTCTCGGTCTTGATCGGGTCGGTCGGTGGCGACAGCCGAAGCGACCATCGCGAGGACGGCGACGCCGACGGGAACGTTGATGTAGAAGACCCAGCGCCATCCCGGGCCGGATGTCAGCGCGCCACCGAGAAGAACGCCCACCGCCGAACCGGCCGCGGCGATGGCCGCCCACACACCGAGGGCGCGGTTTCGTTCCGCCCCGTGGAAGGTCGTTGTGATGATGGCCAGGGCGGCGGGTGAAAGCAGCGCAGCGCCCACTCCCTGAGCGGCACGAGCAACAATGAGGGCGGTTCCGTCCCAGGAGGCACCAGAGACCATCGAGGCGATCGTGAACAACACAAGACCCGTTATGAAGATGCGTCGGCGTCCCACCAGGTCGGCAAGTCGACCACCGAGGAGCATCAACCCACCGAAGGCCAAGGTGTAGGCCGCCACGATCCAGGTCAGGCCGGCTCGACCCAGAGAGAGCTCTTGCCCGATCGATGGCAACGCCACATTCACGACAGTGATGTCGAGAATCACCATGAATTGCGCAAGGGAGACCAGGGTCAGCGCCTGCCATCGTCTGGGGTCCAGCGCATGGGGCTGGCTGGCGGCTAGAGGTGTTGAGCTGCTCATATGCCGCGCCTCCCTCCTTCTGACCGCGGAGGCAGTCGACTGGGTCTCGGCAGTCGACTGCGGGTCCCGGCGGGCGGCTGTGTGAGCATCACCTTCCCGGACCAGCGGTCTCCGGTTCGGTTGATCTTGTCCAGGCATAGACAAGAATATAAAGTAGTAACTCTACTTTGTCAAGCTCCGAGGTTCCTGTAGAGATTCTTTCTTCTTGGGGGTCCCACTGAACTCGAGCGGCCGTTGCTATCCCGGGACCGGAGACCGAGCCAGGTGAGGTGGTGGGGGAAGCCCCGAGAGCGGAACGCCGGCCCCGGAGCCTTGCCACTAGCGGACTCGGGACAGGACTGGCCCGCCCGGTCCCATGGGACGTTGCCTGCGCAGCCAGGCATTCCAAGGGACCTGAATGATCCGTTCGATGACCACAAACGCGGCAACTGCCCGATACACGCCGGACACGGCGATGAACTCTGGCACGATGACTGCCAGCATCGGAGCTGCGTTACGAATCCCACCGGCGGAACGGCCTCCGTGATGGCCGCGAAGAACAAGTAACTAAACTTGTGACTTGATTTTGCTATAATCGCGGTATGCGGTCATATCACCAATACTGCGCCTTCGCCCGAGCACTCGACATCATCGGAGACCGTTGGACCCTTCTCATTATTCGAGAACTGCTCCTCAGGGATAGTCGATACTCAGATCTGCAGGATGCCCTGCCCGGTATCGCCACCAACCTCCTTGCGGACCGCCTGCGGATGCTTCAATCCGCCGGCCTTGTAGAGCCCTACGAAGCACCGCCACCAGTGCGCGCCACCGTCTACCGCCTGACCCCACGAGGCATAGATCTACGTCCAGCTGTCAGGGCCATGGTGGCCTGGGGCCTTCCGCTGCTAGCTAGCGGACAGGAAGACGATGTCTTCAGGACCCAATGGCTGGTAGCTGAGCTTCGAGTCATGTTCGAGGGAGTGGAAGCGAGCGACCTCGAACCTCTTGATGTTGTTATTGAGACGGGAAGCGAACCGGCCTCCATCAGCATCGGCGAGAGTGGGTTGACCGTGAGTCTTGGAGCCTCGAGCCGAGAACCATTGGTACGCATCCAAGGCGGGCCAGAGCGTGTCTTTGCACTTCTGAGCGGCGCCGAACCGTCACCGGAAGGGGTCAGCGTTGAGGGTTCCCACGATTCGCTCCGACGCCTGCGGACGCTCATCAAACGAGCGAGCGCCAAGGCTCAATCGACAGCAGCCCGTTAGATCCGTGCAGCATTATCCCCGACAGGCTTTCCTTCGCCTCAAACCCAGAGCAGACGAAATAGTCAGCCGCGCCGACTCGCCCGGTGACTTGTCACAGGTGTCATGCCGTTTGTGGCTCGACGAAATGCGCGGACCGCGTACCAGAGGGCAGTGGCGGCAGAGGCGCCCAGGACGACGACGCTCAGGGCTGCCATCGCGACCTCACTCTCGAGATGCCAGATGTCCCACAGCCCAGAATCCAGAGCGTCGGTGTCAGAGCCTGACCCAGCAGGATGCTGGGCGTCTTGGCGGTTAGGGAGACCCGCCGACGATACAACGCACCGAGTCCGTCGATGCCACCTCTGCCAATCACAACTGCACCTCCTGGCTCGGCGACGATCCCGGTGCAGTCAGGTGGGCGAAGACATCAGCCAGAGCTGACCGCCTGATCGTGCTGGAGACGACCCCCAGGTCGGCGAAGGCCATATCGGCGGGCGCCGCGGTGATCTGCGCCGTACCCGAAGAAGCCGGAGGGCCACGACGTGCCCACGGCTAAGCACGGGCCTCGAGCTGAGTTCCGTCGCGGAAAGAGCTAGGGCGGCCCTGTCCGGGTACCCCGCTACCCCGAAGTTCGACAAGGTGCGCGCCCAGATCCTCGACGAGGTTTTGCGGCGGGCCGTGTACGACAAGCCGCCCATGGTCCACGATGGCGAGCTGGTCACACACCTGCTCCGCTTCCTCCAGGTAATGCCTCGACAGGACAATGGTCACGCCCTCCTCGCGGCGGAGCTGTTCGATGATCTGCCATATCCCATCCCTGATGGAAGGTGCAGGTCGACAGGTCCGGCACAGGTGCCGGCGCTACGCTTAGACGCTCGACGCGGCCAAGAACCTCATCGAGCAAAGATGACCGCGAGTCTGGCCCTGTGGTGTGGCTTCGAGCCTGGCTGGGTCCTCGCAGAGCCGCCACGGACCCCATGACACCGACCGTGTTCACGCGGAACGCGGGCGTATGTTCTGGTTGTGGTGGAACACGTTGTCGGGGTCGTAGTTGGTCTTCACGTCCCTCAGGCGCTCGTAGACGTCGTCGCCGTAGGCTTCGCGGATCCGGTCGGGGTGTTCGTCGGCGCCAAGGAAGTTGACGTAGACGCCGTCGCGGAAGCGATCGAGGGCGGTGAAGAAGCGTCTTGTCCAGGCGGTGTCATGTTCGGCGTGGTCCTCGCCGGGCTGCCACACGCCGTCGAGCGTGATGGCGTGCGACGACTGTCGGTTCCCGAACGCGGTGTTGCCTTCGGCCACGCGGCTCATTGCCCCTCCGAGCTGGAACATGACTGCGTAGGAACGTGGTGAGGAGGCAGCGAACGCGTGCTCGGTGATCACGTCGATGAGGTCGTCGCTCAGCTCAGGGAGGTAGGTGGACTTCCAGTAGTAGTTCCAACCGTGCAGCACGGTGGAATCGAGCGCGCTCTGGTTGTCGACATAGCTAGTGGGAGCGACCAGATCGAGCAAGGGAGAGCCGGATTCACGCAGGGGGCGGAGCACCTCATTGCCCTCCTCGATCGGCCCGGCGTAGCAGGTACCCACTATCGTGACCGGGCGCCAGTGCAGATCCTCGGGGATGTCCGGTAGCGGCGGCGCGGTACCGAACCTCACCACCGTGCCGAGCTCATCGGGGGCGTCGCGGAGAAACTCGCGGTACAGGCGGAGGACCTCACTGGTGTCGGTCGCGTCCCATATCAACGGCCCGGACAGAACGGTGGGCCCGACCGGGTGAAGGCGAAACTCGAACGAGGCGACCACACCGAAGTTGCCGCCGCCGCCCCGCAGCGCCCAGAACAGGTCGGGGTGCTCGTCCTCGGACGCTCGGACATGTTCGCCCTCGGCGGTCACGACGTCGGCGGTGAGCAGGTTGTCGACGGTGAGTCCGTGCTTGCGCATGAGCCAGCCGAGGCCACCGCCCAGGGTCAGCCCGGCGACCCCGGTATGGCTCACGATGCCGCCGGTAGTGGCAAGGCCGTGGGCCTGGGTCTCGTGATCGACGTCGCTCCACAGCGCACCGCCCTGCACCCGGGC
>JBOGET010000145.1:0-18415 GCA_050741975.1 Acidimicrobiia bacterium
TCTCGACCAGTCTCATCGGCACTTCGACTCGGTCAATCCGGGCGGGTCCTGAGCGTCAGCTATCAGTTGGCTCAGCTGTGCGTTCGTTTGGGTTACTTGGGCGCGACATTGCGCCAACACCGTGTGGCTTGAACAGGGTCAACCGACGAGTTTCTCCCCATTCCTGACGATGCCTCCAGATCGACGGGAGACCCGGCTGTCACTAGCGTCCGTCGACCATGAGATTCAGGATCGTTCCGACCAGCCGGGAATTCTTCGACGACTTCTCGCTCGCAGCTCAGAATATTTCGACTTGCGTGGACAGGTTCAAGGACGTTCTCGCCGACACCTCCGCCGCCTCAGAGCGCCACGCCGCGGTGAAGGAAGTCGAGCGGGCCGGGGACGAGTTCACCTCCCGCATTCTCACCCGGCTCGACTCCACCTTCGTCACTCCGTTCGATCCGGAGGACATCCAAAGGCTCGCCCAGGCAATCGACGACGTTGTCGACGACATCTACCACGTGTCGGAGATGGTGGTGCTGACCCACGTCACCGACCTCATTCCCGAGGTCATCGAGCAGGTGGAGGTCCTCACCAACATGGCGGCGAAGATCGTCGAGCTGTTCGAGCGCTTCGAGGACATGCGGGGCTTGCGTTCGATCATCGCCGAGGTGGAGGGGCTCGAGAGCGAAGGCAATCGCATCTACCGGAGAGCGGTCGCCCGGCTCTTCTCCGGCGAGATGCAGCCTTTCGACGTGATCCGCTGGAAGGACATCGTCGAGTCACTGGAGGCGGTGCTCGACCGGGTCGAAGACATGACCAAGATCGTCACCACGATCGTCGTCAAGCAGGCTTGAGGCACATCGATCGTGGAGATCGGCGCGATCGTCGTCATCTTGTTCGCCCTGGTCTTCGACTTCACCAACGGCTTCCATGACGCGGCCAACTCGATTGCCACTGTGGTCTCCACCAGGGTTCTCTCACCCCGCTTTGCGGTGATCTGGGCCTCCTTCTTCAACTTCGTCGCCTTCCTCGTCTTCAGCACCCACGTAGCCGACACCATCGCCAAGGACGTGGTCGTGCAGAGCGCGCTCACCGTGGGGGTGATCTTCGCCGGGCTCATGGGAGCGATCGCATGGAACCTGTTGACCTTCTGGCTTGGCCTTCCCACCAGCTCGTCTCACGCCTTGGTCGGGGGGATCGCCGGGGCCGCGGCCGCCCGCGACGGGTTTGGGGTGCTCATCTCCGAGGGGCTGAGGACCATCGGGGCCTTCATCGTGCTCTCCCCTCTGATCGGGCTGGCCCTCGGCCTCCTGCTGACCGTCACCATCCAGTGGGCTTTCCACCGGAGGCGGGACATCGACCGGCTGAACAAGGGCTTTCGCCGCGCCCAGCTTGCCTCGGCGGCCGCGTTCAGCCTGGGTCACGGAGGCAATGACGCCCAGAAGACGATGGGCATCATCCTGGCGGTCCTCATCGCGGCAGGCAGCCTTCCCCCGGACGCCGAGGTCCCGCTGTGGGTCGTCCTCGCGGCACACACCGCGATCGGCCTGGGGACGCTCTTCGGCGGGTGGCGGATCGTGAAGACGATGGGGTTCAAGCTCACCAGGCTGCAGCCATCCGGCGGGGTGGCGGCGGAGACCGCAGCTGCAGCCACGTTGTTCTTCGCCTCGGCGCAGGGCATCCCTGTCTCGACGACGCACACCATCACCGGCGCCATCGTCGGGGTTGGAGCCACACGCCGCCTTTCGGCTGTGCGGTGGCGGGTGGCCGGCCGGGTGGTTTGGGCCTGGATCTTCACCATCCCTGGCGCGGCCGCAGTCGCCGGGGTATTCTCACTGGCAGTGGGAGCGGTGGGATGACAGACAAGAGGACGTACTTCTTCCTGGGTGCCGGGCTGATCGTCCTCGCCATCCGGCCCATGATCCCGCAGTATCGGTGGGCCACCCTATCGGTGGCAGTCGTCTACCTGGTGCTCGCCGTCCTGTTCGCAGCCGCCAACATCACGGCGAAGCGCACCGCGAAGAGGAACGGCCACCTCTGACCAAGTCAGAGCGCCGTGCAAGTCGGGTCCAACGGGCCAGTAGGGTTTTGCCGTGGAGTTGCGGCATGGTGATTCTCCAGAAGAAGGAAAGGTCAGCCTTCGCCAGCTGCCGCAGATAGCGCGCTCGGCTTTCGAACTGGTGTGGGCTGCGGGCCGAAGGGAGTTCCTCACCACCACTGCCTTGCAGGTCGTCAATGGTGTGGGCATCGCCGTGCAGTTGCTGTTGGGGCAGAAGGCGTTGGCCGCGTTGCTCGATTCTGACGGGGCGGGACTGAGTGCGGTTGCACCTTGGGCCGTCGCGCTGGCGGTGACCTTCGCCGTGCTGTTCATCGGCTCGTCGGTGCAACGCGAGCAGCAACAGATCCTGGGTCAGCTGGTGAGCAGGGAGGTGCGAGGGCAGCTCCTCGATGTCGCCACCGCGGTGGATCTCGAGGCCTTTGAGACACCGACGTTTTTCAATCGCCTCGAGAGGGCGCGAAATGCGAGCGATCAGCCGTACAACATGGTTTACGGGCTCTCGGGCCTCATGGGTTCGGTGGTGGGAGTCGTCGGTGTAATCGTTGCCTTGCTGGCGATCGAACCCTTGCTCGTTCCGCTCATCGTGGTGGTGGTCATTCCTGCCTGGTTCGCCGCCTCTCGTCGGGGCGAGGCGTTTTGGCGGTGGGTCAGCAAGATGACCCCCAATGACCGCGAGCGCCACTACCTCTCGGAGCTGTTGAGTGGCCGCGAGCCGGCCAAGGAGATTCGGAGTTTCGGCGTCGCCACCTATCTTCGGGGTCGCTACGAGCGTCTCTACGACGAACGCATTGCCGCCCTCCGGCAGATGGCTCGCCGCCAGTTGCGCTTCTCGACCCTGGCCAACCTGGCAACCGGTGCCTTTCTCGGAGTGACCTTGATGCTAGTGGCTTGGCTGACGACCACCGGAAGGGTCCCCCTCTCCGCCGCCGGTGTGGCGGTTGCCGGTGTGGCGGTGGTGGGCGCCCGATTGGCGGGGGCCGGCTGGGCTGCAGGCAGCCTGTCGGAGGCGGCCCTGTTCGTGGACGACTACCGATCATTTGTCGACCTGCTGCCCTCCCTGCAATCGAATCGGCCGACCGGGCCGGCTCCTGACGGGTTCAAGCGCCTGGTGGCGACGGGCTTGATCTTCGCCTACCCGAGTGCCGACCAACCAGCCATCGAGGATGTGTCGATCGAGCTCAACGAAGGGGAGGTGGTGGCCCTGGTGGGTGAGAACGGATCGGGCAAGACGACCCTGGCCAAGCTCCTCGCCGGTCTGTACGCGCCTCGATCGGGAGCGATCCTCTGGGATGGGAACGACGTGGCCCGGTCCGATCCCGATGCCCTGCGCCGGTCTGTTGCCGTGATCTTCCAGGACTTTCAGCATTACCACCTCACGGCCTCCGACAACATCGGTCTGGGCCGCATCGAGGCCATCGACGATCGTGAGCGGGTGGCTCGAGCCGCGGCCCTGGGCGATGCCCACTCATTCATCCTCAACCTGTCGGAGGGCTACGACACCAGACTCGGCCCTGAGTTCGAGCAAGGCGTGGACCTGTCGGTCGGGCAGTGGCAGAGGCTGGCGCTGGCTCGTGCCTTCTTCCGCGATGCCCCCTTCGTCATCCTCGACGAGCCGACCGCTGCCCTCGACCCCAGGGCGGAGCACGAGTTGTTCGAGCGGATCAGACAGCTTCTCTTCGGGCGGACGGTGCTGCTCATCTCCCACCGCTTCTCGAGCGTCAGGTCCGCCGATCGCATCTATGTGCTCGAAAAAGGACGAATAGTCGGGCATGGAACTCACCATGAGCTCATGGCCGAGGGTGGCTTGTATGCGGAGCTGTTCACATTGCAGGCAGAGGCATACCGGTTGCGGACCTGATGAGGCCGGTCAGTCGGCGTTTGGTCAGTCGGTGATCGATTCGGCCAGGGAATCACCTGTGCTGGGTCCGTCCTACGCTGGGAGCGAACACATCTTTCGACCATGAGGAGGTAGACGTGGCAAACGCCTTCCGGCTCGGGCGCATTCTCGGCATCGAGGTCCGGATCGACGCCTCCTGGCTGGTGCTCGCCTTCCTGGTCGGCTGGTCGTTCTACGCCCAGTTCACCGTGCAATTCCCGGAGTTGTCAGGGACGGCACGGGTGGCCCTGGCCGCGGTGACGGCGGCGATCTTCTTCGCGTCGGTGTTGATCCATGAGCTGAGTCATTCGGTGGTGGCCCGAAGGTTGGGGATCCCGGTGGAGGGCATCACCCTCTTCTTGTTCGGCGGGGTGACCAGGACTCGCATGGAGGCACAGACACCCAGGGACGAGTTCCTGGTCGGTGTGGTCGGGCCGATGACCAGCTTCGTGATTGCCGGCGTGCTCTGGTTGGTGGTGAACCTGGGTGGTGAGGCCCTGCCGGATCCGATCCTCTACGCCTGGGGCTACCTGGGCTGGATCAATCTGGCGCTTGGCGCTTTCAACCTGCTGCCCGGTTATCCCCTCGATGGGGGCAGGGTGCTGCGATCTTTCCTGTGGAGATCCAGCGGCAACGTTGGTCAGGCGACGAGGCGGGCAGCCACGGTGGGCAAGGTGCTTGGCGGCCTGCTCGTCGGGTACGGCTTGTTCTCGGTGTTCGGTGGGGATCTGGGCGGGCTGTGGATGGCTGCAATCGGATGGTTCCTGTTCCAGGCAGCCGCCCAGGCCGATCAGGAGGTGGTGGTCCGGCGTCTGCTCAACGAGGTTCGTGCCGGCGACATCATGACCCCAGAGCTTGTGACGATCCCGGCGGACACGACAATCGCCGACGCAGTGGACGACTTTTTCCTGCGATACGACCACTCCGCTTTCCCGGTGGACGGGGAGCGAACCGGGCTGCTCACATTGCGAGCCGTGCGTCAGATCCCGCGTGACCAGTGGGAGATCCGCCAGGTGTGGACCGCCACCACCCCGCTGGACGAAACCTGCACCGTGAGTGCCGAAACGCCGATGGACCAGGTCATGGAGAAGCTGCGAGAGCAGGACGAGGACCGCGTCCTTGTGGTAGAGGACGGCCACATCGCCGGGATCATCACCCCGCGCGACATTGCCCGCTGGCTCCGCCGCTCCGAGGAGCTCGGGCTCACCGAGTCCAGGTCGTAAGCACTTTGCCGGTGACTCGGGATGCTGTCGGGCGATGAAGCGAAGGCGGGCCGCGAGCAGATCCTCGGCCAGCCTGGTGTGGGCTATCACATGCTCGACCGACCTCCCGGATTCGATGACCGCTCGGACCACGGCTTCGATGAGCTCGGGGACGTCCTCTGTCTTCTCGCTGCATATGCGACAAACGGGCCCTGACCCGAAGAGAACTGCAGCTCCCACAGATCACACCTGGCGTCGAGAGCGCTCCAGTTCGAGATCTCGATACGGGTCCGACGCTCAAACATGTGGTGACCACGGCAAGGGTCGTTTGGTCACCACCTGGGGGTCGGTGGTCTCGATTCAAGGACTTTTGACTCGCGTCCGATACCGGGCATGCACCTACGGTCACCCCAGGAGGCTGAATGTACGGCAAGTCCAATCTGGAGGTGAGGCACGGCGGTGGTCGTGGTCTCTTGCCCTACCTGCCGGCTCTCCTCCTCGTCCTCTGGACCGTGCTGCGGATCATCATCTGAGTGCCCGCACTGTACGGCAGTCGGCTCAGATCGGCTCGTCG
Organism: Acidimicrobiia bacterium; assembly: GCA_050741975.1. GTDB lineage: Bacteria > Actinomycetota > Acidimicrobiia > Spongiisociales > ZC4RG35 > JARDZU01. The sequence goes on from JBOGET010000145.1 coordinate 5,694, forward strand.
CCTACCCCTTGACCACCCCGACCGGGCGCAGTCTGGCCACCTTCTTGGCGAGACCGGCCCGGGCGCAGACCTCGGCCACCTCGTCGACGTCCTTATAGGCATAGGGCGCTTCCTCGGAGAGGAGACCGACCGATCCGGGGCGAACCGATATGCCCTCGGTCTCGAGACGAGCACGCACTCGGCTCCCGGACTCTCGTTGTCTGGCTTTTTTCCGGCTCATCAGGCGTCCGGCGCCGTGTGCGGCGGAATCGAAGGCGGGGTTGCCGGCAACCCCGCTCAGGACCCAGGACGCCGTTCCCATGGAGCCGGGCACCAGGACCGGCTGCCCGACCTGGCCGAGGTCGGCCGGCAGGTCGGGATGACCAGGACCAAAGGCTCGTGTGGCGCCCTTGCGATGAACACACAGCTCGACTGGCACGCCGTCCACGTCATGGGTCTCGATCTTGGCCAGGTTGTGGGCGACGTCGTAGACGAGCCGCATGCCGGTCCGGCCGGGTGACACCTGGAACGCCCCGGCGAAGGCTTCTCTGGCCTCATGGGCGAGCACGTGACGATTGGCCCAGGCGAAGTTGGCCGTCGCCGCCATTGCCTTCAGGTAGTCCTGCCCTTCCGCTGATCGCACCGGCACGCAGGCCAGCTGGCGATCGGGAACCGAGATCTCGTACCGGCTCATGGCCGGGCCCATGAGCCGCAGATGGTCCGTACAGGTCTGATGACCGAGGCCCCTGGAGCCGGTGTGCAGCATCACGGTCAGCATGCCCTCGGCCAGACCGAAGGCCTCTGCGACCTGTCTGTCGTTGACCTCGTCGACGACCTGGATCTCGAGGAAGTGGTTTCCGGCGCCCAGTGATCCGAGCTGACCTCGGCCCCGGGCCAGGGCATGCTCGCTGATCGACGATGGATCGGCACCAGTCGAGGTGCCCTGCTCCTCGCATCGGGCGAGATCCTCCTCCCACCCGTAGCCTTCATCCAGCGCCGCTGCAGCTCCTCGGGCCAGGACGTCAGGGACCAGGCTCGGTGGGGCGATGGCGCCCTTTCCCAAACCTCGGGGGATCCGCTCATCGAGTTTCGCCATCAGCGAGTCACGTTGTTTCTCGAAATCGGCCCCGGTGAAGTCCGACGCCAGGAGCCGCACCCCGCAGCAGATGTCGAAGCCGACGCCACCCGGCGAGACCACGCCGCCTTCATCCACTGCGGTCGCCGCCACCCCTCCGATAGGGAAGCCGTAACCCCAGTGGATGTCTGGCATGGCGAACGAGGCTCTCGTGATTCCAGGAAGATGGGCCACGTTGGCCACCTGGTCGATGGCCCGTTCCTGTTCGATCAGCTCCATGAGGGCGCCGGAGGCGAAAATCAACCCAGGTACTCTCATCCCGTCCGAAGCCGGGAGCTCCCATGCGACCTCAGAGAGCCGTCTGACCTCCATAGTCCTCACTGTGACCCATTCGATGTCACTCTGGCCAGGGCCGATCGTCACACGTCGAAGTACACCCGGCCATACCACCCATCTTCGGCCCGATCGATGAATAGTTCGTGATACGTCACCGCCTTGATCGGAGGGCCCACAGCTTGGACCGTCCCGACGGGAACTCCTCCCGCCTCTACGATCGCCAGGTAGGGAGCCTCGTCGGCGGTCACACGGAAGTCGCATAGGAGAAGGTCCTCGACCTCTGAGAGCCAGAGCAGCTCGGACAGGGTGTCAACGACCAGGTCTTCGACAGTGGGCGATTCGATTCTCGTGTCTATCCACCGCTCGGCGGCGGCTGGGTCGATCCTGGCCATCAGCCCGAACATGCCGGCGGCCAGCTCACGGATCAGCATCGAGAGGGAATCGGCGGTGGCCTCGATCCCGGTGTCGGCGGTATGGGAGAGGACACGGTGGGGCACGCAGCCATTCTGCCGTTGGTTGGAGCCTCAGCCCTGGCTCGAAGCCGAGGGTCCTTCGCCCCTATCAATGTTGTGCCGCTTGCGCGATGCTGAGACGAGCAGACGGAGGTCGGTATGCATGCCAAACCAGGCGATCGATTGGTGATCAAGAGCCATCGTGTTGGTGAAGCCAAGAAGGACGCCGAGATTCTGGAAGTTCGCGGTGAGGGAGGCGAGCCTCCCTACCTCGTCCGATGGTCGGCCGACGGTCATGAGGGGCTGGTGTTCCCGGGAAGCGACGCCACTGTCGAGAGTCGGCGAAGCAAGGCTCCGACCCACCGGACCGAGCCCTGAGCTCGCTCCGGACCGCGCGGGCAAGCAGTTCACATGCAATCAGAGCCGAACTACGTTGCGGACGAGATTCTGACCCTCGCCGGATGAGGCGTCGAGGCGGAGCGCCACTACAGCGAGCGAGCCGGTCGTCCCATGCCGATGGACATCGAGTGGGCCAAGGACGGGCTCGATGGCGGCGGCGCCCCTCGCATCACCCCTGAGCCCTGGCAGCGACCAGACACCGACCAGGGCCGAGCCGAGGACGACGAGACGTGCCGGGAAGTGGAGCGCAGAGAGAGCCGCCACACCGGGGAGACCAGTGGCCCCGGGCCTCGCCGAGGTCCTCGGCGCCGGCGATCCCGGCTGCTCCGCTCCCTTTGGCTGCCCTGGCACCTGGTTCTCGTTCTCCATCACGCGCCACGTGTCTGCCCGTGAGTGATCCTCTACGGGCTTGCTTCGGCTCGGGTACCAACCTGCGAACGTGGCTCATGCCCGCCTTAAGGTGTCATGACGCCTCGACGGCCTCGAAGACGGCGCCCCGAACCGACCCATGGCGACCAACTGAGACGTGCACTCTTTGCTCGGCCAGGTCAGTTCCTCGAGTCGGTGCCCCCTTCGAGGAGCGCCTTGAGTTGGCCGAGATTGTCGGCCACGGCTCGTTTGATTCGTCCTCCGACGAGAGGCCCCGCGACCCGGAGAGCTCCTTGTGGCTCCAGCACCACCGTGTTGGTGAGCCGGGTGCCGGTGTCGGTCTCTTCGAGCTGGTAGGTGAGATGGGCAGGCAACTGGGCCAGGGTTCCCTCGACGTCGATGCGCCGGTTGGGTTGGAGGACGGTGACTTCTAGGTCTTCGGTTGCCGCTTGGGGGACACTCCTCATCTGGCGGTAGCGAGTGCCAACGGATATGGGTCCTGGCGTGATCTTCTTCGTCTCGGTGATGGCCCAGTTCCACTCCGGCGTGTGCTCTAGGTCGGCCAGGTAGGCAAAGACCTCTTCGACATGCCGTTCGATGTGCACGGTGTTGGTGAAACTGATCATGATTCGCCTCCGTTTGGGATCGAAGAATCGCCACAGGGGGTGACCTCGACTCGCGGGCTCGGCGCCGAAGCTAGGTTTTTTGCGCGGAGCTGTCGATTTCTTCACTCCCCGTTTGTCTTATGGGCGACATTCCGAGAAGGAGGAAGCGATGAAGTACATGATGCTGATCCATCAGGGTGACGCCCCCACCCCACGGTCCCCGGACGAGTGGGCCAAGCTCTCCGAGGACGAGCAGAAGGCGGTGTTCGCCGACTACCAGGCGATCAACGAGACCCCGGGGGTCACCCCCGGCCTCGGGCTGGATGCTCCCGAGACGGCAACCACCGTGCGAGTACAGGACGGTAAGACGCTGACCACAGACGGCCCGTTCGTCGAGATCAAGGAGTCGATTGGCGGCTACTTCCTGTTCGAGGCCGAAGACCTCGACGCCGCGATCGAGCTGGCGGCGCGGGTCCCGGCGGCACGTCTGGGCGGCGCGGTCGAGGTGCGTCCCATCGTGGAGTGGTAGCGATCCTCGAACAGGTCTTCCGCGAGCAGTGGGGACGTGTTCTGGCTGCGCTCATCGGCTACCTCGGCGACTTCGACCTCGCCGAGGAAGCCGCGCAGGAGGCATTCGCCATCGCCTCAGAGCGCTGGCCGCGGGACGGGCCCCCGGACAACCCCGGCGCCTGGCTGCTGACGACGGCACGCAACCGAGCCATCAACCGGATTCGCCGCGATCGGACGCTGGCGGCGAAGACGCGGCTGCTCCAAGTGCCTGAGACAGGGGAGGACACGATGGACGCGACAACATTTCCCGACGAGCGACTCGAGCTCATCTTCACCTGCTGTCATCCGGCACTCGCCACCGACGCGCAGGTCGCTCTCACCCTGCGGACGCTCGGCGGCCTGAGCACCGGCGAGATCGCCCGTTCGTTCCTGGTCCCTGAGCCGACGATGGCACAGCGGTTGGTGCGGGCGAAGCGCAAGATCAAGTCCGCCGGGATCCCGTTTCGCGTGCCTCCCGACCACTTGCTGCCCGATCGGCTCGTTGCCGTGCACGCGGTTGTCTACCTGATCTTCAATGAGGGTTACGGTGGCCGCGGCGAGATGGCGGCCGAGGCGCTGCATCTCGGCCGTGCCCTCGCCGAGCTGATGCCCGAGGAGCCGGAGGTGCACGGTCTCCTGGCGATGATGCTGCTGCTCGACGCCCGCCGCGAGGCGCGGTTTCGTGACGGCGACCTGGTATTGCTCGCCGACCAGGACCGCGCGCTGTGGGACACGACCCAGATCGCGGAAGGGCAGGTGGTGCTCGAGCGGGCCCTCGCCCTGCACGGCCGCGGTCCTTATGTCTTGCAGGCGGCGATCGCCTCCCTGCATGCCGACGAGCCGCGGGACTGGGCCCACATCGCTGCCCTCTACGGCGAGCTTTCCCGCCTCACGGACTCACCGGTGGTCGAGCTGAACAGGGCGATAGCGGTCGCCGAGAAGCAGGGTCCCGAGGCGGGGCTCGAAATCGTCGATCGCCTCGCCCTCGAGGACTACCGCTACCTGCACTCGACCCGGGGCGAGCTGCTGCGCCGCCTCGGTCGCACCGCAGAGGCCCGTGATGCCTACCGCCGGGCGCTGTCGCTGGTCCACGACGACGCCGAGCGGCGCCTGCTCGAGCGGCGGCTGGCGGAGCTCGGCACGGCCACCGGCCCCGCTCCGCATTGACGGCTTCCCTCAAACCGTGCCCCCAGCAGCGATGACGATGCGGAGCTGCGCAAGGGCTTCGGTCGATTCGAAGGGGACCACGGCGGGTATAACCAGTCATGAGAAGGCCGACCGTTGTCTGAGCGTCGCTCGGTGTGGCTCACCGACGCCGACAGGGCGAACTACCCATCCCTCTCCGGGGCGATCAGCACCGATGTGGTGGTGGTCGGTGCCGGAATCACGGGCCTGACGACGGCAGTGCTCCTCCAGAAGGCCGGACGAGAGGTCACCGTGGTGGAGGCGGGGCGGGTGGGAGGAGGCACTACCGGGCATACCACCGGAAAGGTCACCTCCCAGCACGGCCTGATCTATCACAAATTGAGCGAACAGCGCGGGGAGGATGTGGCTCGCTCCTACGCGACAGCCAACCAGGAGGCGATCGACATCGTCGAGGGGCTCGTGCTCGAGTCAGGAGCTGATTGTGGGTTTCGCCGGGCTTCCGCTTTCGTCTACGCCCTCGACTCTGAGGAAGCCACCCGGTTGGAGAAGGAGCACGAAGCTGCCCTGCATCTTGGTCTGCCGGCGAAGCTGATCACCGACGCCGCCCTGCCCTTCCCGGTTGCAGGGGCGCTCGAGTTCACCGACCAGGCCTACTTCCATCCGGTGCGCTATTGCGATGCCCTGGCCGGATGGTTGGTCGAAGCCGGAGGCCGGATCTACGAGTCGAGCCGGATGAACGGACTGGAGGAGATCGAAGACACGGTGGAGGTCAGTGGCGAGGGTGGATCGGTGACCGCCCGTCATGCCGTCCTCGCCACCTTGCTTCCATTCATCCACCGGGGCGGGTTCTTCGCCAAGACCCGTCCCTGGCGGGCGTACGGCGTTGCGGCCCGGCTTGGATCGACTCCACCCCCGGGCATGTACATCGGCGCCGGCCAGCCCGTCCGATCCTTCCGCCCCTGGCCTGAGGGAGGCGAGACAGGCGTCATCATCGTCGGGGAGAGCCATGAGGCCGGAGACCCGGCCGCGACACCGGGCCGGTGGGGGGAGCTCGAACGATGGTCCCGTGAGCGGTTCGACGTCGAGTCATTCGAGTATCGCTGGTCCGCCCAGGACTACGACACAGCCGACGGCATGGCCTATGTGGGCCGGTCCCCACTCACGACGAGGACGATGGTGGCCACCGGGTTTCGCAAATGGGGTCTGAGCAACGGAACCGCCGCGGCGCGGATGATGGCCGACTCGATAGAGGGGATCGACAATCCCCACCTGGAGGCATTCGGCGCAGGTCGGATCGGTGATGCCTCTGCGGTCAGGAAGCTGGTCGCCGGCAACCTCGAGGTCGCCCGCTACCTCGTCGGTGATCGCATCGGCCGATTGTCGTTGCCCCCCGTCACCGACCTGCACCCGGGGGACGGAGGGTTGGTCGAGGCAAACGGGGATGCCGTGGCTGCCTATCGCGCTCCTTCGGGTGAGCTCCACATCGTGTCGCCCACCTGCACCCACCTCGGCTGCACCGTGCACTGGAATGCCGCCGAGACCACGTGGGACTGCCCCTGTCATGGCTCCCGCTTCGATGTCGACGGGTCGGTGCTTGTCGGCCCCGCCACCAAGCCGCTCGAGCCCAAGGTGACGGAGGCTCATCCCGCCGGTTGACACACCGCGGTGGTACGCCCGACCGCGGACGCGACGAATGCCGGCCGACGCCACTCGAGCCTTCCCCTCGATTCTCAATCGATCCCGTAGATCCGCCCCGGTGTGAGCTCGTAGATGACCCGTCGTTCCCGGACCATGATGCGACGGAACTCGTCATCGTCCTTCTCCTCACCGTTCCACAGCAGTCTGTCCCCGACTGCCTTGCCCTGCATGACCCGAAAGAGCCGGATGCTCTGGTCGGGAATCTCCGGTCCCTCCAGGATGTCGACCCGACCCTCGAGCGTGAGATAGCCATAACCCTGGTCCCAGAGCATGAGGGTGGCCCTAGGGTCACGGCGTAGATGTCTGGTGCGCACCCGGTCGAGGGTCCCGCTGGTCCAGATATGTCGATCGACGAGCGCCACCCCTACTCGTACCGCATGCGGGGTGCCGTCCGGATGGGTGGTGATCATGGCGGCGGCATGATGCTGATGCAGGAACTCGACTTGGGTCTCGCTGAGCATTTCTTCTCTTTGGTGTCGGCCGGTCAGTTTCGGCGGTAGAGGACTTCGAGGTCTTGGAGGTAGGCGGCGGCCGCGGCCGCGTTGTGCTGGCGCCACAGCTCGACGTGATCGTCCTGTTCGGCGTCGGGATCATCGAGCGCAGTGAGAGTCGGGTCGAGGGTCGCTCGCTGTGCCCTGACGAGCGTGAGTGGTGAGCTTCCGGCGCGGCGGAGCAGAGCGAGTTTGAGGAGAAACTCGATGCGCATGTCGCGGATGTGCTCCACCGGCTCCCCGAGCCAGCGCCGGAGCCGACGTCGTCCTCTTGCGGTGATACGGTGGACGACCCGTTGCGGTCCGGCGTCTCCCTTCTCGGTATGCACGGGCTCGGCGAGTCCTGCATCCACGAGCCGGTCGAGGGCACGGTAGACAAGGGGCCGGCGCACGGTGAGCACTCGGCCCACCTCACCGTCCGGCCCAAGCTGCTTGGAGAGGGCAAAGCCGTGACTTGGTCCCTCGGCGAGGACGCCGAGTACGGCATATTCCGTCAGTGACGGGTGGGAGCTGTCCATAGTCAGGGGTAACGAAGGCTAGATCCGGGACGGCCGCGCCGTTCACGCTTGTGACATCGGCTCAACCCCGGATAATCTCATTGCGACCATCCAATTAGTCACAACGAGAGTAGTCGATCCGAATGAAGTTCAGGCCCCGTATGGCCGCGTTGACGGCCCTCGTGCTGGTGTCGGTGGCCTGTGATGGTGCAGATATGGAGAACACCGCGACCGCGGGGGCATCGCCGGGCCTGGAGGGGGAGATCCTGGTCTCGGCCGCGGCATCACTGACCGAGGCGTTTGCCGAGGTCGAGTCGGCGTTCGAAGCCGCAAACCCAGCTGTGGATGTGGCACTCAACCTCGGGCCGAGCTCCGGTCTGCGGGAGCAGATACTCGAAGGCGCCCCGGCGGATGTGTTCGCTTCGGCGAACACATCGAACATGGATCGAGTGGCAGAGGCCGGCGAAGCATCGGGCGAGCCTCAGGTCTTCGCCCAAAGTCTGCTCCAGATCGCAGTGCCGGCAGGCAACCCGGCAGGTATCACCGGGCTGGAGGACTTCGGAAACGAAGAGCTTCTGATCGGGCTGTGCGCCGAGGACGTGCCGTGTGGGGATTATGGACGACAGGCGTTGGAGAATGCGGGCGTGACTCCGGCGATCGACACCGACGAACCCGACGTGCGGGCGCTGCTCACCAAGATCGTGGCCGGGGAATTGGACGCAGGGATCACCTACGTCTCAGATGTCAGGTCGACCGACGGCGCCGTGGACGGGATCGACATTCCCGACGAGGTCAACGTGGTCGCCGAGTACCCGGTCACCGCCTTGACCAACGCGCCGAATCCAGAGGCAGCCGCGGCGTTCGTCGACTTCGTGCTCTCGGAGCAGGGCCAGGCGATCCTCGGCGAGTACGGTTTCACGTCACCTTGAAAGCATTACCGGTGGAACGGCGACGGGTCGCGGGCCGGCCTCCAGCGCTCGTTGTCGTGTTGGGATGCCTGGGGTTGGCCGTGTTCGTCTTGCCGTTCGCGGGTCTGTTGGCCAGGACACCGTGGTCCGATCTGCCCGAGATCCTCGGCAGTGACGTCGTCACCGACGCGTTGCGGCTGTCTCTGATCGCATCGCTGGCGGCCACGGTCATAGCCGTCGCGGTCGGGGTACCCCTTGCCTGGCTCCTGGCCCGCGTCGAGTTCCCCGGTCGGTCGGTGGTCCGTGGCATGGTCACCCTGCCCCTTGTCCTTCCACCGGTCGTGGGAGGCGCGGCGTTGCTGTTCGCCCTCGGCCGCCGTGGTCTGGTCGGTGGGCCCATCCATGAGGCAACGGGTCTGTTGTTGCCGTTCTCCATCTGGGGTGTGGTCGTGGCCACCACGTTCGTCGCCATGCCGTTCCTGGTGATCACCGTCGAAGGCGCACTGAGGAACATGGACCGGCGCTACGAGGACGCCGCCACCACCCTCGGGGCCCGGCGCTGGACGGTGATGCGGCGGGTGACGTTGCCGATGATCGGACCGTCCCTGGTGGCGGGTCTCGTGCTGACCTGGGCGAGGGCCTTCGGTGAGTTCGGCGCCACCATCACCTTCGCCGGCAACCTGCAGGGCAGGACCCAGACGCTGCCGCTCGCCGTGTTCGTCGCTCTGGAGAGCGAGCGGGACACGGCCGTCGCCATCAGCCTGGTTATGGTCGCCGTCTCACTGACCGTGTTGATCGCCCTTCGGGAGCGTTGGTGGAAGGCGCTGTGAGCCAGGATGGGCTCCAGGCCAGCCTGGTCGTCCGCAGATCCGATACGTTCCAACTCGAGGTCGAGATGTCGATCTCCGCGGGGAGCACCGTCGCCCTGCTGGGCCCGAATGGAGCCGGGAAGTCGACTGCCGTGGCCACAATTGCCGGCCTTCTTCCCCTGGACCGGGGTCGGATCGAACTGGCGGGAATCACCCTCGATGATCCGGGTCAGGGCGTATTCGTCCCGGCGGAGGCCCGTCGGGTTGGTGTGGTGTTCCAGGAATACCTGCTGTTCCCCCATCTCACCGTCATCGAGAACATCGCCTTCGGGGCCCGCAGTCGCAAGATCGGCCGTGACCAGGCCCTGACGCGTGCCCGGGATTGGATCGGAAGGCTGGGGCTCGACGGGCTCGAGAGACGAAAGCCAGGCGACCTGTCGGGGGGTCAAGCCCAACGGGTGGCCCTGGCCAGAGCCCTTGTGACCGAACCCGACTTGCTCCTCCTCGACGAGCCTCTATCTGCTCTCGACGTAACCACCCGCACCGAATTGCGACGGACCCTCGCCCAACATCTCGAGGGCTTCGGTGGTCCCAGGCTCCTCATCACCCACGACCCCACCGAGGCATTCCTCCTCGCCGACGAGATCCACGTCATCGAAGATGGCAATGTCACCCAAACCGGCACCGCCGATGACATAAGGCTCCGACCTCGCACCCGCTATGCCGCCGACCTGGCCGGGTCGAACTTGCTTGCCGGCACCGCGTCCGGGGGAGAGGTCGCCACCGGGACCCAGACAATCCGAATCGCCGACCACGACGCCGAAGGGCCGGTGCTGGTCACCATCCATCCCACCGCCATCTCGGTCCATCGAGAACGGCCGGAAGGGAGCCCTCGCAACACCTGGGTGACCACCGTCGACCGTATCGAACAGCTCGATGATCGAGTCCGGCTTCGCACCGGACCACCGCTGCCCCTCATCGTCGAGGTGACCAGATCCGCAACCGACGAGCTCGGCCTGGTGCCGGGCAGCCGAGTCTGGCTGGCGGTGAAAGCCACAGAGATCGGCGTCGAAGCCGATGACCCGAATCGGCGAGGAGCGCGCCCATGAACGCCGTCGTGCACCCGATCAGGGGCCCGAGAACACCTCGATCTCGTACCAGGCCACCCAGGACGGGCTGGCGGTCGTCTCCACCCTGAGCCGCTCCACCCCCGCCCAGGGCGTGGGCGGGGTGATGACGATGGGCTCGCCGTCGCTGGTCGGCCCATTGAACCCATCCAGCTCCACCGAGGCCCCGCCGATCCAGCCCAGGATGCGATGGGCGGTATCACCGGCGGGGAACTGAGCCGGGGTGAGCCGGATCTCCGTGATGTCGCTCGGCCCGTCCAGGGTGATCTCCACCCACTGGGTCGGGCCCGCCCCCGCCGACCAGTGGGTTCCGGCGTCACCGTCCACGACCCGCTCCGGGCCGGCCCCTGGCTCGGCGGCGGAGGCCGTGACCGGTCGCCCTAGAGCGATGTTCCCGGCGAGCTGCTCGGTTGTGAACCCAAGAGCGAAGGGCTCGGTGAAGTAGGTGAGGAGGAGGTTGGTGAAGGTCCAGGCCTCGGTCTCGGGGAGAGCCCGGTCGGGATGGTCCGTCCAGGACTGGAACACGACATGGGGTGGGACCACGCCTGCCGCCTCCTGATACTCCTTGACCCGCTCCCCGGCGATGGCGAGCCAGATGTCGTCGCCCGGGTCGGAGTGGTTGCCGGTGAAGATGATCCCGACCGGGACCCCGAAGCCCTCCCCGAAATCGACGATCTCGAAGGCCGTGGCCGGCCATTCGTCCCGCGACCAGTCGATATCGAGATGGAGGAATGCGAGGTCGTACCCGTTCACCTCTCGGAACGTCTCCAGCCAGGTGGTGTAGGTCCCGGCCGTGGTCGGGCCGGGGGTGGGCTCGATGTCACCGATCACGATGTCGGGGAAGAATCCCCGCATCAGGCCGATGAACTCGCCCACCTCTGTCGCTACCCGGGCCGGATCCCAATCACAGGCCTGCTCGCCGGTGTAGATGGAGGCGAAGTAGAGGGGCTCGTCGAGGGCGATCAGGTCGATGCGACCGCCGGCTTCGATGATGCGATTGGCGATCAGTGTCCCCTCGTCGGTGCCGGCGAAGCCCTCGATCCCGTTGCCACATTCCGGGGGAGGGTCGAGGGGCCCAGCCTCCACGGCAACTGCCAGACCCCGATCCCGGATCGCCTCGACCGCGGTGCGCAACTGGTCGGCTGTGGCGTGGTAGGCCACCCACTCCCCGTACAACTTGAACACATCGAGCTGTGATGCGGCCCTTTCCCAGGGTGCGTCGGGGGCGAAGAGATCCATGAAGTCCTCGGACCCCGTGTAGGGACGTCCGGCGTCGGTCGGCATCGGGGGCAGGGGGGCGAACCAGGTCAGATCACCACTCAGATCCGGCGTCGGCAGGATCGTGGTCGTCGTGATGGTCGTGGTCTCGACCCGGGTCGAGGAGGTAGCCGGTGTGGACTGGGTCGTCGTAGTGGCCGGGCTGGGTGTGGAGGTCTCGATGACGACCTCGGGGCTGCAAGCGGCAATCGCCAGCAACAAGAGAAGGCCGGCCCCTCGTCGGCTCATGTCGCCAGACTACGCCCCCGGCATTGGTGACGGTCGTTCTCGTGGGTCACCCCCTCGAACGTATGGCCTAGCACGAGCCGGGACAAGAGGTTTTGGCGTGCAAGCTCAGGCAGCGGAGCGAAGGTAGGCGATGACCTCCTCGGCATTTCGGTCGGGGGGGAACACCGGGTAGAAGACCCGGGCGACCCGATTCTGCTCGGCGATGAGGGTCACCCGCTTGTACAGGGTCATCCCGTCGGCGCTGAACGTGGGGAGCCGCAATGGGGGCTCGGAGAGTCGCAGGGTCGAATCGTTGAGCAGTGGGAATGGGATGTGCATACGTCGGACGAACTCCCGTTGTTCTTCGATGGGCTGGGCGCTGAGACCGCAGACGTTGGCGTCCAGGTCGCGTAGCTCGGCGTGATGATCGCGGAACCCGCACGACTGTGGTGTCCAGCCGCGGGCACCCGGTATGAGATCCCAATCGTCCGGAAGGGATATCCCTGGCCCGCCGGTGCGGGGATAGACATACAACACCAACCAGTGCGTCGACAGGTCTTGTAGTGACTGCTTTGCACCGGTCGTGGTCGGGAGCTCCATGGCAGGCAGGGTCATCCCGGGCAAGTGGTCGCCGGCGCCGTCATCGACGGGGCGGGGGAGATCGGGGGGCAAGACCGTCGGATCTGTCACTTGCGCGCACCCTACCTCCCGCTTGACATGAGGAGCCGGTTGAGTGATACTGAACCAAATGGTTCAGTATGCAACACTTGATCGGGCCCTGGCGGCCATCGCCGATC
>JBOGET010000146.1:0-18925 GCA_050741975.1 Acidimicrobiia bacterium
AGCCACATGGATCGACCAGTTCTACAACCCAAGGAGGCGCCACAGCACCAACGGAATGATGTCCCCAATCGACTACGAAAACGCCGCTACTGTGAGAGGCGAAGCAGCATAAGAAACCCTCCACGAAACCCGGGCCATTCAGCCTGCCTGCGCGCACCATCGGGGCGCACACCCTCGCCGACGACCACAGCTGGTCGCCCACCTCGAGACTCACGGCCAGTCTGTCCAAGCCGCCTGCGTTTGGGCCGCATTTGGGCCGCAACAGACGTCAGAAGGCGCTCACGGACGTAAGACTTAGAAAGAGGATACTCCCTGGTCAGCATTAGGTTTTTGGACAACTGCCCTGGTAGGCGAATTGGCCTGAATCGGGCTTTTAACCCGAAGGTCTGTCAAGTAGGGGCAACCTAATTTTGAATATACAGATTCTGGAAGGTCAGTCGTTCGGGCTGGGGCATCCGACGTCGACCATCGGGGCGATCACCCACTCCTGATACTGGCCAAAGTTCATCCCGGAGAGGCCCTGAGCTCGAGCGGCGGCGTTGCCGGCGTTCTCGAGGTTTAGCTGGTACTCGGCGCACCATTCGACGGTCGGCCCGGCCGGCTCCGGCGAGCTCGCCGGTGAGGGCGATGTGGGCTGCATGGCCAGGATGAGCGCAGGGATCCCAGCGACCTCGTCGACGAGCGAATCGATCGCATTCTCCGCGTCGGCTAGCCGGCCGGCCGTCTCGTCGTCGGCCGTGGCCAGGTCCTCGAGGTCCTGAGCGATTCCCACGTCCGTGGTGGACAGGTCCTCGATCTGCTGATGGAGGAAAACGTCGACCTGGGCGCCCTCCTGATCCGACTCCGCATCGAGGTCGTCTACCGCAGCCGAGAGGGCCGCCAGTTCGGTCTCGAGGTCCTCAACCGCTTGCCATCCCAGCCACGCCACTGCACCGAGGCCCACGACCAACACAGCGAGCGTCCCAACGATCCATTTCATCTCGCGCCTCCTCTGCAGAGTGAACCTACAGCGCCTCAGTAGTCGATCGCTTCGACGACCCGGAGCAGCCGCGCCTTCGTGGTCCTGGTGTAGACGGCGGTGGTCTGTGATCGCTCGCGGCGGGCGAACTCCATGATCGAGCGGAGGTTCTCGGTTTAGTTACTGGTCGAGTGGCGGCACGGTGCCCGGACAGGCCGAGAGGAAGGGGAACTTTCGGGCCAATGAGTCGAGCCCGGTCGCAGAGTCGCCGAGGAGGATGTGATCCCGCGCGCTCACCTGATAGGTGTCGCCTCCGTCGTCCGTAAATGTGAGCGTGTAGCCTCCCTCGCCGTCGTCAATTGCCTGGATGATTGCACAGGCCATCTCAGCGATGCCGAGGTCGCGCCCGTCGATGAAGCAATCGGCCGCGACAGACTCCATTTCCTGATCGGTCGAAAAATAGCCGTGCCAAAGACCCACGAAGTCGAGATGGTCCGCGACGTGTGTCGTGAGCTTTGGCGTGCCATCGTCATCCCACCCGACGACGATTGCGTCTCGGGCCGACTTCGTGGCGTGGGCACAGTTCGACAATGCTTCGAGGCCAGCATCTGAAAGTCGATCCTCAAGCGAGAGAGTTTGGGCGATATCTCTTAGCTTTTGCTCCAGGGTGGAGCTACCAGTGGCGCGGGCCGGATGAGCAGTAACACGAGCTCCGAGTTCGTCGAGGGCCGCGGCCTGTTCGTCACTGAAGCTGATCTGCGCTTTACGGCCGAACCGTCGAGCCGACCCTAGGGCATCCCTCACGCCGGTCATGGCACGCGATTGACGGGTATTGCTGGGCAACGAAGGGGCCAAGTACCGAGCGTTGAGGTCCAGCGCGGAGCCTACAAAATCAAACGCCGCACTCATGGCCTTGAGGCCCTGCACGGGAGCTTCCTCCTAGGCCCGGCGTTCCTCGTCCGTGATTCCGGAACGTGGCTCGATCTCCCTCCACGCGGGTGACCCATCTCGGATTCCGTCTCGTTGAATGGCCGCTAATTCCGCGGCCGATGCAACCAATATCGCCTCAACGTGAGCGCCCATCGCGCGTTGTCTTTCGAGCACAGAATCCGGCGCGGAAGTCATAGGGCACCAATCATCCCGGCACCAATCAAGCGACACGAGTTGTTCGGAATCGACGCAACCCCCCCGAGACCGACTATCTCCTCCAGACAGTCCAGGACAGCTTGCATGTCGGCCCACATCCCGTCCGAATAGCTGCCCTCCCATCCGAGCATCTCGGCGTGCTCGGCCAATCCGACTTCGACGGCCGACAAGCGGGCAGAGATCTCCGGATTGGGTGGCGGGGGCCCAATGGTCTCGAATGATGCTCGCGATGACGCATTCTCCCGGTCCAGCTCCGATGTCAATTGCTGCAACGCTGCTATGTCCGTCGACTGCGCAGCGAGCTGATCGGACAGCTCCGCAATCTCATCCTCCAATTCCGCCATCTCATTCTCGAATTGGGTAAAGGACACCGTGGCGGAAGTGTCCTCCGTGCTTTCCTGACCGGTGTCGGTGCTTGAGCACGCTGCGATTCCTACCGCGGCACCGACGATGACTGCGCGTAGCGCAAACGCATTCCGGTTCAGACCTTGAAGTCGCATTGTCGCCTCCCCTTGCGCTTGGAGCCTACGAATGCCACCTAGAGGGCTCCCGAGTCACCGTCTTTGACATACTCGACGCTCTCGCCAGCTGCGATCTCATCCTCGAAGACGATGGGGAGGCGAGGGCGTTCCTCGCCTACAAGAAGCGCATCAAGTCGCAGTCCAAAACAGTGATTCTGGTACTGCGGGTCAACGCCACTTCGCGCGATGGCCTCAGGTCACAGCTTCTCAGCCCGCCGTCGTTCACGGACCGCCCATCTCAACGCTGCCCATTCGGCCGACTTGCGTGCTCCGGAGATACGACCCCTCGCCGGATTCCGCCATTTGGTCATGTTCAGAGGTGGCCGCAGCCGTTCGATGAGCGCCGTCTCGATGTCTTCGACGCGGTAGACAGCGATCCACTCGTCAACGTTCACTTCGGCGCACGCGTACAAGGCGTGTGCCTCGATCCACGCACTGAGAGCAGCTTCGCCATCCTCCCCGAAGCCGAAGTACTTGAAGTTCTTTCCACCTCCGCCTGGGCGTGGTCTCGGCTTCAGCTTCAACCGCCTACGCAGTAGAGCACCAAGTGTGCGACGCGGGCTCGAGCGTCCCGAGTGCGGTGGGCGCCACTCCTCGCGGAACCGTTTCGCCAGGCCCCCGGTTCCTCCAGCCACGCCGGCGTACGCGACACCACCAACACCCCTCCCCAGGCCCAATTGGCGATACGCCTTGTCGTCCAGCCACAAGGCGTACACCCCGTGTCTTCGCGATGTCACCGAGTCGGGGAGTGGGCCCTTACCTGCTTCGAGCTCTATGACGAGCTGGTCGATTCTCTGGGAGAAGGTCAGCGGACGCACGTCCCGCCCATTCTTCCGTACGCGGATAACTAAAAGTGGCTCGAGGCATCGGCCTGCTCTAGTAGTGCCTCGTGGATGTGATCTGGGTGGTGCTGATGGTGCGGATCCGAGGGTTTGGGCGCCGCTTCCCGCCGCCACGAACCGCCGACTCATTTCACAGACGGGCCACTAGCTTGACATAGCTCGATGCGCTCGGTTCATGGTCGCGTTGCAAACCGATATGCAAACGCCGAGGAGGAAACCGAACCGCACGCGGGGACTCCTGGCAAGGGAATGCTCACGGGGAAAACCCTGACACTGGCTCGCAGAACGCGACACCGGGACACGGGCGGAAACGGTGCCCGACGCACTTTTAACCCGAAGGTTGTGGATTCGCTCCCACCGGACCCACCATCGCATCGTGTGGTGAGGCGGTCAGGCATCGGAGGAATGCCCTGGTTCAACTATTGGGGGTCAAGCAGCTCGCGGTGCTCGAAGGAGGGCATTCCTCTGTTTTCCGGGCTCTCTGAACTCTGCAGTTGGGAACACAATTACCGACGATCGCATGATGTAAGAGGGTTGCCCGTGTAGGCGTCCGATGTCCGAGCCCCTCCTGAGTCGGAGACCACATGTGCCGACGCGATGGGTCAAAGTTCCAGCGCTATTCGCCCGCTGTGCCCCATTTGTGCCGCGACACATGCGAGATGAGGCGTGGCGTGGCAAGGCGACGTGAGATCCAGAGAGAGCCGGCGAGGGTACCGTTCATAGCTTCTACCAGGCACTTTAGGCGTTTCGCCTGGTAGTGAGATGGTGGTCAGGGACGGCGTCGATCCGTCGACCTCCGGTTTTTCAGACGGACTGTCTCAGCGCTTTCGCGGAACCGCCTCGAATTTCTGGAGTGCGCCGCGTGCGGTTCTCATGGCCTATTGGTATTCCCGGATCAGGGAGACTCGTCGTCCCTCGATGATCAAGGCGATCGGGTTACGTCCGAGTGAGACGTGGTACCTGGAGTAAAGCCTCCACAGGAGTTGCCATTCGTGCGCGGATGGATCGATGTAAATGGCCGGGAGGCCCAAAGCGATCGCCTTGGAGAAATCCACGACAGCACCGTGAGCGGCCGGCCCCTGAAGCAACGTTGCCACCTCCCGAGCCTTGACCTCATCCGGTGGGGAAGCCCTGCACCGTAGGAACTCCACCACCAACTCATTGGTCCGACTCGAGGCTGCGACAGCCCTTTGGTAGGCAACGGCATCGACGTCACCCAGAAGAGCTGAATAAAAGGGGAACGCTTCCGGGTTGCCCTTCACACGAGTCTCAAGATCGCCGACGACATCGACGACGTCTTTAGTGGGCACGTACTCTCTGCGACTCCCCATCCAGATCTGGGCATCCACTGGTCCCAGATCAGACGTGTCGCTCATCACGATGGCCTCGGCTCCAAGCGCCAGCATCGTTGCAGCCGATTTGGCCTGATCGGGGACTACGACTCTGAAATCTGTCCGTCCCGCGTGGCACAGCTTGGCGATGCGAAGCGCGGACTCGGCGTCACCCCCAGGTGAGGCCAACATGAGGTCTAGCGGTCCGGCTCTATCAATGTCACCGATGGCATCCACGAAGGGAGGTATGACTTCGTTGTCGAGCTGCCCGATCAACACCACAAGGCTGCGGTCGGTCAGTTCCTCGTATTCCCGGATGAGCTCTTGTCGGCTGTACCGATCACCTTGCAGCGCATAAAAGTAGGGAGTCTGCTCAGGCGCGGTCATGCGCTCTGCGATTGCGCCAGGCCTTCTCAGTAGTCCATTCGTGGCCGTCGTCACGTTGCTTGCTACGCTCACGGATCTGTCGCTCGGCGGCCTCTCTGGCCTCGCGTGCAAGTTTGATTCGCTCGATTGCGTCCGACTTCTCCTGATCGCCCTCGGTTTTGTCCAACAAGGTTGGCTCAGTCATGTGGTATCTCCCTGGATGTTTATCAGTCTATGTTCTATCCGGCCAGAGGGACAGAATCGCGGTCATGGGCTCGCCTACAAGAATCCACCTTGACGTCGGGTTGCCCTTGGCGAAACCAATCGCCGTCGGGCGACACCCCCGACCCAGGTCGGCGATCGTCCCCATCGACAGCTGCGACATCGGCCGAGCCAACACCGGGTTCCTCGGGGACATCAACTTGTGTCACCGTTGGTGCGGCCACCAACCTGGTCTACTCCCTCGGAAAGGAGACCGCGGGCCGGGATCTGGAGAAAGATCGATCCTGGACGGAGTCAAGCATCGCGATCACGCCGAGCCATCGATCCAGACCGGACCTGATCGCTCGCGAAGTACAGCCGCTCCACCCCGAGCGCCCCCTTTGCGCCCCGTTTGCGCCCCACGGAGACCACATCAGTCCACAACAGAGGTCGCCAGACCTCATCAGACGGGACCACCTGGCAGGGACAGGAAAAAGGGGGTTGTACCTGGGTGTACAAGGGAAATCCCCCGGCTTCAACCGGGGCATTTCGACGTGGGCCCACGTGGACTTGAACCACGGACCTCATCCTTATCAGGGATGCGCTCTAACCGGACTGAGCTATGGGCCCTGACTGGTAGTCAAGGACCAAGGATTGTATCTGCCGGCTTCTTGTAGTCCAGACGATGCGTCAAATGACGGCAGCCACAACCCTCTCACCTTCTCAATGTTCGAGGACGAACGCAGCGAATCCACCGCGCATCACTCGAGCACCCAATCACGGTGCCGTGCGCTTGTAACCAAGGCCGAGCGATGCGTCGTGTGCTGTCTCGAGAAGTGAAGGGATCCAGCCATGGGCCCGCTCAGGGGTCATGCTGACTGTCCATCCGGAGATGCTCATCGCGGCCGCTACCTCACCTGTATGGTCGAAGACGGGGCAGGCCACGCAGCGAATACCTTCCTCGTTCTCGATGTCGTCGAGCGCGTACCCGGCCTCTCGGACGGCTTCAAGCATCTTCTCGAAGCGAGCGGGATCGGTCACAGTCCTGGGTGTGCGTTGGGGAAGGCCGACCTCGGACACATAGCGCTGCCACTCGGACCGCGGTTGATGCGCAAGAAGGGTTTTCCCGAGGGCTGTCGAATGGCAGCTGGCCCGCGCCCCGACGCGTGATTTCATGGTCACGGCCTGGTTCCCGTCGACCTTGTCGATGTAGACGATCTCGAGACCTTCGAGCACCGCGAGATGCGCCGTTTCTCCGGTGGTATGAGCCAGATTCTCAAGGTGTGGACGCACCTGCCGTCGGACATCGATCTTGTCGAGCACGGAGTTGCCGAGCTCGAGCAGTTTGGTGGTAGGGGCGTAGTCACGTGTCGTTGGATCTTGGTGCGCATAGCCCGTCTTGACGAGAGCTGTGACGAAGCGATGGGCCGTAGCTTTGTTGAGTTCGAGATCCGCCGCCAGTTTCCGCAGGCTGGATGCACCTTGCTGGGCCAGGTACTCCAGTACCTTGAGTGTTCGTTCTCCAGTCGCGGTCATTAGAGGATCTCCCTGTCCCGAGACTCCCAGGACTGCCGTGCGCCATGGCCGAGTCCACCGACATATCTCTCTCTGCCACCCCAGCGGCTTAGACGCCTGGCTTCCGCACCGGTGACGGCGGTCAACGCCGCGTCACAACCTACCAGTGCATCACTTATCGAGACACCCTCCGCTGCGGAGGCAATCACTGGTCAGTCCGTGTTGCGTCTAGCACTGGTTCCATGTACATTCTTTCGATATCCAATATAGCGTTTTGATATACGAAACGCTATTAAGGGAGGAGGAGGCATGAAAACTCGAACATGGTGGGCAGTGATCCTCGCGGTCGCCCTGGTCCTTGCGGCCTGCGGCGGAGCTGACGAGAGCGCGGACACGAGTGCCACTGTGGGTACGGACACCACAGAGTCCCAGGCCACGGACAGCACAGAGGCTGCGGATACCACAGCCCCTGCCGAGTCCGAGGGGTACACCATCGGCGTGGCCAACTTCACGCTGTGTTGCGCCTACTTCATCGGCATGGCCGAGGCGGTGCAGGAAGAAGCGGATGCGGCCGGCAACGTCGAGGTGATCTCGACCGATGCCAACGGGGATGCCGCCAAGCTGACCTCTGATATCGAGGACCTCATCGTCCAGGGCGTGGACGGCGTGATCATCAGCGCAGGCCCGCTCGAGTCCGCGCCGGCGGCGCTCGAAGCTCTCGACGCGGCGGGGATTCCAGCGGTCATGGTCGACCGCAAGCTCGCCGAGGGACCCTATGCGAGCTGGATTGGCCCGGACAATGAGGCGATCGGGGTGGCCGCCGGGGAGTACATCGTCGACAGGCTCGAAGGTGAGGGCAAGGTCGTCATCATCAAGGGCGGGCCGGCCGACAACACCATTGGGCTCGCCCGAACAGAGGGCATGCTGTCGGTGGTCGGCGAAACCGACATCGAAACTGTGACGGCTCCCGACTTCGGCGAATGGAGCGAGGACGGCGGGCTCGCCGTGACGGAGAGTCTCCTCGTGCAACACGCTGACATCACCACCGTCTTTTGTGAGAATGACTCGATGTGCTTAGGCGCGCAGAAGGCGATCGCGGATTCAGGTCGCAGCGACGAGATGTTCCTCGTCGGTGTCGATGGGCAGAAGGAGGCCCTCAAGGCGATTCTCGACGGGACCAACTACGTGGCGACAGGCCTGAACGACTCCGATGAGATCGGGCGTGCGGGCTTTCATCGTCTCATGGATGTGCTCGCCGGGGAGGACGTCGAGAAAGACACCGTTTTCCCGTCACCGCTCATCACCGAGGACAACGTCGAGGAGTACTACGACCCCGACAGCGTGTTCTAAGCCGACAGACAGACGCCCGGGTTGGGCGAACGAGGCTGAGGACGTGATGAGATGCGGATGACGATCGCCGGCCAGTGGGTCGACGCTTCCACTGGCGTAGTCAGCGTGGTGTTGAACCCTGCCACGGGCAGCCACCTGGATACCGTCCCGGAGGCATCACCTGACGACGTGGATCGGGCATTGCAGGCGGCACGGTCTGCGAGCCAGGTGATGGCGAGGCTCCCTGCGCATCGTCGTGCGGAGATCCTCCAGCGCACGGCCGACCTCATCCGTGACAACCTCGACGAGCTGAAGACGCTGTTGGCATCGGAGAATGGGAAGCCTGTGGCACAGACCGAGGAGGAGCTCAAAGCCGCTGCGCGCATCTTCCAGGGTTTCGGGGAGGAGGCGAAGCGGCTTTCGGGCTCGGTGGTCCCGATGGACGCCGTACCCGGAATGGAGTCGCACCTGGCTCTCACGATCCGCCAACCGGTAGGAGTCGTTGTGGCGATCGTCCCGTTCAACTATCCCGCGGAGCTGTACGCCCACAAGGGGGCCGCTGCGCTGGCTGCTGGTAACGCCGTCATCTGCAAGCCGCCCCCTCAATGCCCGCTCACGCTGCTAGAAATCGCCCGCCTTATCGAGCAGGCCGGTGCGCCGGCGGGAGCACATCAGGTGGTGACAGGGGGCACAGCAGTCGGCGAGAGTCTCGTCTCGTCGGGGCAGGCTGATCTCATCACCGCGACCGGAAGCGTGCGAATGGGAAAACGCGTCTCCGCTCTCGCCGCGGAGTCACTCGTCCCAGTCCATCTCGAGCTGGGCGGCAACGATGCAATGATCATCTGTGACGATGCCGACATCGACTTGGCCGCCGAAGCCGTGGTCCTCGGTCGACTGGCGCGAGGAAACGGCCAGATCTGCTGTGCCACAAAGCGGGTATTCGTCTCTGAGCCCGTCCATGACAGATTCGTGTCTGCGCTTGTGGAGCGGGTTCGCTCACTCCGGGTCGGTGACCCTCTCGTGGAGGGGACCGACGTTGGTCCTCTCATCGATGAGAATGCCGCGGCGCGGGTCGAGGAGACGGTGTCAGCAGCGGTGACCGATGGCGCCGCTGTCGCCGTCGGCGGCACCCGCCGCGCCGCGTTCATGGATCCGACAGTGCTCGTCGACGTCCCCCCTGATGCGCAGGTTGTCACCGAGGAGGTGTTCGGGCCGGTGGCACCAGTCATCCGGTTCGGCGATATACACGACGCCGTGGGCCTGACCAACTCCACACCGTACGGTCTTCAAGCAGCGGTGTTCACCCGGGACATCCGCAAGGCTTTCGATATCGCCTACCGCCTGGACGTAGGTGGGGTTGTGGTGAATTGGTCCTCGGCCATAAGGGTCGAGAACCTGCCCTTCGGTGGGATGAAGCAGAGTGGCCATGGCCGGGAGAGCCTCTCGGAGACGATTCGGTCGATGACAAGACAGAAGTCGATCATTGCCTTCGAGGCCCTGTCCGGGGCATTCGATGTCTGAGACCCCGCGGCATCGGCCGGACAACGAGCTGCTGCGTGTGACCCGGATCTCCAAGCGCTTCGGCGAGACGCAGGCCCTGCGTGGCGTCGATCTCGGAGGGATGGCTGGGGAGGTACACGCCATCGTCGGTGAGAACGGCGCCGGCAAGTCGACCTTGCTCAAGATCATGTCAGGTGCCGAACAGCCTGACACCGGTCAGATCTGGATCGACGGCCAGCCGATGAGTCTTCGCACACCCCTGGACGCATACCGTCTCGGAATCTGGGCCGTCTACCAGGAGTTCAGCCTCGTTCCTCATCTGTCGGTGGCCGAGAACATCTTGTTGGGGCGGCTCGCCAGCCAGGGGCGCTTGGTCGTCGATCCGAAAGAGATCCGCTCTGAGGCCCAGGATCTGCTCGATGAACTCGGGTTCTCTGTCGAGGTTGGCGTTCGTGTGGACCATTTGGACGTGTCTCAGCGACAGATGGTCGAGATCGCAAAGGGCATCGCAGAGCGCCCCAGGATCCTGGTGCTGGACGAGCCCTCTGCAGTGCTGTCACGCGCCGAGCTCGAGCATGTGTTTGCTCTCATCAGACGGTCGACCTCGAAAGGGACCCTCGTCTTCTACGTTTCTCACCGGCTCGACGAGGTCTTCGAGATCGCCGATCGGATCACTGTCTTGATTGACGGCGAGCATGTCGCCACGGTGCGGCCGACCGAGGTCGATCAACGCGGCCTGATCAGCATGATGGTCGGGCGCAGCATCGAGGATGTCTATCCGCAGAGGGAGTCCCCTGTCTCGCCGCCGGTCCGTTTGGCGGTTGAGGGCCTCGGGCGAGGTGAGGCGTTCTCGGATGTCACCTTCGAATTAGGGGCTGGGGAGGTCGTCGGCCTGTTTGGCCTCGTGGGCAGTGGACGGACCGAGGTGGCTAGGGCGATCTTCGGTGCGGAACCGGCCACAGCCGGCCGTATGACTCTGGACGGTCATCCCTATGCTCCACAGAGCCCAAGCGAGGCGCTCGATGCCCGGGTGGCATATCTCACAGAGGACCGCCGGCGGGACGGCCTGCTGCCCCGTCACTCGGTGCGTCGGAACATGTCCCTCGCGGTTATCCGGGCGCAGGCGAAGCTCGGCTTCGTGGATCGCCGACGCGAGGCGGACGACGTGGCCTCTCAAATGCATCGACTCCAGGTGCGCGCCCGCGGCCCCGAGACTCTGGTCGATCATCTCAGCGGCGGCAACCAGCAGAAGGTGCTGCTCTCGCGCTGGCTGTTGACCGAGTCACGCGTTCTCGTCCTCGATGAGCCGACCCGAGGGGTGGACGTGCCCACCAAGATCGAGATCTATCGGACGATTGCCCGACTTGCCGCCGGTGGCACGGCAATCCTGCTCATCTCCTCGGAGTTGGTCGAGATACTCGGGATGTCCGATCGGATCCTCGTGATGCGAAGGGGGACCCTCGTGGCCGAGCAACGAGGGTCCGATGCCACGGAGCAATCCCTGCTCGCAGCAGCTGCAGGTGTCGCCGCATGAGGGATGGCACCCCACACCTCGGCGGCCCCCGGCTGTCGGGGTTGCTCAGTGGCTTTCGTCTGCGGTTACGCTCTGATCGGCTCGTCGACTATGCCTTCATGGCACTGTTCGTACTCCTGTTGGTCGCAGCCGCACTGTCGTCGGCTACCTTCTTCACCCAGTCGAACCTGGTCAACCTGGGCCGACAGCTGGTCACCAACGGCCTGATCAGCCTGGGCATGTTGTATGTCATACTCAGTGGGGGGATTGACCTATCGGTTGGCGCCATCGTGGCGTTGGGAGGGATCACCGCTGCGGGCGCCGTGGCCGATCTGCCGTTGGTCTTTGCCATCTTGATCGCTCTGGTGGTGGGAAGCATTGCCGGAGCCATCAACGGCGTCCTGGTTGCCCGTTTCCGGCTCCCGTCCTTCATCGTCACCCTCGCCACCTTGAGCACCTTCCGCGGACTGGTATACGTCTATTCCGACACCCCGATCAGTCCCGAGAAGAGCTCGTTCCGGAGCATGCTCGGCGCTGCGTCGATCGCTGGCGTCCCAGTTCCCGTGATCGTCCTACTGGTGTGCTTTGTCATCGGGTGGCTTTTTCTCAACCGCACCGTCCCGGGGAGGGCCGTCACCGCGCTCGGAGGGAACCTGGAGGCCGTCCGTCTCGCCGGTTTCAACGTGCGGCGTTACACCACGCTGCCATACGTGATCTCGGGATTCACCTCCGCCCTCGCCGGGGTTCTCCTCGTGTCGCGTTTGGGCATCGCGCAGCCCAATCTCGGCGTGGCATACGAGCTCGATGCCATTGCCGCCACCGTCATCGGCGGTGCTGTGCTGGGAGGGGGTGGTGGATCCGTTGGAGGGACCCTCGGGGGCGTGCTAGTTCTCGGCCTGATCGACAATCTGCTCAATCTCCTCAACGTGCAGTCCTATTTCCAACAGGTGGTGAAAGGGCTGATCATCGTGGCTGCCGTGCTTGCGCGGCGGACGGGCAGGGAGGTCTCGTGAGGTCAGCGTCTCGATGGTTCCGTCCGGGAGGGAGGAAGTGGTCCCTGATGCCGGCTGACCGACCACGTGTCGAAGGGGGAGCCCATGGAGACGCCTGAGACGCCGTCAGCGTCACCAGAAGCTCGCTTCGCACATGGCCATCACGACGGCCCTTTGGAACCGGTGGGGGGTGCGGGACTGCTGAGCATCGGCGAGCCACTCGTGGAGTTCTGCCAGCAGGGTGACGACTTGATTGTCGGTGTTGGGGGAGACGCATTGAACGTTGCCGCCAGGGCGGCCGCACACGGTCTCCGATCCCGGCTCGTCTGCGTTCTGTCCCCGGATGCCCTGGGAGAGTGGTTGGCGGGGGGTATCAGGGCCCTCGGCGTGGAGCTTCACGCTCGAGTCGGCCGAGGTAGCACCGGACTGTACGGCATCAGGACTGCAGTAGGAGGGGAACGGAGCTTCTCCTACTGGCGGTTCGAGACTGCTGCCGCCGAGCTCTGCTCAGAAGACGTCAAGGTGATGCCCGAAGGATTCACCATCCTGTTCGTGTCCGGGATCACCCAAGCCTTGTCGGAGGAGGCCGAGCTGGCCATCGACGCCGCGGTTGCCTCGGCCTCGCGCTCGGGCATGGTCGTCGCTTACGACCCGAACTACCGGGCCCCATTATGGGCCCCGCGCGGGGGAGTGGAGGCCGCCCGGCTCGCCGCGGAACGGGTGCTCAAGCAGGTGGACATCCTCTTGCCGTCGGCGGAGGACTGCAGGCTCCTGTGGGAATTGCCTGATCCACGAGAGGCTTCCAAGCGGCTTGGCGGCGAGACGGCTCACGTCGTGGTGAAATCGGGGCCCGACGGGGCATGGCTCAACATAGACGGTCGCGGGATTCGGGTCCCCGGCCACCCGGCGTCTCATCTTGTCGATACCACCGGAGCGGGCGACGCGTTCACCGGCGTCTATCTGGCTGGTCTGGCGCGTGGCCTGAAGGAGAAGATGGCCGCAGTGCGCGCTGTGGAGGTCGCCAGTCAAACGGTAACGTTCCCCGGAGCATTGCGAGACTTAACCCACGCTGGCGATCCAGGGTCCACTGCGTGCCCGCAGGATCTCTCTCCGGACAAGCCGTTTTCCGAGTAACCCGTCGATGTCCGAGATTCCGGTGGCCAGCTGGAGAGCAACTCACAGCGTATCCCTAGGCGGGTTACGGTGAACGGCGACCTGGGGTTTCAGGGTGAGCACAGCGCTCGGCTCCGAATAGTTATCAGGGATGCGCTCTAAGCGGGCTGAGCTATGGGCCCCCCTCGATTTCCTCACACTTTACAGGGGTGAGTGAGGCTTCCGAACTTCGAGACAACGACGGAGGAGGCTGACGGGCGTAGGTTCAGACTCCGAACTCTCCAATCCGATCGGAGTTGCGTTGTTCCCAGGGACGCAAGATGGCGAAGATGGCCTCGTTGGCGGGCACCGGGATCCCGTGTTTCGCCGCTCGCCGGACCAGTGTTCCGTGGAGGGCATCCAACTCCATCCGCCTGCCCTCGACCAGGTCGTGATGTAGAGACGAGTAGGCGTCGGTCGGCAGCGAGAGTGCAAACTCGATCTGCTCTTCGACCAGACCGTCGGGGAAAGGGACGTCTTCGGCTCGTGCAACGCTCACCACCTCCTCGAGGATGCAGCGAAACATGGCCCAGGAGTCGGCGCTCGCCCGAATGTCGCCCAACGGGAGTCGGACCGCGGCAGTCATCCCGGCAGTGGCGCAGATGAAGGCGAACTTCGTCCAGAGCACGGTGTGGATGTTGGACGGAATGTCGGAGTCGATGCCTGCCGCTCGACAGGCATCGAGAAGCCGTTCGATCCGAGGGGTCCTGTCGCCGTTCATCTCCCCGAAGAGGAGTCGTGCCGGCCCGCCGGTGTGGGCGATCAGCCCCGGTTCGACGATCGAGGAGAAGATGAACGCCGCGCCTCCCGCCACGTGGCTCTCTCCGAGGGCCGCTGCGATCTTCTCTTCGTTGTCGATGCCGTTCTGCAGGGATACCACCACCGTGTCCGGACCGATGAGCGGCGCGATCCGGCCAACTGCCTGTTCGGTGTCGAACGACTTGACCGAGAACAGCACCGCATCGCAAGGGCCAAAGTCGGCGGGCTCGTCACTGACCGGTGGGTGAGCCGTGAAGTCACCGAAGATGCTTCGAACTCGAAGCCCGGCCTCGCCTATCGCCTCGAGGTGTGATCCCCGGGCCACGACCACGACCTCGTGGCCCGCGTTCGAAAGCCTTCCCCCGAAATAGCCCCCCACGCCACCGGCCCCGACCACGGCAAGTCTCAACGTCGTCCCATTATCCCAGAAGGATGGGGCGAGGGCATCTCCGCCCCCCGGCAGATCACGACCGACCCCAACCTGGGATGCTGCGCCAAGCCACAACCGAGTCGATCGCAAAGCCATCGCCCCCCGGTCATCGCTCTTGACAAGACGGTGGTTTCTACGTAATAATTCGGTCGATCGACCGATCTCACCTCCAGGGAGCATGCCTTGACCGTTGAGCCCAAGACCCGAGCCTCCATCCTCGACGCCGCCAAGCAGGCCCTGCTCGATGGCGGTTACGCCGGTCTGTCGACCCGGAAGATCGCCGAGGCCGCCGCGGTGCCACTGAGCCAGATCCACTATCACTTCGGCTCGAAGCAAGGGCTGGTCCTCGAGGTCCTCGAGGAGGAGAACCGGCGACTGCTGGAACGCCAGAAGAACCTGTACTCCCAGGAGATCCCGCTCTGGAAGCAGTGGGGCCAGGCCTGCGACTACCTCGACGACGACCTGGAGTCGGGATACGTTCGTGTGCTTCAGGAGATGATGGCCGTCGGATGGTCCAACCCGGAGATCGCCGCCGCGGTCAAGGAGATGCTGGGAAAGTGGTTCGCCATACTCGGCGACGTGGCGCAACGGGCGGCGCACCGGATCGGCGGGCTCGGGCCCTTCACCGCCGCCGAGGCCGGGGTGGCGGCCGGCGCCCCGTTTCTCGGCGTCGAGGCCATGATCCTGCTCGGCTTGACCGAAGAGGACCTGCCGACGAGGTCCGCCCTGCGCAAGTTCGGTGAGATCCTTCGAGCCCTGGAGGAGGAGAGGTGAGGGCTGCCTACCCCGACCTGGCCGGTCATGTCGAACGCGATGGTGTCCGTCTCGGCTATGAGATCTTCGGCCAGGGCGACCCGACGATCCTGCTCCTGCCGACCTGGACCATCATCCACACCCGGTTCTGGAAGATGCAGGTCCCCTATCTCTCCCGGCACTACCGGGTCATCACCTACGACGGGCCGGGCAACGGGCGCTCCGACCGGGTCACCGATCCGTCTCGATACGCGGCAGATTCCTACGCTGCCGATGCGGTCGCGGTGCTCGATGTCTGTGGTGTCGGGGAGGCCGTGGTGGTCGGTTTGTCGCGCGGAGGCGAGTATGCGACCCGTCTCGCCGCTCTCCATCCGGAACGGGTGCTGGGGGCGGTCCTCATCGGGCCGGCCTTGGCGATCCTGCCCCCGGCACCGGAGAGAGCCGGGATCGCCGACAACTTCTTGAAGCCCTATCCCGAGGATCCGCAGGGCTGGGACAAGTACAACCTGGCCTACTGGCACGCCGAGTATGAGGACTTCGCGGAGTTCTTCTTCGACCAGGTATTCTCCGAGCCCCACTCCACCAAGCCCCTCGAGGATGCGGTGGGCTGGGCCCTGGAAACCGGGCCCGAGATCCTCGAAGCCGAGTCGAAACGCCCCCGCCTCGGGTTGACGGGTGATGAGATGTTCGCCGGGGTGACCTGTCCCACCCTGGTCATCCATGGCACCGAGGATCGGATCCAGCCCCATCGGATCGGTGAGGAGGCAGCCCGGCTGTCGAACGGCACCCTGGGCACGATGTGGGGCTCGGGACACATGCCCAACGTGAGAGACCCGGTGCGGGTCAACCTGCTGTTACGGGACTTCATCGAAAGGCTGGCGCGATGAGGGCGGTCTACCCCGACCTGGAAGGAGTGGCGGACCGGGAAGGGGTCGGAATCAACTACGAGGTCTACGGCGAGGGGGAGCCGACCCTGCTCCTGATCCCCCCTTCGCCGATCACCCACTCCAGGATCTGGAAGGGCCTGATCCCCTTCCTGTCCCGCCACTGCCGGGTGGTCACCATCGACGGGAGGGGAAACGGGAAGTCGGGCCGACCCACCGATCCGGCTGATCACAGCACCGAGGCAAACGTCGGGGACATGCTCGCCGTTCTGGATGCCGCCGGGGCCCCGGCCGTGGTCTTGGTGGCCCACTGTCATGCCAATTGGTGGGCGCTGGCCTTGGCCGCGGCCCATCCGGAGCGGGTCGAGGCGATGGTCGCCATCGAGCCGGGGGTGCCGTATCTGGGCCGGCCGCAGCCCCACTGGTTGGAGGCGGGCCCACACTGGGAGGAGATCCTGGACAGCCCGACCGGGTGGGCGCTGTACAACCGCCATGTCATCACCACCCAGCACCGGCGCTGGATCGAGTTCTTCTTCGGGGAACAGCTGGTCGAGTCCCATTCCACCAAGCAGTACGAGGACGCCGTCGCCTGGGCACTCCAATCGACCGGCGAGGTGCTGGCCGCAGCCGAGGAGGGGTTCGACATAGACATCCCCGACCGGGAGACGGTGGAAGCCATATGCCGGTCACTGACCGTTCCCACCCTCACCATTCACGGTGACCGCGACGTCTGCCAGCACGTCGATCGGGGCCGGGCCTTCGCCGAGCTCACCGGTGGAGAGCTCCTCGTCCTGGAGGGGGCGGGCCACCTCACACCGGCCCGCGAAACGGTCCAGGTCAACCGCGCCATTCGTCGCTTCGTCGACAAGGAGAAGGGAGTGCCCATGTCGAGTCATGTGTGGACCCGCGGGATGAGCCGTAGGAAGAAAGCGCTGTATCTCTCCTCGCCCATCGGATTGGGGCATGCCCGGCGTGATCTGGCCGTTGCCCAAGAGCTGGAGAAGATCGAGCCAGACCTCGAGATCGACTGGCTGGCGCAACATCCGGTCACCGCCGTCCTCGACGCGGCGAAGCAGACGATTCACCCGGCCAGCGAATGGCTCGCCTCCGAGTCGGGGCACATCGCGTCGGAGGCCGCCGGACACGAGCTGCACTGCTTTCAGGCGCTGCGTCGCATGGACGAGATCCTCGTGGCCAATTTCATGATCTTCCAAGAGGTGATCGAGGAAGGGACCTACGACCTCATCGTCGGTGACGAGGCCTGGGACGTCGACTACTACTGGCATGAGAACCCGGAGCTGAAACGGGGATCAAACGTGTGGATGACCGACTTCGTCGGCTATCTCCCCATGCCCGACGGTGGGGAGCACGAGGCCTATCTCACCGCCGACTACAACGCCGAGATGATCGAGCACATCGCCCGATTCCCCCGCATCCGGGACCGGGCCATCTTCGTCGGCAACCCGGACGACATCTATCCCGAGGTCTTCGGCCCCGACCTGCCCAAGATCCGGGACTGGACCGAGGAGCACTTCGACTTCTCCGGCTACATAACCGGATTCACCCCGCCCCCGCCGGGACAGGCAGAGGAGTGGAGGGCCGAGCTGGGGTATCAGGCCGACGAGAAGGTGTGCATCGTCACCGTTGGCGGCTCCGGGGTAGGTCGGGACCTCCTGGAGAAGGTGATCGCCGCCTATCCGATGGCGAAGCAGAAGGTACCGGGGCTGAGGATGGTGGCCGTGGCCGGTCCCCGCATCGACTTCGAGAGCCTTCCCCGCCACGACGGTCTCGAGGTTCACGGGTATGTGGACCGGCTCTACCGGCATCTGTCGGTGTGTGACGTCGCCGTTGTCCAAGGCGGGCTGACCACCACCATGGAACTTGCCGCGGCCCAGCGACCGTTTCTCTACTTCCCGCTGCACAACCACTTCGAGCAGAACTTCCACGTCCGTCACCGTCTCGATCAGTACGGGGCGGGGCGTCCAATGGACTATCGCAGCACCGACCCCGACCAGCTGGCGGCGGCGATCGCTGCCGAGGTCGAACGTCAGGTGCATTACCGCCAGGTGGAGACCAACGGGGCCCAGCGGGCCGCCCGCATGATCGCCGAGCTCCTCTAGAGCGCGAGACCGAAAGGAGGGATCACCACAGGACTCACGTGTCAGCGGAATCGGTCGAACGACCGACCAATTGCAACCAACAGGAGACAACCCATGACAACAACTACGACAAGCAGAAATGGAGTCGATGTCGCCGCGCTGTTCGGCGCATTGGACGCGGTCAAGGCCCAGCCCGAGGCGGCCAAGTTCCAGTTCCGGGCCAGCAACGAGTGGATCAGCGGCACCCATAGCCGGAGCCGAATCCATGACTTCTTCGGACTCGGGACCGAGCAGACCCATCGTGATGCCAACGAATACGACGCGGACCACCCCGAGCAGCTTGTCGCCACCGATGTCGCCCCGAGCCCCGTGGAGTTCCTGCTCCACGCCCTCGCCGCATGCATCACGGCCGGCATAGGGAACATTGCATCGGTCCGGGGCATAAACCTGACCAGGGTTCGGTCCACGGTGGCCGGGGACATCGACCTGGTGGGTCTGCTCGGGCTCGACGACTCGGTACGAAACGGATATCAGTCGATCGATGTGCGTTTGACCATCGAGGGCGACGCCGGTGCGAGGGACCTTCGCAGGGTCGTGGAGCGATCGATCGCCCGGTCGGCCGTGTTCGACATGC
>JBOGET010000147.1:0-14402 GCA_050741975.1 Acidimicrobiia bacterium
TCTGCGCCCTCGAGGATCAAGGCATCGAGGTGCACATGATCGGAGGCGAGCGAGGGCTCACCCCGCCCACCCTCGGCCGGCTGCGCACCCTGGTCAAGGATCTGGACATCGATCTGATCCACGCCCATCTTCCGACGATGGGGATAGTGGCGCGCATCGCCTCGCCCGTTTCGGTCGTCTACACCGAGCACAACATGGCCGACTCCTACCGGCCGCTCACCCGCTGGGCCAACCGGCTCACCTACGGGAGGAACCGGGCCACCATGGCCGTGTCCGGGGCCGTGGCCGGATCGGTCGCCCACTGGCCGGGATCACCGGTCATCGTCATCCCCAACGGTGTCGCGGTTCGGGCCGACCACGAGTCGGCGCTGGCAGCCCGGGACGAGCTGGGCCTCGGTCCCGAGGCGCCACTGGTTGCCCATGTCGGCAACATCCGGCCCGGGAAGGGCCACGACGTGCTCATAGACGCCGCGGTGATCCTCCTCCGCGACCGACCGGAGGTGAGCATCGTGTCCATCGGGGGCGAGAAGTACCCGGGCGACCTGGATCGGGTCAGGGCCAGGGCGGCCGAGGCCGGGCTCGGTGAGTCACTTCGATTCTTGGGACGCCGCCCCGACGCTCTCCACTTCGTCGTCGCCGCCGACGTCTTCGTCAATCCGTCGTCGGTGGAGGGTCTCCCGGTGGCGATCCTGGAGGCGATGGCACTGGGCCGCCCGGTGGTGGCCACGGCTGCCGGCGGCGTGCCCGGAATCGTGAAGGATGGGGAGACAGGGATCCTGGTCGAGCCGGATGACCCCCAGGCGCTGGCCGAGGGGATGAACCGGATGTTGTCCGACCCGGGACTGGCCGGTCGTCTGGCCGGCGCTGCGGGCGAGATGGTGGAGAAGGAGTACGGTCTGGAGCCGATGGTGCGAGCCACGGAGAACGTCTACCGGCAGGTTCTGGATGTCTGACACCATCACGACCAGGGTCCTCGAGGACCACGACGTTGCCGGGGTCCTCGATCTGCTCCGGGCCGCGCTCGGCGAGCCGCCCCTGCTGGAACGGACACCCCGATTGTTCGCCTGGAAGCACTTCGACAACCCTTTTGGGCGTTCGATCGCCATCCTCGCCGAGGCGGGTGACCGCATCGTTGGCCTGCGCACGTTCATGCGCTGGGACCTGACCGCCGTCGATGGATCCACCATCCGCTGCGTCCGCGCGGTGGACACCGCGACCCATCCCGACTTCCACCGTCGCGGCATATTTCGACGTCTCACCGAGGAAGGTCTCGAATTAGCGGTAGCGCAAGGCATCGATCTGGTGTTCAATACACCCAACGAGAAGTCGGGTGTGGGGTACGTGACGATGGGGTGGAAACAAGTCGGAAGGGTGGGTGTCATGGTGCGCCCCTCCCCGCGTCTTCTCTCCGGTGTTGCGCCGGAAGACGGGGACGACCCGAGCCGGTTCATCGAGGAGCCGGTTCCGGCCTGGCCTCTCGACATCACCGATCGCCGGCCGCTCGGCTTGCGGACCCCGAGGAGCCCTGCCTACCTCGGGTGGCGTTTCGGCTCACACCCGACCGCTCGCTACTTCCAGGTGAAGGGGCGTGACTCGGTGGCCGTGCTCCGACCCAACATCCGCCGGCGCAGACGTGAGCTGCTCCTCGTCGATGTCTTCGGGAAGAGGCCTGGATCGGCGATCCGCCGCAGTGCCCGTCGCAGCCGAGCCGGTTACATGGGCGCTTGGTTCTCGTCCCACACCCCGGAGCGCGCTGCCGCCGTTCGCGCCGGTCTCCTGCCCGTCCCGGGCTTGAGCCCACTGACTCTCATGGCCCGACCGCTGCGGGATCTCGATGTCGACGTGACGAAGATGGAGTCCTGGGACTTGGCGATAAGCGATCTGGAGTTGTTGTGAGTCTGGCGCTGACTGCGATCCCCGTTCTGGCTCAGACCCAGGAGCAGGCCGACAGCGGAGCAGGATTCGAGGTCGTGGTGCTCGCGGCCGTCTTCTTCGTGTTCGTCAACTGGCTGACCGGTGTGATGGCTGGCAAGAAGGACAAGTCGTGGTTGCCCAGCCTCATCCTGTGGGCGTTCGCCGCCAAGATGGTCGGCTCCCTGGCCAGGTTCTGGATGGTGACGGTGCTCTACGGGAGCGGTGACTCATACCGGTATCACATCTTCGGCATCATCAACGCCAACGTGTGGCGCGCCTTCGGCGTGGCGGAGTCGACTGCGGGCGGCCAGGGCACTGCATTCACCGAGGTGGTCACCAGCTTCCTCTACGCCATCTACACCCCGACCTTCCTCGGTGGGTTCGTAATCTTCGCCTTCATCGCATTTCTCGGCCAACTCCTCTTCCTCGCCGCATTCCGCCCCTGGTTCGGGCAAGAGAAGCGGAGGCTCTATGCATTTGCCGTGCTGTTCTTCCCCAGCCTCGTCTTTTGGCCGTCGAGCATCGGCAAGGACGCCCTGATGGTGTTCGGTCTCGGCCTCGCCACCTACGGTGCGTCCCGGCTCCTCAGGGACTACGAGATCGGCTCCCTGTTCGTCATGGTCCCCGGGCTCTGGCTGGCCTCCTCCATCCGGCCCCACGTCGCCGGCATCTTCGGGATCGCGATGGTCTTCGGGATGCTGCTGGGCAAGGCCCCAAAGAAGATGCAAGGCCATCCCAAGCGGTTCATGATGATTCTCACTGCCCTGGCCGGGGCAGCAATCCTGTTGGCCACGTTCTCCGCCACATTCGGGGTCACGGTCGAAGGAGGTGACACCAGTCAGGACGCGGGCGAGTTCCTGGCCGACGTCAACGAGCAGACCGGTACCGGCGGGTCCGCGATCGAAGGAGGTGGCGGAATCGCCAGCCCGGCGCAGCTTCCGCTGGCGATCATCACCGTGCTCTTCCGACCGCTCATTCACGAGGGCACGAGCGCACAGGTCATCGTCAGCGCCCTGGAGGGCACCGCGATGCTGGCCCTGGTGATCTGGAAGTTCCCCACCATTTGGAGGAACAAGGGCCTGATCCGGGAAAAACCCCTGATCATGCTGTGTTTCTTCTATACCGGGGGTTTCGTGCTCGCCTTCAGCGCCATCCTCAACCTGGGGATCCTGGCCCGGCAGAGAGTGCAGGTCCTTCCCTTCTTCCTCGCCCTCATCGTGGCCCTGGCCTGGAACGAGTCGAAGACCAAGGACGAGGCCGAGGTCGCCCGTCTCAACCGCAGAGCGCCACGTCGCCCACCCGACAGGACGCCGGCGCCTGCGGTGGCTATCGAGGCCAGGCACGCAGGAAACCGAAACGGGCGAGCAAAGCCACCGTCACGATCAGGATCACGGCGAGCACCGTCAGACTCTGCCACTGCGACAGAGAGCGGTCGACACCAACGACAATGAGTGCGATGGCCGCCTGGGCGGCGGCCATCCCGACCGCGACCCACGGGACCGAGAGACCCCGATCTCGAAGCTGGTCGTAGATGTGGCTCCGATCGCCGATGAACATCGGATGGCCGGACATCCTCCTCCGCAGCAGGGTCACGACCAGGTCGATGGCGAGCACCCCCAGCACCCCGGCGGTGACCATGAGATGCACGACCCCGTCACTCGAGGACTCGATGATCACATCGGCGAGCAACACACCGACCACGTAGGCCCCGGCGTCGCCGAGGAAGACCTGGGCCGGGTGCCAGCCGAACACGAGGAAGCCGGCGAGCGCGGCCGCCATCTCCAGCGGCAACTCGGTGTCGAGGCCACGTCCACCGGCCAGCCAGGCAAGACCCAGGGCGGTGACCAGGGCCACCGATCCGGCCAGCCCGTCAAGACCGTCGAAGAGGTTGACCGCATTGACAGCCAGGACGACCAGGGCCACCGCGAGGATGGTGAAGGGCACTCCCGCATCGGATGCGGAGCCACCGATCACCAACACCAGCGCCGCGGCCAATTCCACACCGAGACGGGCCACCGGTGGCAGCCCTCGGCGGTCGTCGACCAGGCCGAGGACCAACACAATCCCCGTCGCCAGGAGCAAGGCCAGGTCCGGCCCGCCCCGGGCCAGGGCGGCGAGATGGACCCCGAGGAAGACTCCCACCCCGCCCAGTGGGACCGCCGGTCGCTGGTGGGCCTTCAGGACCGGGTCGTCGGGGCGATCCAGATAGCCGATCTTGGGGCCGAGCCAGATGGCCAGGGCGCACCAGACGATGCACACCGCAGCGGCGACGATCAGGGTCGCCAAACCAGGACCTCCGAGCTCTCCCCGGCATGTATCTGGATGCGCTCGGTGTCCTTGAACCCCATCTTTCGGTAGGCGGCGAGGGCCGTCTGATTGCCCGAGCCGACCACCACCTTCACCGCCGGCACACCCCCCTGGGTCAGCTCGTCTAGAAGCCTCGCCCCCAGCATCACCGAGAGACCGCGGCCACGGGCCCGCGGAGCCACCACCATCGACAAGAGCTCGGCCGGGACCTCGACCGTGTCCTGCCCGTAGCGGAATGTCTCCCAGGCCCGGCGGAGGTTGACAGGTCTGATCAGTCTGGGCAGCGCGGCCAGACCCGCCTGCCATCCGTAGCGTCTGGAGAAGTGACGGTAGAACTCGCCCACGTCGGTCACCCCCACCGTGAACGCCACCGGGCCGCCCCCATCCTCGACGACGAGCACGACAGCGTCCTTCCAGCCGATCAGCGCCCGATAGAGGACCTTCATGAACCCGGCCCCGAGCAGGGGGAGAAAGCCGGTGGCGATCTCGCTGGCATGAAGCCGGGCCAGGGTCCGGGCGTCCCGAGGAGTGGCCTCCCGCATCTGGAGACGGGGCGGGGCGGGGATCATCGACGAGGGTATGAGATGCCCGAGCCCCTTGGCCATCAGACCCTCCCGGTAGGTGTCCATCACGATTCGGACCACCTCTCTCTCGTCGAAGCGCTCTCGGGCGATGCGGGCACTGGCCTCCGCCATGGTCCGACGCAGCTCCTGGTCACCGCCCAGCTTCAGGATCGCCCCGGCCAGGGCCTCGGGGTCCCGGACCGGGATCAGGATCCCGTTGACCCCGTCCTCGACCACCTGCCGGCAGCCGCGGATGTCGGTGGCCACGACCGGCAGCCCCATCGCCGCCGCCTCCATGGCAGCCCGGGGGAACCCCTCCCGATGGGAGGGGAGCACGAACAGGTCCATCGCCGAGTAGAGGTCCTCCATGTCGGTGCGCATCCCGAGGAAGCGCACCCCGGCCGACCTGGCGTTGGCCACCGAGTCGGGGGGCAGGGCGTCGGACTTGTCGGGGTCGTCGGGCCCGACCACCACCACGACATAGCCGTCGCCGAGCTTGGTCGCCGCCTCGAAGAGCTCCGGGTACCCCTTCTCGGCGACCAGGCGGCCCACCATTCCCACCACCACGTCGTCATCGCCGGCGCCGATCTCGGCCCGGAGCCGGGTGCGGGCCGACGGGTCGATCCGGCCCCGGTCGAATCGCTCCAGGTCGACCCCGTTGCCGAGCAGCCGGCCCCGTCCCGCGGGCAGGATCCTCGTGCGCCGGCAGAACTCGAGGTCTTCGTAGTTCTGCAGCAGCTCGGCGTCGGAGAACCGCGCCGCCAATGCCTCCAGGGAGTAGACGACGACCCGCTTCAACGGGGCGTCGTCTTCGGTGGCATAGAGACCATGAAGGGTGTTGACCACCAGAGGCACGCCGGCGAGACGACCCAGGATGCGCCCGTAGAGCCCCGGCTTGGGGTTGTGGGTGTGGAGAACGGTGAACCGCTCCCGACGCAAGACCCTCCAGAACTGGAACATCGCCTTGAAGTCGTTGGCGAGGCTCATCCCCCGAGTCGACGCGGTGAGGGCGACA
Organism: Acidimicrobiia bacterium; assembly: GCA_050741975.1. Classification (GTDB taxonomy): domain Bacteria; phylum Actinomycetota; class Acidimicrobiia; order Spongiisociales; family ZC4RG35; genus JARDZU01. Next base: position 5,800 of record JBOGET010000147.1, read on the forward strand.
TGTCGGATCCCGTCCCGCTCCAACTCCTCGACCCAGGGCCCCGGAGCGCTCACCCCCACCGCCTCGCCGCCGGCCTCGACGACGGCGATGAGCTGGGGCCTGACCAGGAAGCGGAGGCTGAGGTCGACGGTGGTGAGATGGGCCACCTTGAAGGGGAGCGGTTCTTCCTGTGCAGGCACGTTCACGGAGGGTATCGACACCGGGTTCTCGACCCTGACATCAACCGATGGTGCTTGGTGCACCGGTCAGCTCATCGAGGACCTGGCGCCAGCGACCCGCCGTCGCCTCGAGTGTGAACCGTTCCAGGCAAACCGCCCTGGCCCGTGTCCCCATCTCGACCCTCGTCTCTGTGTCGGTCACGAGAAGCCCCACCGCGTCGACCAGCGCGGCGAAGTCATCGATGTCGACCAGCAGACCGGTCACCCCGTCCTCGATGACATCGCCCGATCCGGGGATGCGGGTGCTGACCACCGCCAGCCCGCTGAGGCCGGCCTCGATGAGCACGCCGGGCATCCCCTCCGGTGGCCGGCTGGTCATCACCAAGATGTCGCTGTCCGCCATCAGCTCCGCCACATCGTCGCGTCTCCCCAGAATGGCCACCCCGGCCTCTTCGGCAGCGGGCCGGATGTCCTCGGCCAGCGGGCCCTCGCCGACCATCCGGGCTTCGACCTCGAACCCGCGCTTGCCGAGCTCACCAACCAGATCGATGAAGCGGTCGGGACGCTTCCCCGGGTCGAGATGCCCGACGAAGATCAATCTCACCCTGCCCTTCCCCGGCGACGCCCGGGGCCGGAAGATCTCGGCATCCCGCCCGTTGGGGATGACCACTACCCGCTGCTCGGGGACACCGTGGAGGTCCCGGGCCTCCCTGGCAACGTCGCTCGACACCGCAACCACCACATCGGCCCGGCGGGTGTACCGGCGATGCAGTGCCCTGCTCAGGGGCCGCCTGAGATTGGGATGGGCGCTACCGATGCTCAGGTAGGCGATGGGGAGATGCTTCGGAGCAGCGAGGGTGGCGTACTTGGCCGGCTCCCCGCCGTGGGCCACCACCGCCGAGGGGCGCAGCTGTCTCAGGGCTCGTCGCAGCCGGAAGACCACCCTGGGATCCAGCCCGAGTCGACGCAAGCTGCCCTGCGGGACGTCGAGCTCGACATCGGCCTTCAACAGGACCGGCTCGGTCCGGAACAGGGTGAGGATCAGATGACGGTCGTCGGAGCTGTCGAGACGGTCGACCAGGGCCCGGGCATAGCGCTGGGCGCCCCGGGCCAGGTCGAAGGGCAGGATGTGGATGACACTCACTCGGCCCCCCCGGCGACCTTCTCAGGCCGTGGTCACGGTGTCCAGCGCAAGATCAGCGCCGGGCCGTTGGCACCATTCTCCCTCGAGAAGATCTCGGTGGTGTTCTCCGTGGTGGAGATCAGATAGATGTTGAAGGGACCAGGCCCGGTGACCACGCCGGTGAGATCGCCCTCGACGGGCTCGCCCTGGGCGCCGCCGGGGTCGATGGTGGCCACCCGGTCACCGACGGCCGGAGCGTTCGCCGCGCCGGTCTCGGTCTCGTTCCACTCTCCGTCCACGAGGTGGACGGCGATGGGAGAGCTGGAGGGAGCCGTGGTGTACAAGCGGAGGCTGACCGTCTCGATGGCAACGCCCTCCGGGATGCCGGCCACGTCGAAGCGGATCAGGCTCTGCTTGACCTCGGGAGGATCGTTCTCGAGCTCGATCACTGCGTCGAAGCCATTGACCTCTTCCGGGTCGGAGGCATCGGTGTAGGTGTCCTCCGTGGCAAGGATGGTGAGTTGCCCGGGCGGGTCCTCCGAGACGGGTGGCAGGTTTGTGGCCACCACGGATGTGGGTGTTGTCGTGCCCACGACGGGCGGAGCCGACGTGGGAGTGGTGGTCGCCGCCGGCGCCGCTTCGTTCGTCGGTTCGTCGGATAGCCCGCCGGAGGCGACGTATCCGATTATCGCCCCCAGCAAGACGGTGACCACCACCGCAAGGGCGATGATCGAAATCGTCTTCCAATCCCTCGCGACAGGTCCTTCGTCTGTCATGGGTGTGATCCCTCCCCCAACTCAAGTGACCACGAGCAATCTAACGACCCCCGGCGGCTATGCCCAAGGGTCCTCGGCTCTGTCGACCCCCGACTCGATGCCGTGATCGGTGAGGGAACCCGGGAGGAAATCGTCCCGATCCTCGGGGTCCTCATCGTACCTCTCCTCGTCTGCCCGCATCGCCTTCTCGCCGGCGTAGACGCCGAGGACGATGGTGGCCGCGTAGACGATGACAACGACGATGATGGCGGGCGGGAACGTCGAGAAACGGGCCGCAACCCGAGAGCAGAGCACCATGACCACGAACTGGGGAACGGAGGCGACCACCGCCCCGGGCGCACTGTGGTTGAACCACGTGGTCAACTTGACGGCACTGGGCTTCAACGCGATCAGCACCGGCTCCAGGAAGAGCAGCCCCAAGCAGGCAACGGACCCGATGATCGACGGGGGTCGTGCCGCTCCCCCGTGGGCGACTACCCAAAGGAAGACGGCTACGGCCAGGTAGGCACCTTCCGTGCCAATCGACACGGCAGCCCGTGGCCAGGCGAGGAAGGTGATCGGCACCGAGACCGCCACCAGAGCCACCGCCCACTCGGTGTCGGGGACGGCGGCGAAAGCACCGAGCACGGCCAGGGTGTAGAAGATCACCCCGAGCCCGAGACTGGCGTGCCTTCGCGAGAAGTCGGTGATGAGGAAACCGCCCACCGGGATCATGACCATCATCAGGACCCGTACCCAGTACAACTCCGTCACCGGGGTGGCCAGGGCGAACCAGATGGCCCCGGGGAGCACCACGATTGGATGTACCCACAGCGGTGCTCTGAACACCCGGGCCAGGAGGGATGCCAGCAACATGAGGCCCAGGGCGGGAAGCTCGGCAGTGACCGACTCCTGCACCCGGGCCAGGGTCCCCACGATGGCGGCTGCGATCAGGATGCCCCCGATCGGGATCGGGGGCTTGTCGCGCCCGAGGGCGAACCTGAGCGCCCAGCCGACGGCGAGAGCGACCAGTCCCAGCCGGACGCCGGTCAAGAAATACGCAGTTCCGAGGAGCTCCAGGACATCGACGAGGTCTTCCACGATGGGAGCTTAGGGTCCGGCGATCACGAGCATCCGCTGGGGAAACGGATGTGCTGGTCGGCGACGACGCCGGCCACGATCGAGGCCTCGCCTCCTCCGGGTGGGACGAGGCGCACGTCGGCCGATGTCTCGTCGCCGAGGCCGAAATGGGCGACCGGGGCCACTCCCGCCGAGTACCCCTGGGTGACCGTGATCTCCCGGGCCCCGAGCAAGGCGGCGAGGTCCCCGGCTCCGCTCGCCCGATAGACCTCGACCCTCCACCCCAGCCCGAATCCGTGATCCGGGCCGACTGAGACCTCGAGCCAGTGGCCCGAACCCGAGTCGTTGTGCAACAGCAACGAGGGCAGAGCCGGCTCCCATTCGACGAGGAACATGTCGAGTCGCCCGTCCCGATCGACATCCGAGGTCGGCCCGGCCACCCAGTACTGGGGGTGGCCCAGCCCTTCGGGGGTGGCGAAATGGGGAACGTCGCCTTGCAGCCCTTCGTGACGGAACACGGCAGGACGGGTGCCGGTGGCGGCCGAGGCCGTGGTGTAGAGGTCGGGCCATCCGTCGTTATCGAGGTCGTTGAGCTCGACGTGGGGGGCCTTGGTCGGCAGCCCGATCAATCCTGCAGCCTCGGTCACGTCTTCGAACACCGGGTTGCCCGAGCCGTCGATGCCACGGTTGAGGTAGAGACGCACCGGGACCCTGGTCCCGTCGTCGACCGTGCTGTTGTAGTGCTGGCCGATGGCTAGATCCAGCAAACCGTCCCGGTTCACGTCGGCGATGGAGGATCCCGCGATAAGGTCCTCCTCTCCGAAGAACTGCCAGCGGAACACGGTGGAGTCGGCCTCCCGGAAGGTGCCGTCTCCCACCGCCACGAAGAGACGGTTCGATCCGGAGACGAACAGCTCCTGATTGCCGTCGCCGGTCAGGTCGGCGATGGCCACCCCCAGGCCGTACAGATCAGCCGGCAACCCGGCGGCGGCAGTCGCGTCCTCGAAGACGAGACCACCCATGTTCCTCATGAGGACGCCGCTTCCCCCGGAAAACCGGTCCTCGGCTATGAACAGGTCTGCCAGCCCGTCGCGGTCGTAGTCGAAGACGCCGACCGACCGGCCCCCGAACTGGGTGGGGAGGCCATTGCCCTCGACGGGAACCAGGGCTCCCCCGTCGTTGCGCAGCACCTGGCTGGGCGGGGCCGACGGGGTGTCGTCGTCGAAATTGCGGGACAGCACGAGGTCGAGATCTCCGTCCGCGTCGAGATCGGCCACCGCACCACCGCTGGTGCGGGTGAACATGTCGGGGATACCGGCGAGGGTGAAGGCTCCCGACCCGGCCATCAGCAACCGGTCGGGGGAGGGACCTTGTGCGCCGCGAAACTGATAGTCCACTGCATCACGGTCGGCGAACGTGCCCATGTAGAGATCGGGCCGCTGATCGCCGTTGAAGTCGCCCCATATGGCGGAATGGCCGTACATCCCCACCAGCGGCTGGACCAGGCCCAGGGCCTCGGTCTGGTCGCTGAAGGCGATGGTCGCCTCCCCTCCGGCCGCCGGACTCGCCCAGCAGGCGAGCTCGCCGGTTGCCGGGGCCGTGGAGCCGGCCGAGCCGGACGGGCCGGGGCTGGCCGAAGGTGACCCCGATGTTTCGGTCCCGGTGGTGGCGACGGGAGAGCCGTCCCCGGCGGGGTCGCCTGTCTGACTGCAGGCGGCGACGACGAGAAGCAGGGCCGTTGCCAGATAACGGGTCATGGCAGATGGACGACCAGCAGCACCACCTCGCCGAACCCGTCGGGACCGGAGTTCATGCCGACGTAGACGGTGTCCCCCGCCGGCGAGACGACGACGTCGTAGCTGCCGCCCAAGGTGAGACCGAGATGCTGTTCTGCCAGGGGATTGAGCTGGACCACCACCTGCTCCTCCCCGGTGTCGAGGTCGACGCTGACCAGAGGGGTTCCCGAGGCGGCACTGCCCCCGTGGGCATGCGGGACGTAGAAGAACCGGTCGCCGTCTGGGTGCATGGCCAGACTGGCCGTGTAGCCCTGCGCCGGGCCCAGGGTCTGGATCTCACCGGAAGGGTGGAGGACGAAGAAGGTGTACGGCTCGTCGGTGACGGCGGCGACTCGGCCGTCGGGGGCGGGTGCGGTGGAAGCCCGGAGCCAGTCGGCGGGCATGTTGTGAGGATGAGTCGATATGGCGTTCGACCCGGGGTCGTATACGGAGAGCTGCCCGCCGCCTATCGAGTAATAGGCCCGCCCCTCGGCATCGACCAGGATGTTGCGAAATCCGACGTGAGGGCTGTCCGGGCTCTGGAAGATCGTGGCCTCCTGTCTCACGTCGTACACGAACAGGGGACCTTCCTCGTTGTCCGTTCGGTCCTTCACCAGCGGATCGAGCGCCTCCCCGTAGAGCAATCCCCCTTCTGCCCAACCGGCCATCGACGCCTGCCCATGCTGATCGACCGGGACCGTCAGCCTGTCGATGGTGCGTCGTTCGGGATCGAGCCGGAACAGGATGTCGCCTCGGTAGGTGTCGGTGAAGTTGAGACCCCGATAGCTGCCCCAATAGCTGGAGAGGTAGATCTCGCCGCAGGCGCCTCCGACCATCTGGGCATGGATCTTCCCGTAGCCCCAGGTCCCGGGCGTATGGTCGTCGACATAGGAGAGGAGGTCGCCGATCATCGTCAGCGTCCCTACTGCGAGGTCGTATTCGTACAGATAGGAGTTCCCGTCGGGGCCCTGGTGATCGCCGAGACCCGAGTAGAACCGGCCATCGGCGAGGGCCCACCCCTGACCCCACTGGCTCCAAGGGTCTCCGGGATAGTCCGGTCGGGGATAGACGGCCCCTTCGACCCTGACCCCTCCCGATTCGCCCAGGTCGACCATCTGGACGCCGGCGCCCTCGATGAAGGGCTCGCCTGCCGGGAACTCGGCACATTCGCCTCCGGCCGCCGGGGCGGCGGTCGATCCGACCGGAGTGCCCCCTGCGCCGGTGGTGGCGGGGCCGGAAGGAGTAGAGGTGCCCTGGGTGCCGGCGATGGTGGAGGTAGGAGTCTCGGTTGGGGCCGGTCCGGCGAGATCGCCCAGACTCGATCCGCCGGCAAGCCCTATCCCGGCGGCAACACCGCCAATGAGGGCGACGAGAAGCCCACCCACGAGCAGCGACAATCTCAAACCCCTCGTCGAGCTCCCACGTCCCATCCTCCGGGGAGCCTAGACCTGTCCCCGCCGCTAGTTGCCGGGAATCTCTCCCGATTCCTAATGCATGGCGTCACGCATCCGTGACGCAGTGCATTCGGTTTGCTGGACAAGACCAACGTGTCTAATCCATTCGTGGATTTGGATTGCCCACTGGGGGGCTCCCGGCCCCGAGGTAACCTGCTCCCGGGACACGTAGGGGACTCCTCGACATGGCAGCAGATCAGCCGGCACTGGACCAAGGGGTGTTTGTCATCTCCATCGACACGGAGCTGGCCTGGAGCGTGGTCCACCGCGGGCATGTCACCCCCGAGCATCTCCATCCCTCTCGGGTCGCAGTCGAGAGAAGCATCGTCGGTGACCTGCTGGATCTCTTCGAGGAGTACGACATCACAGCCACTTGGGCAACGGTGGGACACCTCTTCCTCGACCGATGCCAGCCCGCCGAAGGTCGCAAGCATCCCGAGATCCGGAGACCGGAGTACGACTGGTTCGACGGCGACTGGTTCGATCTCGATCCGGCAACCGACATGGGACAGGACCCGATGTGGTACGGCCCCGACATCGTCGACATGATCAGATCGGCCCAACCGTCTCAGGAGATCGGCTCCCACTCCTTCTCACACCTCATCGTCGGCGACCCGGGCTGCAGCGAGGAGGCCTTCGCCTCCGATCTGAAGGCCTGTCGCCGCCTGGCCGGCGCCGTCGACGTGGAGCTGCGCTCCTTCGTCTACCCACGCAACACAATCGGGCATCTGGATGTGCTGGCAGACAACGGCTTCACCGCCTATCGAGGTCTGCGGCCCGGCACTTTCCCCGACCTCGGCGGATGGCCCAGGGCCATGGCCCGCATCGTGGACAAGGTTCGACCCCTGACCGGGTCGATCGTGATGCCGGTGCGGAATGGCCGTCTCTGGAACATTCCCGCCACCAATCTCTACGCCCCATTCGACCGCGCCCGCTATCTGCCGTTCCGCTCCTGGGTGACCCAGCAGGTCCACCGGTTGGAGCAGGCCGGTCGTCACCGGTCGCTGTTCCATCTCTGGTTTCACCCGCACAACCTGATCGACGACCCCCGCCGCGCCCTCGAAGGCCTGGAGCGGATCCTGGCCCGGGCCGGTGACCTCCGCCGTCAGGGGCTGGTGGACAACCTGACCATGGGGGAGCTGGCCAACCGACTCGACGCCATGGTCACCCAGACTGGAGAGCCCACCGGTGCCGTCACCGACTCAACTGGCTAGACGGCGATGATCATCGAGCTGATCGGCCCCGGCGGAGTGGGGAAGAGCACTGTCGAGCCGCTGCTGGCCGAACGACTGGGCATCGCCTACTACCCGGGCAAGAAGAGACACGACTTCGACGGCCGGCCCCAGTCCACGATGCAGCTCTGGTCGGGGCGGGCCTGGTCCGTGCTGCACAATCCGTTGCTGGCGCTGGCGGCGATCATGGCACACAACGGTCCCCCGGCAGAGAGGATTCGATTCGTCCTGGACATCTGCCGCCGGGAGCGAGCCGCAGCCAGGGCGGCACGACTGGGGAGCGGGGTGGTGGCGAGCGGGCCGGTCCATGCCCTATGCATGATGTCGGGTGGCACCGATCGCGACGTCACGGGCATCCTCCCCCATCTGACCGCGGCCGACGTCTATGTGCGGCTCCATGCCGACCCGGGCGAGGTCACCCGCCGTCTCGCCGGCCGGCTCGGTCAGACCGTGGACGAGATGAGGACGCACGAAGACTGGATGAAGCAATACGAGACGGCCTCGATCCGTATCTCGCGAGCCCTGCGACGCCCGATGCTGGACGTGCATGCCGATGGCTCCCCGGCCGAGGTGGCGGACGAGATCGCCGGGCAGCTCACCTCTTTGGGCTGAGTACCCTCGAGGAGATCGAGATTCGAGACGTGGGGACGTGATCATCGAACTGATAGGACCGATGGCGGTCGGCAAGAGCACCATTGCCCCTCTGATCGCGACACGTCTTGGCATTTCCGACTACATGGGCCAGGGCTTTCACGGGCTCGACAACCAGCCACTGGCAAAGCGTCAGCTAACGGCGGACCGCATCTGGTCGGTGTTGCGCAAGCCGGTTCTCTTTGCTGAGGCGGTTCGATTGCAGGACGCACCCGCAAAAGAGCGGATTGCGTTCGCCCTCAATCTGTGTCGCCGAGACCGATTCGTAGCGATGGCCGCCCGATCGGCAAGCGGCGTAGTGGCCGGCGGGCCAGTGCATGCCATAGCGCAGATCACGGCCTGGATCGAGCAGGACCTGACACCGCTCATCTCCCA
>JBOGET010000148.1:0-22522 GCA_050741975.1 Acidimicrobiia bacterium
ACCTATAGGTCGAGATCTCCGCGCCAAAAGATCCGTCACTGCGTACGATCCCCGCCGGTGAGGCGGTGGTGTCACCTCGCGGTGCTGGTCCTGGCGGCGGCATGCACCACCCAGGAGACGACATCGACGAAATCCACCACATCCTCGACCACCACGGCGACCACGGCCACCACGACGACGGCGCGTCCGGAAACCGATCAGATCCTGGAGGATCTCGGCGCCAGTCTTTGCCCCGATTCGGAGTTCACCTGCGTGACACTCGAGATGCCGCTCGACCACTTCCATCCCTCGGACCGACGTACGATCCCGGTCACCTTTGCCGTCCTCCCCGCCACCGGCCGGAGCCGGGGAGCGTTTGTCACCGCCACCGGTGGCCCGGGCAGCTCGGGCATCGCCGTCGCCGACGGTTACACATCGACCATGGATCCGGCCATCCCCGAGGTCTACGACATCGTTTTCTTCGACCAGCGTGGAGTGGCCATGTCCGGTGGTCTGAGCTGTCCGCTGGCCACCTCCGCCTACTACCAGGTGGACCCGCTGACCGGTCTCGGTCTCGACGAGGAGACCCTGATCGAGGCGTCGTCCACCTTCGCCGAGGATTGCGTGGTCGAGATGGGTCATCCCGAGATGCTCCCTTATCTGGGGACCGACCAAGCAGCCGCCGACCTGGAGCTGTTCAGGGAGACTCTCCGATACGAGGAGATGGTGCTCTACGGGGAGAGCTACGGCACCCAACTCTCGCAGACCTATGCAGCCGCCCACGGTGTCCATCTCATCCGGATGATCCTCGATGGGACGGTCGACCTGACCCTCGAGGGGCTGGTCTTCTTCGAGCAGCAGGCGACAGCCTTCGGGGAGACGCTCCAGTCGACTCTGGACTATTGCGCCGGGGAAGAGGCCTGCACCCTGGACCTGGGCATGGCCCCGGACCAGGCGTACGACCGGCTCATCGCCCTGCTCGTCGAAGGCCCGTTGCGGGCCGACTACCCCTTGCCGACGGGCCGTTTCGAAGAGCGGGACTTCGGTCTGGGCGACCTGGAGGTCGTGGCCAGCGCCCAGATGTACTCCGAGGACGATCGCATGATGTTCCTGCGTGCCCTGGCCGCCTACAGCGGAAGGGGCGACCTGGTGCCGCTGCTGCGGCTCCTCTATGTGAATTTGGGGGTGGATGCTGTCGATCAGACCGTGATCGAGGACCCGACCTACTCGGATGCGGTGTACTACGCCGTCGAATGCCTGGACTACTCCTACCCGGGGGCGACGCCCGAGGAGACGGCAGAGGCGTTCTTCGCGGCCGGGGCCGGACTCGAGGTGGCCCGGTTGGGGACCGTGTTCTACGGTGACCTCCCCTGCGCCTTCTGGCCGACTTCGAGCAAGGAGGTCGCACGTCCCGAGCCGCTTGCCGCCCCCGGAATACCGACTCTCGTCCTCGGCGCCGTGGCCGACCCGGCCACCCCCTATCAGCAGGGGGTGGACGTGGCCGCCCGACTGGAGGAGGGATACCTCATCACCCGGCAGGGCGGTCCCCATGTCATCTTCGGCCGGGGCAACCCATGTCCCGATGAGCAGGTGACCGCCTTCATCCTCGACGGCACCGCACCCGAGGTCACCGAGTGCGAAGGCGAGGTCGTGGGGATCTACCTCCCATTGCTCCCCCTGACCTTCGACGAGTTCGACAGTGCAGAGTCGATGTTCGACTCGGTCGAGCTCGAGATCTTCTACTTGCCCGAGTACTACTGGTGGGACACCGTCACCGACACACCGGTCGGCTGTCATCAGGGCGGGACCATCACTTTCACGGCGCTGGAGGAGGCCGACGGTTTCGTCTTCGACGAGTGCGTGCTCATGGAAGGGCTCTCCCTGACCGGCGAAGGCTCCTACGACTGGGACGAGGATGTCTTCATCCTCGACGTTCATCTGGGGACGCCGGGCTGCGTCTACTCGTACCAGCGGTCAGGCGAGGATTACACTGTCGAGGCCGACTGCCCGGAGGACGAGCTCATCGGCTGACGCCCGGCGTCGGACGGCTATCGTCGGCTTCGATGCCAGAGCCGGTCCCCGCGGCCAGCGACCTCCGGGTTGCCGTGCTCGCTCCCATCTCGTGGCGGACCCCACCCCGTCATTACGGCCCCTGGGAGCAGTTCGCATCTCTCCTCACCGAAGGGTTGGTCTCGAACGGGGTCGACGTGACCCTGTTCGCCACCTCCGACTCCGTCACGACCGCCCGTCTCGTCGGGACCGCTCCCACCGGATACTCCGAGGATCCTGCGCTGGACCCAAAGGTCGAGGAGAGTCTGCACATCTCGGAGGTCTTCGAGCGAGCCGGCGAGTTCGACCTGATCCACAACAGTTTCGACTTCCTGCCGCTCGTGTTCAGCCGGCTGGTGGACACCCCGATCATCACCACGATCCACGGGTTCTCATCGGAGCGGATCGTCCCCGTCTATCAGAAGTACAACGGACGGGCCCATTACGTGGCGATCAGCGAGGCCGACCGGCATCCCCAGCTCGACTATGTGGCCACGATCCATCACGGAATCGAGATGAGTCGTTTCCGCTTGCAGCCCGAGCCCGGCGACTACCTGCTGTTCTTCGGGAGGATCCATCCCGACAAAGGGACCGCCGAGGCCATTCAGGTGGCCAGGGCCACCGGGATGCCACTGGTCATCGTCGGGATCATCCAGGACGAGGGCTACTTCGATCAGATGATCGAACCCCACCTCGACGGTGAGACTGTCACCTACCTGGGCCCGGTCGGCCCCGAGAAACGGTCCGAGTTGCTGGGTGGGGCCAGGGCGCTCTTGCATCTGATCGATTTCGACGAGCCGTTCGGGTTCGGTGTCGTCGAGGCGATGGCCTGCGGGACGCCGGTGATCACGCACAGACGGGGCTCGATGCCTGAGATAGTCCGCGACCGGGTCAACGGCTTCCTCGTTGACTCGATCGGCGGCGCCGTGGAGGCGGTGCGGCTCGCCGCGGCCCTCGATCGCAGGTCGGTCCGTGAGACCGTCGAACAGCGATTCAGCTCGGCTCGGATGGTGAGCGAATACCTGTCGGTCTACCGGCGAATCGTCGCCGCGAGCCGACCAGAGGGCTGAGAAGGTGATTTGGCGTGCGACTCAGGCAACCTGGCGCGCCTGCTGCAATGCGCTCAAGGCGGCGAGCGTCGACTCCGCTCCCTGGTTGAGATTGGGCCCGGTCGGGGTCAGGCCGTCGCAGCAGCCTCCGGTCTCGAAGTCGTAGAGGATGACGTTGTCGTCATTGGCTTCGATCAACCATCGGGCGGCCCTGAGCACACCCTCTCTCCACCTGTCCTCACCGGTGAGCTGCCAGGCCCGGCTGCACGCATCGGCCATCGCCGCCGTCTCCACCGGCTGCTGGTCGTAACCGGGCCGGGGCTCGCCTCGAGCCCAACCTCCGACCGGGGTGAAGCTGAAATGCCGGTCCCGGGTCTCCACGTCCACCAGCCAGGCCAACAGCCTCAATCCGACTTCGATGAGATGGTCGTCGTCGAGGGCGTTGCCGGCGGCGAGGAGCGCCTCGGGGATGCGGGCATTGTCGTAGGCGAGCCGCGGCTCCGGCCAGGGCCACGTCGGGTCGTCGGAGACCTGGAGGTGGCCGGCCCATTGGGTCAGAGCCTTCTTTGCCAAGACATGATCCGGGTCAACGCTCAGAACCTCGGAGGCACCGAGCACCGCGAACGCATTGGCGCGAATCGCCCGGAAAGGAGAGCTCAGCTGGCGATCGAACAGTTCGAGAGCCGTCCGGCGCATCCAGGTCTCAGGCCCGAGCCGGAACGCAGTCCCCAGGGCCCAAATGGCCCGACCACGGGAGTCCTCGGACCCGATCTCGTCGGTCCACGCCCCTTCCGAGTTGCGCCGGTTGTGGAAGCCCCCATCGGAGAGGGCGGCGTCCTCCACGAATCTGAGGTAGACGCGGCCCAGACCCACGAGGCCGGGATGGACCTCAGGCTCACGGCTGATGACGATGAGGGCCCTGGCGTTGTCCTCGGTGCAGTATCCGTGCTCGGGGCGGGGAGTCGTGTACCGGGCGTGTTCCCAGAGACCGACAGAATCGGTCATCCGGTGCAGATGCTCATAGCGTGGTGGCGGAAGGGCGCCATGCTCTCCCGGTGAGGAGGGTCGTGTCATGGTGCCCCCACTCGACTCGGCCCTCACCCGACCCTTGCCAGGTCGTCGGCCCCTCGGCGAATGGGCAGGGCGGTCACCCCCACCGAGCGATGGAGGGCAGAGGCGATCGATTCGTACTGTCCGGCAACCACCGGCCAATGCAAGGTTGCGCCGATCGACGCGGCCACCGTGGCCATCTGGGCCGAGACCCCGGGCTCGGTGAGAAGACGACGCAGGGCTCTCGCCATCTCATCGGGATCCGAGTGTGGCACCAGGGCGCCTGCGCCGGTGCCGAGCATTTCGGCGGCATGAGGGAAGTCGGTGGCGACGACGGGCTTGCCGGCGGCGATGGCCTCGACGAGAACCCCCGATGTGATCTGTTCGGCGGACTCGTAGGGGAGGAGCACCATGTCGGCTCGTCGGATGGCCGAGACGAGGGAATCGGTGTCGAGGTAACGACCGTCGAACTCCACGACGTCTTCGAGGCCGAGGGCATGAGACTTCGCCTTCAAGCCCTCCAGATAGGCGTCACCATGAGCTGCCTGCACCTTGGGGTGCGTCCTGCCCAGGATCACGTAACGGGGCAGCGGCCGGAGATCTCTCAATGCGGAAAAGGCCTCGATTGCCGTTTCCAGACCCTTGCCCGGGCCGATCAGACCCCAGGTCAGGACGAGGGGCCGCGCCCCGCGGGGAGGAACCGGGCCGGCCGGGCTGGCCACGGCCCCGTGCGGGATCATCTGGATCTTCTCCGCGTCGACGTCGTACCTGCCGGTGAGCCGCCGTAAGCCGGCGTCGCTCATCACGACGACACTCGAAGCCAGGTCGACGATCCGCTCCAGAATCTCCCGCTGCCCGGTTGTCGGGTTGTTGAGCACTGTGTGGAGGGTGACCACAGTCGGGGTCTCGAGGTCGGCCATGAGGTCGACGACCTCTGCCCCGTCCCGCCTGCCATAGATCCCGTACTCGTGCTGGAGAAAGGCGACGTCGTGCCGATCGAGGATGGCGGCGGTCTTCCTCAGCGAATCGGAATCCCCGTTGGCGTGCTGATACACCACCTCGGGTCGCGGGGTCATGGCCCGTCCACCGCCGACGCTGATGACTGCCAGTCCCTGCTCCGATCCTCGGTTCGCCGCGATGGCCCGCCGCAGGGCGGCGGTGAAGGTGGCCAGACCGCATGCGGTCGGCGGGTAGGTGCTCACGAATCCGATGGACGGGAGGTTGGCTTGGGTGTGTTTCATACAGGTCTCCGTGGGTTGACGACAGGTGAATGCGTCGGCTGCGTTCGAGCCGGAGCGATAGCCAGTTACGGAGAGCTGCTACCCATGAGCTCTGCGGGGAAAACCAAAAGCTCCTGACTTTCAGGGTATCACCGGCCCCGGGCTAGTCCTCATCCCGACTGCAGGAGATGGGGGCGTGGGAGCGGCAGGAACGGATCGTTGGTCAGGCCGTCACGGCTTCGGCCTGGCTGTCGAACTCGACGACCAGGTCACCGTCGTCCAGCTCGATCCGGATCTCGGACCCATCGTGTACCTCGCCCCCGATCAGGGCCCGCCCGATCCGGGTCTCCAGCTCGTGGGAGATGAACCGTCGGAGGGGGCGGGCCCCGTAGACCGGGTCAAAGCCCTGCTCGGCTATGAACTGCATGGCAGGCTCGCTGATCTCCACCGTCATGTTCCGATCGGCGAGACGTTTTCTCACGTCGTTCAGCATCAGGTCGACGACCATCTCGATCTCCTCGAGGGTGAGCGGCTTGAACAAGACGATGTCGTCGACCCGATTGAGGAACTCCGGGCGGAAGTGGCGGCGCAACTCGCCGGTCACCATCTCCCGTGCCTCCGGCTTGATCTCCCCGGAGGGGGTGATCCCCTCCAACAGGTACTGGGAGCCGATGTTGGAGGTCATGATGATCACCGTGTTGCGAAAGTCGACCGTCCTCCCCTGGGCGTCGGTGAGCCGCCCGTCGTCGAGCACCTGGAGGAGGGTGTTGAAAACGTCGGCATGCGCCTTCTCGATCTCGTCGAAGAGCACAACGGAGTACGGCTTGCGCCGCACCGCCTCGGTGAGCTGGCCCCCCTCCTCGTAGCCGACGTAGCCGGGAGGGGCACCGATGAGCCGGCTCACCGTGTGCCGCTCCTGGTACTCGCTCATGTCGATGCGGACCATGTTCTCCTCGGTGTCGAAGAGGGCCTCGGCCAGTGCCTTGGCCAGCTCGGTCTTCCCCACACCGGTGGGGCCGAGGAAGACGAAGGAGCCGATCGGTCGACGAGGGTCCTTGATCCCGGACCGGGCCCGGATGATGGAGTCGGCCACGAGTTGAACTGCCTCGTCTTGGCCCACCACCCGTTGGTGGAGGACGGCGTCGAGACGGAGCAGCTTCTCCCGCTCTCCCTCCTGGAGCCGTCTCACCGGGATTCCGGTCCAGCGGGAGACGATGCCGGCGATCTCGTCCTCGGTGACCACCTCCCGGAGGAGACGATGCTGTCCCTGCTCGGCGGCGAGCTTGTCTTCCTCGGCTTTGAGCCGGCGCTCGAGCTCGGGAAGCTCCCCGTGACGAAGCCGGGCGGCTCGGTCCAGGTCGTAGGCCCGCTCCGCCTCCTCGGTCTCCCGATGCTTGCGCTCGATGTCGGCCCTCAACTCCTGGACCTGTCTCAGGATCTGGCGCTCCGAGTCCCATTGGCTGCGCGTCGTCGCCGCCTCGGTCTTCAGGTCGGCGAGCTCCCTTCGCAACTCATCCAACCGCTTCTTGCTGGCGGCGTCCTTCTCCTTGGCCAGGGCGGCCTCCTCGATCTCGAGCCTGGTGACACGGCGAGTCAGCTCGTCGAGCTCGGCCGGCATCGAGTCGATCTCGGTTCGGAGCATGGCGCATGCCTCGTCGACCAGGTCGATCGCCTTATCGGGGAGGAAGCGATCCGTGATGTAGCGATGACTGAGGACTGCAGCCGCCACCAGGGCGGCGTCCTGGATCTTGACCCCATGGAACACCTCGAAGCGCTCACGCAGCCCACGGAGTATCGAGATCGCATCCTCGACCGACGGCTCGTCGACCAGCACCGTCTGAAACCGGCGCTCTAGCGCAGCGTCCTTCTCGATATGCTTGCGGTACTCGCCGAGCGTGGTGGCCCCGACCATGTGCAGCTCGCCACGGGCCAGCATCGGCTTGAGCATGTTCCCGGCGTCCATTGCGCCTTCGGCCGCCCCGGCCCCGACCACGGTGTGAAGCTCGTCGACGAAGAGCAGGATCCGGCCCTCGGCCGCCTTGACCTCGCCGAGCACCGCCTTGAGCCTCTCCTCGAACTCGCCGCGGTATTTGGCGCCTGCGATCAGGGCGCCCATGTCGAGGGCAAACACGGTCTTGTCCCTGAGCCCCTCAGGAACGTCGCCCCGCATTATCCGCTGGGCGAGACCTTCGACGATCGCCGTCTTCCCCACGCCGGGGTCGCCGATAAGGACCGGGTTGTTCTTGGTCTTCCGGGACAGGATCTGGATCACCCGCCGGATCTCGGTGTCCCGGCCGATCACCGGGTCGAGCTTCCCGGTCCTGGCGTCCACGACCAGGTCCCGCCCGTATTTCTCCAACGCCTCGTAGGCGGACTCGGGCGTGGCCGAGGTGACTCTCTGATTGCCCCGAATCGCGGTCAACGCCTCCAGGAAGCGGTCACGGGTGATCCCCTGCCCGATGAGGGAGCGTTTCGCCGCGCTGTCGTCGCCTTCTCCCAGGAAGGCGATGATCAGGTGCTCGACGGAGACGTACTCGTCCCGGAGCCGCTTCGCCTCCTGCTCCGCCGTGTCGAGCAGGCGGGCGAGACGTTGGGTGATCCTGATCTCGCCCGGGGACAGACCGGGGCCGCTCACGCTGGGGCGTGTCCCCAGATCCGTCTCCATGTCGTCGACGAGACGAGCCGGGTCGCCCCCGGCCTGTGAGACGAGTCTGGGCACCAGCCCCTCCGGCTGGGTCAGCAGCGCCAGCAGCAAGTGCTCGCCGTCGACCTCGGTGTGCCCGAGACGCACCGCCAGCATTTGGGCCTCGCTCAGGGCCTGTTGCGACCTCTCGGTGAGTCGATTCAGATCCATGCCCACGCGATCCTACGTCGGTAAACCGGATAGCCCCCAGTTGCGTGTTAGGTGGGTGAGCACGATTCAGCAATCGAGGAGAGACGTGCCGTCGATGTCGGACAGGGCGACCGAGGTCGAGCCCTTCGAGGTGTTCTATCGGCGCGAGTACACCCGGATGGTGGCGATCGCCCGCGCCTTGCTTCGCGACGGGGTCTCGGCCGAGGACCTGGCCCAGGAGTCGTTCGTGGCCGCCCACCGCCATTGGGACCGGATCGCCGGCTACGACGACCCCGGAGCTTGGGTGCGCCGAGTCCTGATCAACCGGGCCACCTCATTTCACCGCAAACGCGGCGCCGAATGGCGTGCACTGACCCGCCTCGGAGGGCACGCCGGTGAGGACACCCTTCCCGAGCTGACCCCAGAGGCAACCGAGGTGTGGGACGAGGTGCGCCGGCTCCCGAGACGACAAGCCCAGGCAACGGTCCTGCACTACGTGGACCAGCTCTCGGTCGAAGAGATAGGCGAGGTGATGGGCTGCAGCTCGGGAGCGGTGAAGTCCCATCTGCATCGGGCCCGGGCACGGCTGAGCCGGAGTCTGCGGGCATGGGGCGAGGAGACGATATGAAGCACCTGAACCAGCTGGAGCAACGACTCGAACAGGCCGCCCAAGAGGTGCGTCGAGCGGCGAGACACTCGGTCCCCCCACTCCTCGAAGGGCGGAGCCGGCCCGTTCCCAGAGGCTGGCTGGTGTTCGCCGTCGCCTTCGGGGCCGTGATCCTCGCCGTCGGCGTGCTCCCGATGCTCTCCAGATCGGGTGATCCGGGCACGGTCGGTGAAACCGCTCCGACCACCTCTGTGATCGTCACCACGACCATCCCCGCTCCGACCACGACCGCGCCGGCGGTGGACGCAGGGTGCTCGGCGGCTGGGATGACCGTCCCGGCCGCTCAGGATGGTCTTCCCGATCCCGTGGCCGATGTCCGTCGAGCAATCGCCGAAGCCGCCATTGCCTGCGACTACACGACGCTGGAATCGCTGGCGAGCCCGGATCTCAACACCAGCTTCGGCGGCGGTGGCTTCGACAACCTGCCGCTGTGGGAGGAGGAGGGCACCTATCCGGCTCTGGCCCTCCTGGTCGGGTTGTTCGACACGCCTTTCGCCACCCAGGACTTCGATGGTCTCCCCCGCTACTACGTCTGGCCCTCTGCCTTCGTCTACGACACATGGGACGAGATCCCGGCCGCCGACCTGGAGGCCTTGCGCGCCATCTACACCGACGAGGAGCTGGACCGGCTCGCCAGCTTCGGCTCCTACGCCGGCTGGAGGATCGGCATCACCGAGACCGGCGAGTGGAGGTTCTTCGTGGCGGGGGACTGAGAACAGCGTTCCTGATGCAAGCCGCCCACGGATATGTGACGCCCTGCATTTGGTTTGCCTCGGCGCCGAGGCAAACCGATAGAGTCGGACCCCTGAACCAAGGAGGTCTCATGAACTGGGGACGGCTCTTCTTCGGCGTCCTGATAGTGGCCGTCGGCACGGTCCTGCTCCTGGACAACGCGGGAGTCCTCGATGCCGGCGATACCTTCGGCACCTGGTGGCCGGCCGTCGTCGTCCTGGCCGGGGTCCTCACCTTTGCCGCCAATCCCCGTCACTGGCCGGTGGCGTTGATAATCACCGCTATCGGAGCCGCCTTCCTCCTCTCCAGGCTAGACATCGTCGACATCGGCAACATCATCATCCCGGCGGCGATAATCCTGGTCGGTCTTCTCGTGTTGTTCGGACGTGGGCTCGGCTCTCGGACCGAGGCCGGCGACCGGGTCAACAGCTTCAACGTGTTCTCGGGCAGTGAGATCGCCTCCCACTCGAAACAGTTCCAGGGTGGGAGCATCTCGGCGGTGTTCGGTGGCGCCGAGGTGGACCTCCGTGATGCGACGCCTGCGGCCGGGGCCGAGCTCGACGTGTTCACCGCCTTCGGCGGCGTGGAGGTGAAGGTGCCCCAAGGCTGGCACGTGGCCGTCCGGGGCCTGCCCTTGTTCGGGGGCATCGACAACGTCACCGCCAAGGAACAGGTCCCCGACAACGCCCCCGTCCTCGCCGTCAACGCCACCGTGCTGTTCGGCGGGCTCGATATAAAGCACTGAGCGGCAATGGGGATGATCACCCGGCGGCATGCCACTGGACAAATCGGGGCCGATGTGCCAAGGTTCAATCTGAAGAGCCCGAAGGGTGGCTACGGGTGCTGGGTGACTTCCCGGCTGAGAGTCTGGCAATAGGAGCCAGTGACCGCAGAACCTGATCTGGTTAATGCCAGCGCAGGAAGTCGCTCATCGGGCTCTTCTTTATCCCACTGACACCGGCAATGAAGAGTGGGCGAGAAAGGAAGTCGAGAATGACCTCATCGGGCGAACCACCGCTGCTCACCGACGAGGGGCGAAGGCGTCTCGAGGAGCGAGCCCGACGTCTCGAAGAGGAGACCATTCCCGCTCTGGTGGAGGCGATCGACGAGGAAGACGACGAGATGGCCCCGCGTCTCGAGCACGATCTGGCCATGCGGGAGCTGGAGCAGCTCAAGTACGTGCTGGAGACTGCCGGCAGCATCTACGACATCCCCGAGGACCCCGACATCGTTCAGGTCGGTGATTGGGTCACGGTCCGCCTCGACGACGGTGAAGAGGTGCGTCACCTGATCGTGCACCCGGCGGAGGCCGGCCTCGACATGAATCGCATCTCTTCGGATTCACCCCTGGCTCTCGCCGTCCTCGGTCATCGGGTCAAGGAGGAGGTCACGGTCGACGCCCCGAGCGGCCCCTATCCGGGGACGATCGTCGAGGTGTCGCGCTACCAGGGCTGAGTCGAGTCAGAGGTCAAGCCAGAAACCACCCCGTCTCTTCGAGACGCGAGTCCGGGACCGAACGCGGTCTGGCCACCGCCGAGGACAGCGGGACCAGCACCATCTCTTGGCCGCGGCAGCCGACCATCATCCCGTGCTCACCGTCCAGGGCTGCCCTGGCGGCACGAATCCCCATCCGGGTGGCCAGGACCCGATCGAACGCCGTCGGCGTCCCTCCCCGTTGCAGATGACCGAGGATCATCACTCTCGTCTCGAACCCGGTGCGACGCTCCAACTCGGCCGCTATCCAGGTCGACACCCCACCCAGTCGCTCGAATCCCATATGGTCGGCCCCCATCGTGACCCGTTCCCCACTGGGGGCAACGACCCCCTCGGCCACGACCACGACCGAGTAGGCGCTGCCCGAATCGTGACGGGCGATGAGGCGCCGCGACAAGTCGTCGAGGTCATGGGCCCGCTCGGGGACGAGGATCGCCTCGGCACCGCCGGCGAGCCCGGCATTGACGGCGATCCACCCCGACTGCCGACCCATGACCTCGACCACCATGATCCGGTTGTGGGCCTCGGCGGTGGTGGTTAGCCGGTCGATGGCATCGGTCACGATCTGGACCGCGGTGTCGAAGCCAAAGGAGATATCCGTCCCCTCGATGTCGTTGTCGATCGTCTTGGGCACTCCGACCACGGCCAACCCCTCCTCGCCGAGACGGGCCGCGGTCCGCAACGACCCGTCCCCGCCGATGACGACCACGACGTCGATCCCGGTATCGGACAGGGTCGCGGCCAGCGACGAGAGACCCTCGCCATGCTCGTATGGATCGGTGCGAGAGGTGCCCAGGATGGTGCCGCCACGGGTCAGGATGCCGCGGACGTCGTCCCGTCCCAGGGGTCTCACCCGTCCCTCGATGAGACCCTGCCATCCATCCTTTATGCCCGTTACGGGAACGCCCTCGGCCGCGGCTCGTGCCACCACGCCGCGGATGGCGGCGTTGAGGCCAGGGCAGTCGCCCCCGGCGGTCAAGACTCCGATGTGTGTCATGGGAGGCTCATCCTGCCAGATGCGGATGGGGGCGCACACCCCAACCTCCCAAGAGCGGCCCGATGCCCTTTGCCCCGACCGCCCGACACAAATAGTGTTCGCCCGGTCTCGACGGAAGGGCACGATCGGCGTGATCGGGCCCGATCAGAGTCAGGAATGGGACCCTCTAGTGGAGGATGATCGTGTCGGCTGAGTTCTTTGCGGATGTCGCTGGTCGGATCGGGTTCGGGGGCTCCGGACCCACCGACGATCTGTCGTTCCGGGTCTACGACCCCGACCGGATGGTCCTAGGGAAGCGTATGGAGGACCAGCTGCGCATCGCCGTCTGTTACTGGCACTCCTTCAACTGGCCCGGCAGCGACGTGTTCGGCGCCGGCACCTTCGATCGGCCCTGGCTGGGGGGTGTGGCCGACCCGATGGAGGCCGCCCGGCAGAAGATGGATGCGGCCTTCGAGTTCTTCTCCAAGCTGGGTACGCCATTCTTCTGCTTCCACGACGTCGACATCGCCCCCGAGACCGGCACCTTTGCCGACACTGCGGCCAATCTCGACACGATGGTCGACTATGCGGAGAAGAAGATGGCCGAGACCGGGGTTCGGCTGCTCTGGGGCACGGCCAACCTGTTCTCTCACCCCAGATATGCGGCCGGGGCCTCCACCAACCCCGACCCGGAGGTGTTCGCCTATGCAGCCGCCCAGGTGAAACACGCCCTGGAGGCGACCCACCGGCTGGAGGGGGCCAACTACGTGCTGTGGGGGGGCCGGGAAGGATACGAGACCTTGCTCAACACCGATCTCAAGCAGGAGGGCGAGCAGTTCGCCCGCTTCCTGACCATGGTCGCCGAGCACAAGCACAAGATCGGGTTCACCGGGACACTCCTCATCGAGCCCAAGCCGGCCGAGCCCACCAAGCACCAATACGACTACGACTGCCAGACGGTGCATGGGTTCCTGAAGCGATACGACCTGGCCGACGAGTACCGGCTCAATATCGAGGGGAACCACGCCACGCTGGCCGGGCACTCATTCCATCACGAGGTCGCCTACTCCGTGGCCAACGGGATCTTCGGCTCCATCGACGCCAACCGGGGCGACTATCAGAACGGTTGGGACACCGACCAGTTCCCCAACTCGGTCGACGAGTTGTCGTTGGTCTTGTACGAGATCCTGAAGGGCGGAGGGTTGACCACTGGCGGGTTCAACTTCGACACCAAGCTTCGCCGGCAGTCGATAGACCGTACCGACCTGTTCCATGGGCACATCGGTGGGATCGACACGCTGGCCCGGGCCCTCCTGGTGGCGGCGAACCTGATCGAGTCGGAGACACTGTCAGGCCCGAGGGCCGAGCGCTATGCGGCGTGGTCGTCGGACCTGGGGACGTCGATCATGACCGGGCATGAGAGCCTCGAGTCACTGGAGGCGAAGGTGAGCTCGGGTGAGCTCGATCCCGACCCCGTGTCCGGCGGTCAGGAGCTGCTCGAGAACCGCGTCAACCGGGTCATCTGGGGCACCGAGTCCTGAACCAGATATCTGGTCCGCTGGATCTCGAGCTCGGCCCCTACCGGGTCTCGGTCGCCACCACCTTCGGGCCCCGTGTGCTGGGCCTGCGTCTCGGGGCCGGCCCGGAGATGTTGGCCGTCTTGTCGCCCGAAGTGATGATCGACCGACCCGACTCTGGCGTCTATCGCTTCCGGGGCGGACATCGACTCTGGGCCGCCCCCGAGGTGCCGGTCGTGACCTATGCCCCCGACGAGCATCCCTGCGACGTCGTCAGCCACCCGGACCATTTCTCGATCACCGGGCCGGTCGACCGTGCCGGACTGGCCAAGACGATCCTCGTCCGTCTCGACGCCGGGAAGCTCATCGTCGACCACACGCTGGCCAACCGGGGCCCGGCATCGATGGACGTTGCCCCCTGGGCCATCACCCAGCTCCGCCTGGGAGGCACCGCGCTGATCCCGACGGCGGCCCCGGTGTCGGAGGGCCTGCAGGCATCGCACAGTCTCATCCTGTGGCCCTACACCGATCTGTCCGATCCCCGGCTCACCTGGGGTGAGGGGGCGCTGATGGTAGGGGCGACTGCAGGTCCTCAGTTCAAGATCGGGGCCGGCCCGGAGCCGGGCCGCCTGGGCTATCTGTTCGAAGGGCACCTGTTGCTCAAGACGATCCCGGCGGCGGGCCCAGGCGAGCATCCCGACCTCGGGGCCGTGGCCCAGGTCTACCTGAACGAATCCTTCTGCGAGCTGGAGAGTGTGGGCCCGGTCACTCTCCTGGCACCGGGAGCGACGGTGTCGCACCGCGAGTTGTGGGCCGTCGAGCGCTGTGACGACCTCGATGCTGCTCGTCGCCGGGTCGGGGAGGGGCAGACCCGATGAGCCTCGTGCTGGGGATCGACTCCTCGACCACCGCCACCAAGGCGATCCTGGTGGACGAGCGGGGACAGGTTCGGGGTGTGGCCTCATCCTCTTACGGGTACGAGACACCACGCTCGCAATGGACCGAGCAGGACCCCCGGTTGTGGTGGGACGGCGCCATCTCGGCGGTGCGACAGGTGATGGCCGACACCGGGGTGACCGGCTCGGAGATCGAGTCCGTCGGTCTCACCGGTCAGATGCACGGCTCGGTGCTCCTCGATGGCACCGGAGCGGTGGTCCGACCGGCCATCCTCTGGAACGATCAGAGGACCGAGGCCGAGTGTGAGGAGATTCGCAACCGAGTCGGTCGGGAACGGCTGATCGGGATCACCGGCAACGACGCCCTGACCGGGTTCACCGCACCCAAGCTGCTCTGGGTGCAGCGACACGAGCCCGAGAACTGGGCCCGGGTACGGCATGTGCTCCTCCCCAAGGACTACGTCCGTCACCGGCTCACCGATGTCCTCGCCACCGACGTCGCCGACGGTTCGGGGACCATCCTGTTCGACCTAGCGGAGCGGACCTGGTCACCCGAGATCCTCGAAGCCCTCGACATCCCCCCGGCAGTCATGCCTGCGACGTTCGAGGGGCCCGAGGTGACCGGAGCGGTCAGTGCGGAGGGCGCCGGGATGACGGGGTTGGTGGAAGGCACCCCGGTGGTGGCCGGTGGAGGCGACCAGTCGGCCAACGCCGTCGGGGTCGGTGCGGTGAGCACAGGTGTGGTCGCACTCTCCCTCGGCACCTCCGGTGTGGTGTTCGCCACCACCGATGGTCCCTCGGTGGAGGCCAGGGGCCGGGTCCACGCTTTCTGCCACGCCGTGCCCGGCCGGTGGCACATGATGGGGGTGATGCTCTCGGCGGGGGGGAGTCTGCGCTGGCTCCGTGACGCGTTGGCCCCGGAAAAGACGTTCGACGCCTTGGTCGAAGGCGCGGCCGAGGTCCCGCCGGGGAGCGACGGGCTGCTCTTCCTCCCCTATCTCACCGGCGAGCGCTCCCCGCACCCCGACCCCCTGGCCCGGGGCGCCTTCGTCGGCATGACCGTAAGCCACGACCTCCGCCATCTGACCCGAGCCGTCCTCGAGGGTGTCGCCTTCGGTCTACGCGACGGTCTCGACCTCATGCTCGCATCGGGTATCTCCGCCCCGGGCCAGGTCCGGGCGTCGGGCGGGGGCATCCGAAGCCCGTTATGGCGGCAGATCCTCGCCGATGTCCTCGACGTCGGGATCGCCACCGTGGCCACCGAGGAAGGCGCCGCCTACGGAGCGGCCCTCCTCGCCGCCGTAGGCGCAGGCTGGCACCAATCCATCGAGAAGGCCACCGGTGAGTTGGTCACCGTGGAACCGTCCGCCACGCCCTCGGACCAAGTCGGCGTCTACCGGGAGGCCCACACCCGATACGAGACCCTGTACCCGGCCCTGTCCCCCACCTTCCACCCCACCTGAACCGGGTGCGGCGGGCTACCCGTGCAGCTGTTCCAGCTCGGAGGTGGTCACCTCTTCGGGCAGCTTCCCGATGATGATCATGGCGAGGACCTCATCCATGGTGACGTCGTCACGTTGCACCGTTCCCACCAGCTTTCCCTGGAGCATGACGCTGATCCGATCGGCCAGGTCGTACACGTCGTGGATGTCGTGGCTGATCAGGATGATCCCGATGCCCTCGTGTTTGAGCTGGCGGATCAGTTGCCGCACCTGCTCGGTCTCGGCCGGCCCCAGGGCCGCAGTGGGCTCGTCCATGATCAGGATCCGGGCGTTGAAGTAGACGGCGCGGCCGATGGCCACCGATTGGCGCTGGCCTCCGGAGAGCGACTCGACGGGGACTCTGAAGTTCTTGAACTTGGGGTTGAGCCGGCCCATCACCTTGCGGGCAGCGCGCTCCATGCCGCCATCGTCCAGGTTGCCGAATCGAGTTGTCATCTCCCTTCCCAGGAACATGTTTCCCGGTGCGTCGATGTTCTCGGCAAGGGCGAGAGTCTGATAGATGGTCTCTATCCCGAAGCTCTTGGCGTCCCGGGGCGAGATGATGGTGACCGGTTGGCCGTCGACGAAGATCTGACCCGAGTCCGGCTTCTGGGCGCCGGAGAGGGTCTTGATCAACGTCGACTTCCCGGCCCCGTTGCCACCGACCAAGCCCAGGATCTCTCCCGAGTAGAGGTCGATCGTGACGTCGTCCACTGCGTGCACCCCGCCGAAGCTCACGCTCATGTTCCTCATCTCGACAAGGGGAGTGCCTTCGGTCATCGCTCTGCCGCTCTCCGCCGGTAGATCACGTCGACGGCGACCGCCGCCACCAGAACTACGCCGACGACGATGTCCTGGTAGGGGGCGTCGACTCCGAGCAACACCATCCCGGACTGAAGCGACTGCATCACCAGGGCTCCGAGCACGGCGCCGAATATCGTCCCGACACCGCCGGCGAGGGACGTGCCCCCGATGACGGCCGCCGCGATGACATAGAGCTCGGTGAGTGTCCCCAGTCCGCTGGTGCCGGCATTGAGACGGGCGACCTGGACCGCGGCGCCGAGCCCGACCAACAGACCCATGACCATGAAAGTCATCAGGATGGTGCGTGGGGTCTTGATGCCGCCCAGCGCGGCCGCCTCGGGGTTGCCCCCGATGGCGAAAACGTAACGGCCAAAGCGACGGCGGGTGGCGATGTAGGTCATGACGATTGCGGTCCCGATGGCGATCAGGACCGGGATGGCCAGGCCCAGCGGGATCTGGAGCCCTCCTTCGGGCCAGGGGATTCCGTTGGCCTCGGCGTAGGCTCGAGCCAGGCTCTCGGGCATGTAGTACCGGTTGAGGTACCAGACCGCGAGAAGGACGATGCCACAACCCAGGACGGCCAGGGTCACGTCGCCCCAAATCGGTCGAACCCTGAGCCCGAACTTGCCCCGCAGTCTCCGACCGTTCCACAACATGAACACGATGCCTGCGCAGGCGATGATGGCCACCACCCAGCTGGCCGGCCCCCCGATAGTGCCCCGAGACCCTCCCCCGAGGAGCTGGAAGGTGGGATCCATCGGGGCGATGGTTCGCCCACTGGCCTGGGCCCAGGCCACGCCACGCCATACCAGGAGGCCGCCCAGAGTGACGATGAAGGAAGGCACACCGACATAGGCCACGATCACGCCCTGGAAGAGGCCGAGCACGGCCCCGAGGAGCAGACCCGCGGCGAGGGTGATGATCCAGGTGACAGGGTTGTCCAATCCGATGTAGTCGGGGAGGATCTCCACCTGGAACAGGGCCATCGCCATGCCCAGCGTCCCCAACATCGACCCCACCGAGAGGTCGATGTTTCGCGAGACGATGATGAGAACCATCCCGGTGGCCATGATCGCCACCACCGAGGTCTGCACCGACAAGTTCCACAGGTTGCGGGGGGAGAGGAACGTGCCACCGGAGAGCACGTCAAACCCGATCCAGATGACCAGGAGGGCAACGATCATCCCCAGGAGCCGGGTGTCGATCTCCAGCTTCCCGATGAACGACCCGCCGGAACGCCGATCGTCGAGATCGGTCGGCTCGGCAGCGCCCCTTGTCTCTTCAGTTATCGCCATATGGTCTCAGGCAAACGTACACGCCGCGTCCCCGACGAGTCGGGAACGCGGCGAGTACCAACCGATCGGGCGGTGTCAACGCAGTCGACGCCTGCCCCTATCGAATCATGCGCAGGCGGCCACGGAGCCGGCCGGGACGTCCACGCAGAGCTCTTCGACCGAGATCCACCCGGCGTCGACCACCAGGTCCAGGTTGTCCTGGGTGATGGGGATCGGGGTTAGCAGGATCGAGGTCATCGAGTTCCCACCCGGCGAGTCGAACTGCACCACACCGGTCACGTCGCCGATGGCGGCCCCACCTGCGAGTTGTACCGCGGCTTCACCCGCTGCGGTTCCCAGCTCACGAGCGTCCTTCCACACGGAGACCGCCTGGGTACCCAGGGCCACCCGGTTGAGGGCGGCAAGGTCGCCGTCCTGACCGGAGACCGGCACCTGACCGGCCAGACCCTGGGCGTTGAGCGCGGCGACGACACCGCCGGCCATGCCGTCGTTCTCCGACAGCACGGCGTCGATGGCGTTGCTCTCCTGGGTCAGGCACTGCTCCATGTTGGTCTGGGCAATCGCCGGGTCCCAGTTGTCGGTGTAGGTCTCGCAGGCGATGTTTATGGTCCCGGCAGCCGCGGCCTCACCGATGACCTCTTCGTACCCCGCCCGCAGGAAGTCGGCATTGGCGTCGGCCTGGTTGCCCTTGATGATGGCGTAGTTGCCCTCGGGAACGAGCCCGAAGATCACTTCGGCCTGGAGCCGACCCACCCCGACGTTGTCGAAGGTGATGTACAAGGCCTCGGGGTTCTCGATCAGCCGGTCGTAGGCGATCACAGGGATGCCCTGGTCGAGGGCGCTTTGTACCGCAGGCAGGATCGCCGTCCCATCCTGGGCCAGGATGATGATGGCGTCAGCCCCGTCGGTGATCAGCTGCTCCACGTCGGCCAGCTGCTGCTCGGCGGAGGATCCGGCATCGGTGGAGATGTAGGCGGCGCCGGCGGCGCCCAGGGCCGCCTCGATCGCCGGCTCATCCCACAATGCCCAACGCTCCTCGTTGTAGTTGTTCCAGGAGACGCCGACGATGACCTCGTCGTCACCTCCCGCAGCGGTGGTGTCGGCGCCTCCACCTTCGGTGGTGGTGGCTCCGCCGCCTTCGGTGGTGGTGGCTCCGCCACCTTCGGTGGTCTCCGTCGTATCGGTCCCGTCGCCGCCGCAAGCGGCGATGAGAAGGGCGATGACGGCTACCAACGCCCACAGGCGTCTTTTCATCTCTCTTCCTTCCTCCTCCGGTGGCCGTCTCCGGGCAGAGACGGTGTTTGTTCCAGACAAGAACGACGCTGAAGGTCTGTCGACCAATGCGCCGACGGGGGAGCATAACGCGGATATGTTTTGCCTCGCAACAAATCATGGGCCAGGAGGTCCCCTGTATAAAGTGGCCTTCACAACAAACCCCCGGGGAGTCATCTTGGATCGCACCCAGATAACGGCCGGGCGGGACGCCCATCACCGTGCCCGGGGCGTCGCCGCCGAGGAGTTGCGCCGCCACAACCTGGCCACGGTGCTGGAGAGACTCCATCTCCTGGGTCCGATATCACGCTCGGAACTGACGGCGACCATGGGGTTGAACCGGTCGACGATCGCCGACTTGATCGGGGAACTGACCACTCTCGGACTGGTCGAGGAAGGACCGGCGGTGGCCGCCTCGGGACCGGGGCGGCCTTCGCCAATGGTACGCACCATGCCCCAGGGCGCCTCGGTGCTGGCCATAGAGCTGTCGGTCGACTCGGTGGCAGTGGCAACGGTCGGTCTCGGTGGCCATGTCTACCAACAGCTCAGGGTGGCCAGGCCAAGGGGTCGTTTCTCGCCTCAGGAGACGGTGGAGGACGTGGTCAGGCTGGCCGGGCCATTGCTGGAGTCCCTCCCCTCCGATTCGGTCCTGGCCGGCGTCGGTGCCGGGGTGGCCGGGGTGACACGACGGTCCGACGGGTTCGTCCACATCGCTCCCAACCTGGGATGGCGGAATGTCCCCCTAGGGGCGATGCTCGCCGCCGAGCTCGGATTGTCCGACCCGGTTCTCGTCGCCAACGAGGCCGACCTGGGCGCCCTCGCCGAGTTCAGACGGGGGGTCGGAGCCGGAGTGCCTCATCTCATCTACATCTCGGGCGAGGCCGGGATCGGCGCCGGCATCATCCACGACGGGAAGCCGATGCTGGGGGCGGCCGGCTATGCCGGTGAGGCAGGCCACACCCTGATCAACCCCAACGGGCAGCGCTGTCGCTGTGGCGCCACGGGTTGCTGGGAGACCGAGGCCGGAGAGGCCGCGCTGGCCCGGCACGCCGGCATCCCGCCGACGGTGGCCGGGCTCGGTGTGCTCGACGCGGTGATGGCCCGAGCGAACGCAGGGGATCAGAGGACCCTGGAGGCGATCGCCCAGGTCGGGCACTGGCTCGGGCTGGGCATCGGCAACCTAATCAACGTCTTCAACCCCCAGGTCGTCGTCCTGGGTGGCTTCTACCACCCTCTGTTCCCCTTCCTGGAGAAAGCGGTGCTAGAAGGGGCCCGGCGCGGGGCGCTCGACGCCCCGGGTGACATCGCCGGGATCACGAGCAGCGGTCTCGGCTCCGATGCCCCTCTGATCGGCGCCGCCGAGATGGCCCTCTCCGAGGTGATCGCCGATCCGGCCCGCACCGCGGGCCGAAGCGTCCGCCTCCGACCGCCGGTCGAAGGTGAGAGCGGTGGGTGACGCCGGGCCCGCTCGCCGTGTCAGCCGCGATCGGCGGCGTCGGCGAAGATGCGCTCGATGACTCTCAGGTTGGCCACGGCGTCCTGGGGCGGGGTGGGCACCTCGGTCCCCTCCCTGACGGCGCGGGAGAAGGCATCGGCCTGCACCCGGTATTGGTCCGCCGCCGCCACCTCATGAACGACGATGTTCGGTGCCACCGGTGGCTCGCCGCCGGACACGGCGAGGACCCGAGTCGGCCGGTCGGGTGGGATGTTGAACGGGATCTCGACGAGCAGCCTCCCCTCGGTCCCCTGGATGTGCACCCGCTGGTCGTCTTCCAACCGCGTGGAGCAGGTGAATGTGGCGTGGCGCCCGTCGAAGTCGAGAACGACCGAGGTGAGGACATCGGTGCCGAAGATCGGGTCGCGCCGGATGGCGGCGACGACGTCTGTGGGCTCGGAGCCGAACAGCATCCGGGCCACGTTGACCGGGTAGCACCCGATGTCGAACAGCGCACCTCCCCCGGTGTCGACCCGATTGCGAATGTCATCGGGGTCGTCGTTGTAATAGGAGAAGAACGATTGGACCGCGACCAGCTCGCCGACCGCCCCCTCCCCGAGCAGACGTCGCACCTCGGCCCAGAGCGGGTGAAGCCGGTACATGAAGGCCTCCATCAGCTTCACACCGGCTCTCTCCGCCGCCCCGATCATCTCCATCGCCTGAGCACTGGTGATGGCCAACGGCTTCTCGCACAACACGTGCTTGCCGGCCTCGGCGGCGGCAATGGTCCACTCCGCATGCAGGTGATTTGGAAGCGGGATGTAGACCGCCTCGACCCCGGGATCCACAAGCAGGTCCTGATAGCTGCCATGGGCGGTCGGGATTCCGAGCTCGTCGGCCGTGGCACTGGCCTTCTCCGCCGACCGGGAGGCGATCGCCGTGACCTGGCTCATCTCCGATCCGAGCATCGCCGGTATCACCTTCTTGATGGCGATGTCGGCACATCCGAGGACGCCCCAGCGCACCGGCTCAGTCACTCCGCCCTCCCTGGTAATTGGGACGTGCAGGGGTCATGTGCGGACCTGTCGGTCCCAATTTGGTGTTGGTCACCGCGGCATTGTTCCCATCACGCTGGCCGGGGGCAAGCAGTATGAGTACCCGCTCCGTCCGGAGTCTTCGTTCCGGGGCCGTGTGGCTGGCGACCGGAGTGGTGTCGGGAGTGCTGTTGACCGCAGCCCTCGCTCTCGGGGCCAGGAGCCTGTTCGCAGCGGATCTGCCCGAGGCCGCCCTGGCGCCGCCTCGCTTCGTCGAGGAGTCGGCAAAAGCCGGTCTCGAGCACGTCTATGACGGCGAGTTCCAGTTCTTCGTCGGAGGCGGGGTGGCGGTGCTGGACTGCGACGACGACGGTCGACCCGACCTCTACCTCGCCGGGGGGACCAACCCGGCCGGTCTGTATCGAAATACCAGCCCGACCGGCGGCAGTCTCCTCTTCGACCAGGCGGGGGACACCGAGACCGATCTCACCGGGGTGACCGGAGCCTATCCACTCGACGTCGACAGCGATGGCCTGACCGATCTCGCCGTGCTCAGGGTCGGCGAGAACGTGCTGCTGCGCGGATTGGGCAACTGCGGGTTCGAGCGGGCCAACGAGACCTGGTCGGTAGACGGCGGCGACGACTGGACGGTCGGCTTCAGCGCCACCTGGGAAGGGGAGGAGAACCTTCCCACACTCGTCTTCGGCAACTACCTCACCGAGACCAGCCGACAGACCGG
>JBOGET010000149.1:0-28537 GCA_050741975.1 Acidimicrobiia bacterium
CCGGTCATCTCCGACATCGCTCGTCAGGTGGTCGAAGAACAGTTCGACTCCGAATGGCGATACACGGTCACCGGGGAGGACGGAACGGTCGTATCCAACGGGACAACCCGCCGACGACCCGACGCAAAGACCAAACGGCGTGTCCAGGCCAGAGCCCCCACCTGCGTCTTCCCCGGATGTCGCATGCCCGCCGTCGACTGCGACCTCGACCACCACCGGCCCTGGGCCCGGCGAGGCAGAACCCGGGAGCACAACCTCGGCCCCTTCTGCCGCCACCATCATGTCATCAGACACCGGGGTTGGGACGTCGTCCAGACCCATCCCGGCACCTATCAGCTCACCAGCCCCCTTGGACACGTCTACACCAGCCGGCCCCGAGCCCCATAGGCGGACACGAGGGCCGGGACGATCCGTATCAGACCTTCATCAGGACCTTGAGCGAGGAAGGGTCGTGCACCAGCTCGAAGGCTTTCTCCGCCTCCTCCAACGCCAGCTCATGGGTGACGATCGGCTCGAGGCCGAGCGCCCCGGCAGCGGCGAGAGCGACACCGTCCGCATAGTCGCCGACGACGGCGGCCCGAGGGTTGTGGAGGGTCAACTCCTTGTGATAGAGCTGGTAATAGGGCAGACCCTGCCCGCCACCCGTGAGCGTCCCGAACACCAGCACCTCACCCCCGGTGGCGGCCAGCTCGATGGCCCGGGCCAGGGTGGCCTCGATGCCGACTGCCTCCACCACCAGATCCGGGCCCCGGCCTTCGGTGACCTCGGCCAGCACTTCGGAGGCCCGCTCCGGCGCTGCGGTGTGATGAGCCCCGAGCTCGGTGGCCAGGCTGCGCTTCCAGTCGGAACGGGTGATCCCGACCACGGTCATCCCGGCCAGCCTCAGGAGCTGGGCGATGAGCTGACCGGCCACCCCGAGCCCGACCACCGCCGCCAATCGACCGGGGAGGAGGTCGACCGCCTTGACGGCGTGGATGCAGGTGCCCAGGACCTGGAGCACCCCCGACGCCCTCTCCGAGATGGTGGAGGGCACCGGGACCAGACGGTTGTAGGGGACCACCGCATACTCGGTGAACACCCCGTCCATGTCCCGCCCCATCAGACCGCCGTTCACGCAGATGTTGAACCGGCCGGCGTGGCACAGATAACACCAGCCACAGGCCACACCTGGATCGACCAGCACTCGCGTCCCGACCGGATAAGGAGAGTCATCGGGTGCCGAGGCGACCTCGCCAACCATCTCATGACCCATGATCCGGGGATACCTCACGGGGATCTTTCCCGCGAGGATCTTGACGTCGGTGCCGCAGATCCCGACCTGACCGGCCCGAACCAGGACCGAGCCGAGGGGATCGGGCTCGGGCACATCGGCGATCTCGATGCTGCCCGGCCCCACGACACGGAGTGCTCTCATCGGTCTCCTCGAATGGGCGGCCAATGGTAGAGGCGCAGCCGGCGCCCCCCGTGACCGGTGGCTCCCGATCCGACTTTGTAGGCTTTAGGGCATGGACCAGACTCCCGAGCTTCGCATCTCCCCACCGGAGGAGGGGTTCGCCGCCACCCGGCAGACTGCTCACGAGTTCGTCCGCAGCGTCCTCCGTCGCGCCATCCTCAACGGAGAGCTGGGCAGTGGGAGCCGCCTGGTCCAGGCCGAGCTGGCCGCCATGCTCGACGTGAGCACGACTCCGGTGCGTGAGGCCCTTCGTGACCTGGCCACCGAGGGTCTAGTCCAGTTCGACCCCCATCGCGGCGCCATCGTGTCCGAACTCAGCTCCGAAGACGTCCACGACATCTACGAGATCCGCCGCGTGTTGGAGCCGCTGGCGATGAGACAGGCGGTTCCCAAGGTGAGCGACGCCTTGCTCGTACGCTTGCGCCGGCTCCATCAGGGGATGCTCGACGAGCCGCACTCGGTGGACTGGGTCGATCGCAATCGTGTCTTCCACATGGCGGTGTACGAGACGACGGCCTCGCCCCGTCTCGCCGCCATCATCCGCAACCTCCAGGATGCCTCGGTGATGTACATCGGGGCCTCGCTCAAGCACAAGCCCGGGCTGCGCGAGGATGCCAACCACGGGCACGCCGAGATACTCGAGGCTCTGGAGAACCGGGACGTCGAGGCGGCGGTAAAGGCCCTCGACGAGCATCTTCGCACCTCGATAGACGCCTTCGACGCTGCCGAGGGCTGAACGGGCTCAGACCACCTCGGTGGGCTCGGCCAGCTCGTCGGGCGCTCCCCGGTCGGAGAGCAGGTTGAGGGCGACACCGAGGATGACCAGCAGGAGGCCGATGGCCAACGTCGTCGTCACCACCTCGCCGAGCAGGATCGCCGATGAGGCCACTCCGACGACCGGCACCGCCATCAGGGTGAGGTTGGTGGACACCGCGGCCAGGTTGCGCAGGATCACGATCTGGGCCCAGAAGGCGACGCCGGTGGCCAGGATGCCCTGGTAGATGACGATCCAGACCAGCTGTGGTGTCCAGTCGATGACCGGCGGCCCGTCGAACACCAGCCCGAGCACGACGAGGATGATGGCGGCGCCCATCAACTGCCATGGGATCGCCTCGAGCGGGGTGATGGTCCAGCGATGGCCCCGGATGTGGACCGCGGTCGATGCGTTGACGATGGCGGCCAGGATGAGCAGGCCATGTCCCACCGCCACCCCGGGCTGGGCCCAATCGAACCCCCAGGGCTCGAAGAGCACAACGACACCGGAGATGCCCAGGGCGAGACCGACCCACCGCCGCCCGCTCATCCGCTCTCCGAGGAACATGGCGGCAATGGGAACCGTCCACAGCGAGGTGGTCCACACCACCACAGACGACCTCCCCGGTGGCACCAGCTGCAGCGCGGTGAACACCAGGACGAACACGGCGGTCAGCCGGAACACGGCCAGGGAGCCGATGATGGGGAGGTCCCGGCGGGGTGGCACCGCCAGGTTGCCGCTGGCCAGCCCGATCGTGATCGCCACCGCCAAGCCACCGGTCACCCGGAACACGCCCATCCAGATCGGGGTGATCGACTGGATGCCTTTGGCCATCACCGGCCAGTTGAGACCGAGCACCATGACCACTGTCGCCAGCAACAGATAGATGGCAGGGCGGGTCAGTCTCCGCTCCTCGCCGGTCCGACCGTCCTCGACCCAGATCAGGTCCCTGAGTCGAGACGTCATCCGGCACCGACTTCCGGGGCCGGCGGTAACGTGCCCCCACCTCTCACCCGACGAATGCGGTCATCATGACGACAATCGACATCCATTGCCATCTGGCCACTCCGGCCAGCCATCCCCCGGTCGACGCCTACCGGCGCCCGGAGAGCGAGCCCTACGGCTTCTACATGGGACAGGACTCCGAGGATCAGAACAAGGTGATGTTCCCTGCCATCAGAGATCAGCTCATCAACCCGGGGGCGCGGATCGAGCACATGGACCGGATGGGGGTCGACGTCCAGGGCCTGGCCACCTTCGTCTCCGAGTACAACTACTGGGCGCCAGGCGAGGCCGGGGCGGAGTCGGCCCGGATCCAGAACGACAACCTCGCCGCGGTGGTGGCAGACAACCCGGATCGGTTCGTGGCGATGGGGGCGACGGTGCCCCTGCAGGACATCGACCTGGCCATCGCCGAGCTGGACCGGGTGGTGGACGACCTCGGGTTCAAGGGTCTCCAGATCGGGGGGACCGTCGACAGGCGGAATCTCGACGAGCCGGGTTTCCGGCCCTTCTGGGCGGCGGTGGAGGCCAAGGGCATCCCGGTGATCCTCCACCCCAGCGGGTATCCCGAGGGCCAGCGTTTCGGCAGCTACTTCCTCACCAACTGCATAGGGAACCCGTTGGAGACGATGGTGGCGGCGACGCGGATGATCTTCAGCGGGCTGTTCGAGGAGCATCCCGCCCTCGACCTGGTGCTGCTCCACGGCGGGGGGTATCTGCCCTTCTACTCCTCCCGATCCGACCATACCTGGGAGGTCCGCCCCGAGACCAGGATGGCCATACCCGACCACCCGCCAAGTCACTACATGAAGCGCCTCCATTACGACACCATGGTCTTCCAACCGCTGTATCTCCGTCATCTCGTCGAGATCGTCGGGGTGGACCGGGTGATGCTCGGCACCGATTACCCCTTCGACATGGGCGAAACCGACCCTCTCGGGCTCATTGCCGCCACCGAGGGTCTCACCGACGAGGAGCGGGAGGCGATCTCGGGGGGCAACGCCGCCCGGCTCTTCGGCCTCGACCGATAGCCGCCTCATGGGGCGGCGGGCGACGGCAAGCCCGGCGCCGTGGGCCCCGGCCCATCGGGGTCATATCGATAGTGGACGAAGTCGGGCGCCCAACGGGCGATGGCCAGTGCACCCAGGACGCAAACCAGCCCTCCCGACACCACCGAGAACCTGACCGAGGTGAGGGCGGCGACCACCCCGGACTCCAGGTCGCCCAGCCTGGGCCCGCCGGCAACCACCGCAGTGTGCATGGAGGACATCCGCCCCCGCAGCTCGTCGGGCGCGGTGAGCTGGATGATGGTCCCCCGGAAGATGGCGGACACGACGTCGGCGGCCCCGGCCAGGGCGAGCATGACCAGGGCCAGGCCGACGGACCGGGTCAGACCGAACACCGCCATCGCCAGGCCCCAGCCGATGACGGCGATGATGGTCGCCCGTCCCTGACGCCGTACCGACGAGACCCAGCCCGAGGTCAGGGCGCCAATCAGGGCGCCGACCCCGGGCGCCGCATAGAGCAGGCCCACGGTGAAGGCATCTCCTCCGAACACCGCCGTCCCGATCGCCGGGAACAGGGCGGTGGGCATGCCGAACACCATCGCGTTGAGATCGATGAGGAGGGCGGCCTGGATCGTGCGGCGGCCCCGGAGGAATCTGAAGCCCTCGACGATCGAGGCGAGATCCACCTTGCCACCTCTGCCGTCGGCGCTCACCCGGGGGATGTTGCGGATGAGCAAGGCCCCGACGAGAAACATGACCACCTCCACGCCATAGCTGAAGGAGAGGCCGGCAGTGGCGATGAGGAGACCGGCGATCGCGGGCATCGCCGCCTTGGCGATGTTGGTCAGCGTCTGATTGAGCGCAAGCGCCGAGGGGAGCAGCGCGCGGCCCACCAGACCAGGGAGGATGGCGTGACGGGCCGGGGAGTCGATGGCGGAGACGCCGGCGTTGAGGGCGCTGAGCACGAACAGCGGCCAGATCGCCGGCACGTCGGAGAGGGTGTTCCAGAGCAGGCCGACGGCGGTGCCGGCCAGGACCACCTGGGAGATCACCAGCAGCCGCCTCCGATCCACGGCGTCGGCGAGGGCGCCCCCGATCGTGGACACGACGAGGAGCGGGACGAGTTGAGCCAGACCGAGCAGACCCACGGCGAGGGTGGAGCCGGTGAGCTGGAACACCTGGAAGGGCACGGCCACCACCGTGAGCTGACGCCCGGCCTGGACGAAGAACATACCGGCGAACAGCCACCGGTAGCTGGGCACCTGGCGCAATGGTGTGATGTCCACCACCGCCAGTCGTCCCCAATGTCGCAGACGATCCCTCAACTGATCACCCTTCCCCTGGCCTCGCCCGCGTGACCACGGGAAGCTGACCTGTCGACCATGCATTCTATGGGATGATCCGGTGCCAAGAACCGCACCGGCCGTGCCAAGGAGGAACCATGCGTCTGATCGACCTATCCCAGCCCATCTACGAGGGGATGAAGGTCTACCCCGGCCATCTCAAGACGGTGACCTTCCAACACGCCACCCATGAGGAGACCGGCCCCCGCTTCACCAGCGGTTTCTCCTTCCAGACCTGGGGGTTCATGCTCAACGACAACGGGCCCACCCATGTCGATTCCTTCAGCCATCTCGACCCCGACCCGACGGCGGCCACCATCGACCAGATGGACCTGGGTCTGTTCTACGGGCCGGCCATCTGTCTCGATGTCTCCCGGTTCCCGGCGAGGACCGACATCACGGCCGAGCATCTCGACGCCACCTTGGACGACTCGGGTCTCGATCTGCATCCCGGCGACCACTGCTTCTTCTACACCGGCACCTACGACCGGCATGGGGGGGAGGATGCCTACCTCACCGATTTCGCCGGTCTCGGGGAGAGCGCCTGCCAGTGGATCATCGAGCGAGGGATCACGACCTTCGGTGTCGACTCGCCCACCCCGGACAACCCGGCATCGACCACCTACCCGGTGCACATGATGTGCCGCCGGGTGCACAAGACCCACTACGAGAACCTGGTGCTCACCGAGGTGGTAGGCAAGCGGTTCACCTTCGTCGGTTTCCCGCTCAAGGTGGTCGGGGCCCACGGCGGCCCCACCCGTGCCGTGGCCATCGTCGAGGCGTAGAAGGCCCGTCAGCCCTTTTGCTCGCGGGGCCGATCAGGACAAGACAACCGGATCATCCTTCGAGGTCTCCGGTCAGGGTCTCCGGCACGGCCCGCCACATCACCGCGGTTCCGATCAACCCCACACCGGCGATCGCGATCGGCGCCGCCCCGAGCGTCGCCAGCGAGGTGACGACCGCCACGAGCAGCGGCCCGCCTGCGGTTCCGATGTCTGTCACCAGACGCCATAACCCCAGGAACTGGCTCCGACCCAGGGCGGGGGACAGATCGGACCCGAGAGTCATGTTGATCCCGGACCCGAGACCATTGGCGAATCCGAGGAAGAGACCCACGAGGAGCAGACCGATGAAGCCGCTGGTCATGGGGATCAAGACCATGCCCACCGAGAGCAGGGTCAGACAGGGGATGACGGCCCACTTCCGCCCCCTGCGGTCCATCAGCATCCCGACCGGGTAGAAGACGAACATCTCGATTCCGGAGGAGGCGCCGAATATCAGTGAGACCTGACTCGCGTTGAGCCCGATCTGGTCTCCCCAAAGCGGGATGATCGCCTGACGCGCACTGCGCAGGACCTGCACCGTCACCGCCACGAACCCGGCGGTTCGCAGGGTCCGCCGGTGGCCCATGAAGATCTCCCACATCGAGACCGGATGCGGCCGCGACACCCGATGCGAAGGAAGGTCCGGCGTCGCCCTCAGCGTGAGGGAGGCGGCGATGGCGAGGACTGCCTGTACGAAGAAGGGCCCTGCCAGCTCGAAGGGGACCACCGCCAGTCCCCCGATCAGGGGCCCGATGAACTGGCCGGTGCGGTTCACGCCACCCAACATCGACATGACCCGTCCCCGATGCGCGAGCGGGGATGCTTCGGCGGTATACGTGAGACGCGCCAGGAGCCACACCGACCAGGCACAACCCATGAGCAGGACCAGGATGGCGTAGACGAGCAGGGACGGCTTCAGCCCGATGGCGAATGCGATCACGCCGAGCAATGCCGTCGCCATGACCATGGCCCGGCGCTCGCCGAACCTCGCCACCAACACCCCCGCCGGGACGTCGAAGACCATCGTGCCGATCCCGCGCAGCGCCACGATCGCCCCCGCCAACGCCGGGGAGGCGCCGAGATCGAGGGCGAGGAGGGCGATCACCGGAATCGCCGCCCCCTGTCCGATGGCGAAGAGGAAGTTCGGGATGTACACCGATGTGGTGAGAGAGCGGACCTGGAAAGGTTGCTCTCCGTTCGGAGTCTGACTCACCCGGCGGAGACACCACTGCTCATTGCCCGGTGCACCCACTCCGAGCTCACCGGATGGTGGTTGACCACCACGTCGTGCCCGGCGAGGGCGTGCTCGATGGCGGACACGACGGCGGCGGCGGCCGGGATGGTGCCTCCCTCACCGGCCCCCTTGGCCCCCAGTGGGTTGGTGGGGGAGGGGGTCTCCGTGTGGATCTTGACCAAAGGCGGCATGTCGGCCGCGGTCATGATCCGATAGTCCATGAACGACGTGCTCAGGGGCTGACCCTCCTCGGTGAACCGGACCTGTTCCATCAGCGCGTTGCCCAGCCCGTGGGCCACACCCCCGTCGATCTGGCCATCGACGATCATCGGGTTGATCAATGTGCCACAGTCGTGGACCACTACATAGTTGACCACCACAATGTGACCGGTGTCCGGGTCGATCTCCACCTCGGCGACGTGGGTCCCGTAGGTGTAGGCCAGACCTTCGAAGGGGAGAACACGCTCCACCGAGAGCCCCGGTCTCTGTTGACCGTCCGGCAATGTTCCGCCGAACTTCGGTTGCAGCCCCGAGGCGAGATCACCGAGCGGGATCTCGGTGCCCGGCTGCCCCACCACCATCGCCGTCCCGTCGACGAGGACGATGTCCTCCTCCGCGGCCTCGAGACGCTGAGCGGCGAGCCGCTTGATGGTGCCGGCCAGATCCCCGGCCGCCAGGTGCACGACGGAGGCCGCGGTCACACCGGTTCGGCTGGCGACCGTCCCGAGCCCGTGCCCGTAGCTTGCCGTGTCACCACCCCGGACCCTTACCCGCTCCGGTCGCACTCCGAGATGAGCGGCGCAGATCTGGGCGAACACGGTGGCGTGCCCCTGTCCCTGGGAGGCGACACCGGTCTCCACCACCACGTCACCATTGGTCAGGACCTCCATCCTGACCCCCTCATAGGGCCCGAGCCCGGTGTCCTCCACGTAGGAGGCGATGCCATATCCCCTGAGCCGCCCCTCTCGGGCCGCGGCGGCCCTCCGCTCTTCGAACCCGTCGACCTCCGCCACCTGCAATGCCGTCTCCAGGGCCGCCGGATAGTCGCCGCCGTCATAGGTGACCTTGCGGCCATCCGATGCGGTGATGTCCACCTGATAGGGAAAGTCGCCGGGCTGGACGAAGTTGCGCCGTCGCACCTCGGCCCGGTCCAGCCTCAGCTCGCGGGCGATGGCGTCGATGGTCCGCTCCAAGGCGAAGGTCGCATGGGGTCGGCCCGCCCCCCTTATGGCGCCGGTGGGGGTGGCGTTGGTGAACACCACGTCGATGGTCGCGTCGAGGGCGGGGATGGCATAGGGCCCGGAGAGGAGACGCAACGTTGTCATCGGGACCACGACCCCGTAGGGGACGAAAGCGCCGCAGTCGTGCACCAGACGCGCCCGCAGGGCGAGGATGCGCCCGGTCTCGTCGACCGCCGCCTCGACCCGGCCACTCTGGCCACGCTGCTGGTTGGTCGAGACGAAATGCTCCCTTCTCCGCTCGGTCCACTTGACCGGTCTCCCCAGCTTCAGGGCAAGCGCGGCAACGACGTACTCCTCGGCGTAGATGGCGGCCTTGGGACCGAACCCGCCACCGACATCGGGCGCTACCACCCTGAGCTCATCGGGGGACAGTCCGAGATAGGCGGCGAGAAGAGCCCGCACCGAATGAGGGGCCTGGGTCGAGGTCCAGACGGTGAGCCGCCGGTCGACATCGTCCCACCGGGCGAGCACGGCGCGGCCCTCCATCGAGGCCAGGGCGCCCCGATGCTGGTCGACATCCACGGTCACCACCCGGTCGGCCCCGGCGAAGGCGTTGTCGACATCCCCGAAACCGGCGGAGAGGGTGCCGACCAGATTGGTGTTGGAGCCATGATGGGCCGGTGCGGCCCCGGGGGCGAGCGCCGCCCGGTGATCGATCACAACCGGCAGGGGGTCGTATCCCACCTGCACCGAGTCGGCGCAGTCCACCGCCTCGGCCACCGTGTCGGCGACGACCACCGCCAACGGCTGCCCGGCGTAACAGACCTCATCGAGGGCGAGCGGCGGGGTCTGGATCGACTGGGTGATCAGCGGCGACGGGTACTTGTTGGGCATGGGGCGTTCCATCCCCAGGTCGATGCCGGTGTACATCTCGCCCCGGCACGAGCCGTCATGGTCGACGGTGATCGAGTCGATGTGGGCGTGAGCCTCGATGCTGCGCACGAAGACGGCATGGAGCATCCCATCCATCACGATGTCGTCCACGTAACGTCCCTGCCCGGTTACCAGCCGTGGGTCCTCAAGCCGGCGAAGGGGGCGGCCGATCACCTTGCCAGACCGCCCAGGTCCTCCAGATAGCGGCACAGGGCGGCTGCATCGAGGTCGCCCAGACCCGCTTCGCTCGACTGTCTGTAGACGGGCAGCGCGGCGTCGAGCAGTGGGGTGGGCGCACCCACCGATCTGGCGAAGTCGCTGATGATGGTGGCGTCCTTGAGCAGGATGTCGAGCCGGGCCGCCGGGGGATAGTCGTCGGCGACCATCATCGGGCCCCGAATCTCGAAGATCTTCGAGGAGCCGACACCATCTTCCATCACCTCCTGGACCCGGGCCGGGTCGAGACCGGAGGCGATCCCGAGCACATGGGCCTCGGCGGCGGCGAGACCGTGCACCGCGACCAGGAGGTTGGCGATGTACTTCATCTTGGACCCGTTGCCGAACTCGCCCAGGTAGTGCGTGGAGCGGCCTATCGCCTCGAATACGGGGCGGGCCCGGTCGTAACCCTCCCGGCTGCCGGAGGCGAACACCACCAGAGTGGCGTCGGCCGCCTGCAGACCGGTCCCCGAGAGCGGTGTGTCGAGGAGGTCGACGCCGGCCGTGGCCAGCATCTCGCGGGCGGCCAGCTTGTCCTGCAGGGGGAAGGTCCCGGCCTCCAGGCAGATCAGGCCGGCTTGGTCCTCCCCGGCGATCTCTGCCGCCACCGCGGCCAGGGCGGACGTTGAGGGAAGGGAGAGGACGACGACGTCGGCGACAGTGGCCACCTCACCCGCCGATGAAGCCGTCTCGCCACCGATGTCCACGAACGTCGAGTTCTTCTCCGGGTCGATGTCGAAACCCAGCACCTGGTGGCCCGCTGCCAGCAGGTTCCGGGCCATTGCCGAGCCCATGACACCCAGACCTATCACTCCGATCCGCTCAGACATCGTCATCTCCATATGAGGAAAGTGTGGAGACCACACCGTTGTAGCCGTCGACCGCAACGATATGGTCGCCGTCGGGAAGGGTGACCCCGCACACCCCCGGGACCCCGAGGGCGCGGGCCGATTCGAAGAGATGGGCGGCTGGGCTCCCGGCGGCCGTGACCATACCCGCAGCATCCCAGAGCAGCGCCGCCAGGTTGGGGATGGGCTGTTGGGCGGAGATGACCCTCCGGGAGA
The DNA here is from genome assembly GCA_050741975.1 of Acidimicrobiia bacterium. Lineage (GTDB taxonomy): Bacteria > Actinomycetota > Acidimicrobiia > Spongiisociales > ZC4RG35 > JARDZU01. The sequence goes on from JBOGET010000149.1 coordinate 11,012, forward strand.
TGAAGGCGCCGTTCTCGGGCGCGTGGTCGATCCGGAGGTGCATCCCCGCCCCGATCCCCGCCGATGCCGCTGTCCCCTGATGGTGGTCACCGGTGGAGATCACCACGGAGGCGACGAACGGCTCCCAGCGGCCGACTCCGCGCCTCGAAGAGTCGTCGTCTCGCTGCAGCGCTTCAACCACTGCCACCAGCCAGGCGGATCGAGCCGGGTCCGGGGCCAGGAGACGGCGGATGCGGTCCAGGGCGGGCTTCGGGTCGGGCCCGAGCACACCCTTGATGCAGGCGCGGGCCGCGAGCAACGCCTTCTCCGGCGGCATCTCCCAGGTCTGGGCGGTGAGCCGGCTGCACATCTCCCTTGCCCGGGGCAACGCATCCGGCGGAAGGTCCTCGATGGTGGGGACGGACCGGGGCATACCGGCCAGGGCCCAGGGGAGGACCAGCTCGTCCCCCAGTCTGCCTGGTGCCCGGATCACGGTCCTGGCGACGCGGGCCAGGTCGGGGGCCAGGGTGTCGTCGATCGGCGGAGACCGGCTGGGTCTGGGCCGAGCCAGATCGTCGAGCTGGAGGAGCCACACCTGCCCGTCCAGGGCCCATTCGCTTCGTCCGGCGCCGGTGGTCTCCTGGGCCTGACGGATGAGGGTCGCGATCCGATCCAGGATCGGGATACCCAGGAGCTCGATCAGCTCGTCCCCGGTCCAGGAGCCGAGAGCCCCCCTCCCCGCCTGCGGCGGTACTCCCCCCAACGTCGCTTCGCTCCTCGGGGGAGACACCCTTGCCTGGTGTCCGGTGCTCCATCCCTGGAGCAGGGGTGCGGGGGAGCCCTTCGCCCCGTGAACGGTCACGGTCCCGTCGGGATCGACGTGGGCCGTGCCGCCGGCCACCGGATCGAGGGCGGGCTGGATCAGCACCGCCATCGGGAACGACCCGGGCTCGATCGAGGCGGCGTGCTGGCGGTCCAGCGCTTCCACCGAGAAGGCGGAGGCCCAGCAGCCGGTCACCGCCTTGGGGAGCTCGGCTGGGGCGAGCTCCAGGTACGAGGCGAAGGCACCGGACCATTGCCCGGACGATTCGAGGAGAGTGGAGGAGCGGGCCACGAGACGGGAGCCGAGACCCGAGCCTCGCTCCGCCAACTCGTCGGCGAACGGGATCGGCTCTCCGCTCACCGACAGCCGAGCGCCGCCCGAGCCTCGCACCGCCAGCGCCCCGGCACCCAGTCTCATGTGATGCCGAGATGCCGAGGTCTCGACCACCAGCCCGGGCAGGACCGGGAGCCCGGCCCGCCGACCCGCGGCCAGCCGGGCGACCTTCGACCCCACCCGTCCCGGGTCCAGGGATCCCTGATGGTCGAGGTCGAGCAGCAAACCCGGTCAGGTGACCGAGATGATCTCGTGGGAGGCGTAGCTGGAGACCATCTCGATGCCGGTGTCGGTCACGTAGAGCATCTCCTCGAGACGCACCCCGTGATCATGGAGCTTTCCGTGCTGGGTCTCGAGGGCGAAGGTCATCCCGGGCTCGATCTCGACCGGGTGGTCGAGTGACCAGATCCGGGAAATGACCGGCGGGTCGTACTGGGCGAGGCCCAGACCGTGTCCCCAGAGGTTGGCCGCGGCCTGGTCCTCTTCCTCGTAGCCCCAAACCTCTTGAGCCGACGGCCACTTGGAGGCGATGTCGGCGGTGGTGACCCCCGGCTTGGTGGCCTCGATCGAGTCCCAGAGCCACTTGTGGGCCAGGTCGTAGGTCTCCTGATGCTCGTCTGTGGGCGTGCCCCCCACGCAATAGGTCCGGTAGACGCAGGACTTGAACCCGTTCCAGGTGAGGGCGGCGAGGTCGACGATGACCAGCTCCCCGGGGCGGATCATCCGGTCGGAGAAGTTCCTCCAGTTGGGCCAGGCGTTGGGGCCGGAGGAGACGATGACGTCCTCCACGTCCTCCATGCCGGGGATGGAGTAGAGCTTCTCGAAGCCGAAGGCGGCCACCTCGTTCTCGGTGAGGCCGGGCTTGATGTAGTTGGTGATCTCGTAGTGGACGTAGTCACAGATGGCGCCGACGATGGAGAACGCCTTGATCTCGTCCGGGCTCTTGATGGCCCGGGCCTCCATCATCGGGGTCATCCCGTCTGTCCAGTTGACTCCACGGGCCTCGAACTGGCGAACCAGGTTGATGTCGACGAAGTCGACACCGAGCGGCTGGTCTTTGACCCCGGCCTCTTCGAGATCGTTGAGGAGGGAGTCGAGGAACTTGTTGACCTGTTGCTCGGCGGCGGGGCCAACCGCTCCCTTGATCCAGGCGTAGGAGTAGCGGATGTTCTCCTTGGGGATCCAGGGGTTGTGCACCTCGAGATGGAAGCCGATGTCACCCTGCTCGTAGACGATGGGCGGCTTGCCGGCAGGGAGGACCACGTAGCGGAGACCGGGCTTGAGTCGGTTCCAGCCGGGGGTGAGCGTCGAGGAGACATAGCGCATGTTCTCGTCGTAGAACAGCAACATCGCACCGAGGCCATGCCTCTCCATGGCGGCATGGGCCCGCTTCAGCCTCCAGTCGCGGACATTGGCCCAGTTGATGCCTTCTTTCCAGTCGGTGCTCAGCGTGAAGAACGCTTCTCTCATCCCGATTTTCCCTCCCTGGAGGATTGCTTTCAGTTGACCTTATCCGGAATCACCTCTCGGACGACATCGAGGAACTCGGCATCATCGAGAAGACCTTTTTTGGCCAGTGAGCGGCCCTTGACCTCGGCGAGGATCGCCTCGATCTCCTTGGCCTCGGCGTCGTGTATCCCGTGTCTGCCCAGCCAGATAGCAACCGAGTCGAGACCGGAGCCCTTGCCGAGGACGATGGTGGGAGCTGCTTGACCGACGAGCTCGGGACGGTAGGGGAAGGGCTCGAGCAGCTCGTCGCCGACGTTCTTGACCCAGGTGGCGATTATCCCGGACTCGACGTTGTAGAGCATCTCCCCGGTGACCGGGCGGTTGGCGGGCTGGGTCACCCCGGAGAGCTCGGCCACCAGCCGGGCGATCTCGGTGAACTTCTCGGTCTTGATCCCGGTGTCGATGCCGTACATGGTGAGCAGGGCGAGCACGGTCTCCTCGGTGGGGGCGTTTCCGGCCCGCTCCCCGATCCCGCTGACCGTGGTGTGGATCACCGAGGCCCCTTCGGCCACGGCCAGGACGGTGTTGGCCACCCCCATCCCGAAGTCCATATGGAAGTGTGTCTCCAGGGGGACGTCGATCCGCGCCCGGACCTGTTGGGTGTAGTAGCGGATGGCATGGGGAGAGGTGACCCCGAAGGTGTCGACCAGCGCGATGTTGTCGACGTGGCCGTGGGTGGCCACCTGCTCCAGGTCGTCGAGGAGCTCGGTCATCGTTGCCCGTGTGGCGTCGATGGGGAAGAAGGTGACCTTGAGACCGTTGTCGTGGGCGTACTTGGTGGCCTCGACCGAGGCCTCGATGGCCTTTTCCACCGGCCAGCGATACGCCTTCTCGATCAGATGGTGGCTGGCCGGGACCTCCATGACCACGCCGGTCACCCCACAGTCCAGGGCCAGCTCGACATCGGGGACCATGCACCGGCTGAAGGCGTAGATCTCGGTGGGCAGACCCTCGGCCACCATCCTCTCGATGGCCTGCTTGTCGGCCGGTGACACGGCGGGAAGCCCGGCCTCGATACGGTGGATGCCGGCTTCGGCGAGAGCGGTGGCGATCCTCAGCTTGTCATCGGCGGTGAACTCGACGCCAGCCTGCTGCTCGCCGTCGCGCAGCGTGACGTCGTGGACCTGCACCTTGGACGGGAGTTGGAACCCCTCGGTGACCTCCGGCAGATAGTTCCAGGGGCTGGAGAACCAGTTGTCGGTCTTCCATGGCTCTTGACCCATCTCGCTACTCCTAACCGGTTTCGACAGGACGATCCTGCATCATATACGATCGATCATGGATCGTCCCAGCTGCAATCCTCGAGCCGGAGAATGAGCCCGAAACAGCTTTGGGTTGGCGGTTACGGCCCTCAGAAGAGCGCCCATGGGGAAGGTCTCGACACGTTTCGCCGCATCGTCGAGACCGAGACCAACGGTGAGGTGAAGGTCGAGGTCACCTGGAACATCATGGACGAGGGCCGACCCAACACCGATCTCTTCGAGCTGGTCGAGGCGGGACACATGTTCCTCTGTTATTTCTCGTCAAGCTATCTCGGGGGGCGGGTGCCCCAGCTCAACGTCCTGGAGACGCCCTTTCTCTTCCCCGATCTGGCCACGGCGCACCGGGCCGTCGACGGGCGGCTGGGCGAGGAATTGACCAGGGCGGTCCGCTCCGCCACCGGTTTCGAGGTCCTCGGATTCTGGGACAACGGGTTCCGCCACCTGACCAACCGGCTTCGCCCCATCCGCCGTCCCGAGGACTGCAAGGGGATGACCGTCCGGCTCCAGCCCAATCCCGTCCACGAGGAGCTGATCAGATCGTGGGGCGCCCTCCCGGTGCCGGTGGAGTTGAGCGCAGCCATCCAGCTCATCGTCCGTCTCGACGTCGATGCCCAGGAGAACCCTCTGGCCAACACCGTGGCCTACGGAGTCGACCAGGTGCACCCCTACGTCACCATGACCGGGCATCTCTACGGGGCTCGGGGGCTGTTCGCCCATCGTCCCACCTTCGAATCGTTCGATCCTGACCTGCGTCGGGTTGTGGAAGGGGCGACGAGGACCGCCATCGAGGTCCAGCGCAGGTCGGCCGCCGCCTTGGAGAAGTCGCTTCGGGCACGTATGGAGCGGGGAGGGGTCGAGTTCGTGGATCTGACCGAGGAGGAGCGGTTGGCCTTCGTCGAGGCCTCGGTGCCGGCCATCGCCCGTGCCCATGAGGCCGTCCCCGACGAGTTGTTCGAGCTGGTCCGGTCATGAACCACGACTTCTCAGGTCGCATCGTGGTGGTCACCGGGGCTGCGTCCGGGATCGGGAAGGCCGCTGCGACCGCCTTTGGCCGGACCGGGGCAAGCGTCTATCTGCTGGACGTGGACGACGAGGCCGGTCCTGCCGCCGCCAGGGGAATCGACGACGCCGTTTTCATTCACTGCGATGTCACCTCCGAGGAGGAAGTGGCGAGCGCCGTGGAGGTGATCGGGCGGGGATCGGGTCGCGTCGACGTTCTGGTCAACAACGCAGGCGGCTTCCCGGCGGTGCTCGGCCTCGAGGAGACCTCGATCGAGGAGTGGCGCCGCATCCTCGACGTCAACCTGACCTCGATGTTCCTGATGACCCGGGCCTTCCTGCCCCTGCTCCGTCGCTCCGATGCGGGCCGGATCGTCAACCTCGGCTCACTGGCGGGGCAGACCGCCGGATGGCAGACGGCGCCACCCTATGTGGCGGCCAAGGCCGGGGTGCACGGTCTGACCCGGGCCCTGGCTGTCGAGCTGGCCGGGCACGGGATCACGGTGAACGCGTTGGCGCCTTCGGCGGTGCTCACCGAGCGGATCCAACGGCTACGTGACGAAGCCGAGCTGGCGGCCACCGCCGCCTCGATCCCGCTCGGCCGTTATCAGACTCCGGAGGAGGTGGCGCAATGGGTGCTGTTCCTCGCCTCGCCGGAGGCCGGCTTCATGACAGGTCAGACGGTGTCGGTGAACGGCGGTAGGTTCATGACGTGAGACCCGGGAGACATTGTTGGCGGAGTTGATCAAATTCGACGAGGCGGACCCGGTGGCGCGGGGCGACGGCATCGAGAGCGTCCGGCTCACCCCTGTGCCGCTGGAGGGGCAGGGGTTCACCATGGGCGTCACCAGCTTCCCCCCGGGCACCAGCATCCGTCTCCACAGTCACAACACCATCGAGCAGGTGACCGTCATCGAAGGCGAGGGGATCGCCGAGCTCAATGGGGAGAGACTGCCGGCCCGGCCCTACGACACCACCCAGATCGCCCCCGGGGAATGGCACCGGTTCATCAACACCGGGTCGACGACCATGCGGATCCTCTGGGTCTACGGCAGCACCGAGGTCACCCGCACCTTCGCCGACACCGGGGAGACGGTCGACCAATTCGCTAGATGAGATTTCCCCTCGTGCGACTGGAGAGGTTCGTCGTCGACGTCCTCGTCGCCGTCGACGTCCTCCCCGATCAAGCTTTGACCACGGCCCGCAGGCTTCTCGAGGCCGACCTGCGGGGGAGGACCGGTCACGGGATCATCAGACTGCCCCAGTACGTGCCCCGGATCGAGGCCGGCGGCATCAACCTGCGGCCCGATATCACCCTCTTGCGGGAGACACCGGTCAGCGCCCTGGTGGACGGGGACAACGGTCTGGGCCATGTGGTGGTGACCACGGCCGCCGAGACGGCCATGGCCAAGGCGACGGAGGCTGGAATGGCCTGGGTGGGGACGTTCCGTTCCAACCATGCCGGTGCCGCCGGGGTCTACACCGCCATGGCAGTCGACCGCGGTCTGATCGGCGTCTACCTGGCGGTGGCCAGCGCCAACGTGATGCCCCCCTGGGGCGGCAGGGAACGTCTGCTCGGGACCAATCCGATCTCGATCGCCATCCCGGCAGGGGAGGAGCATCCGTTCCTCCTCGACATCGCCACGACGGTCACCTCGCACGGGACGATCAAGGTCGTGGCCCAGAGAGGAGAGGAGATGCCCGAGGGCTGGGTCGTGGACCTCGAAGGCAACCCCATTCTCGACCCGCATCGGGCCAACGAGGGCTTTCTGATGCCGATCGGCGGTTACAAGGGATCCGGTCTCAATCTGGCCATCGGTCTCCTCGCAGGGGTGCTCAACGCCGCTGCCTTCGGTGTCGACGTGATCGATCACAGGGTGGTGCCGGATCAGCCGGCCAACACCGGTCAGGCCATGCTGGTCATGCGACCCGACCTGTTCCGCGATCTCGACGAGTTCCACGCGGACATGGACCGTCAACTGCGCGCCCTCAGGGCATCGGGGGAGCCGGGCAGCGTCCGCCTTCCCGGTGAGGCTGCGGCCGAGCTGGCGGCGTTGCAGCGACGGGAAGGCATCCCGATCGGTGACGTCCTTCTCGGTCAGCTCAGGGACCTGGCTGTCCGTTTCGAGCTGGAAGACACCCTCATGTGAGGCTCCCGACCGGGGAAGGCGGGTTCAGTAGACCACCTCGACCAGGCGGCGCTCCAGCACGGATCGGGTGATCGCCTCGCAGACCTGGGCGCTGCGCAAGCCGTCGATGCCCGAGGCGTTGGGCTCCTCGCCGCGGAGTACGGCGCTGGTGAAGGCGGCCAGCGAGAGTCGATGGGCCTCGGGTGCGGGATAGCGGGTGATCGTCTCGCCGCTGTCGGTGAGGACGGCCAACTCGCCGTCGCTACGGGACCGGGTGAACGACCTGCCCACGATCCGGCCCGTCGTCCCGTAGATGACGATGTCGTTGTGCGGGTCACGAAGAGTCTCGTTGGCGTTGTACTGGACCATCGCGCGGTTCCCGAATCGGAGCTGGAGCATGGCCAGCATCTCCACCTGGCCCGACTCGGGGTCGGTGTCGAACATGGCCATCACCTCGACCGGGTCGGAGTCGAGCAGCACCCTCAAGAAGTCGAGACCATGCACCCCGACGTTGTGGACCGAACCGAGACCGGCGATCTCGGGATCCGCCCGCCAGTTGTCGTAGTGACGGGGACCGGAGGACACATGGAGCTGGACGACCTTCACCTCTCCGATGATCCCGTCGGCGATGAGACGACTCACGTCCCGGATCCAGGGCAGGTGTCGGTTGTGGAAGTTGACCCCGAGCTTCACCCCGGCGGCGGAGCAGGCCTCGACGGCCCGTCTCGCATCGGGGACGTTGATGGCCAGCGGTTTGTCGCACAGGACATGCTTTCCGGCTCCGGCGGCGGCCACTACCTGGTCGGGATGGAGGACGTTGGGAGTGGCGATGAGCACCGCCTCGACCTCGGGATTGGCCAGCATCTCGTCGTAGTCGGCGTAGGCGAACCGGGCACCGAAGTCCCGAGCGAATTCCTCGGCCCGGCCCTGGTCGCGGCTCACCGCCGCCACCAGCTCGCATTCGGGCTCGACAACCATGGCCGGGGCCATCGTGCTCCGGACGATGGCCCCGATCCCGATCACGCCCCAGCCGAGCACGTTCCTCCCCCCGTCGGGGGGAGTACCGCCGGAGGCGGGGAGGGCGGTGGGATCCGATTCGCTCATCAAAGCCCAAGCAGTCTCGTCGCGTTCGTGGACAGAATCGCCTCCTTCTCCCAAGTGGTCAGCTCCGGCAGGCCGTTGACCCGGTTGACCGCGTCGTGGAGCAGCATCGGTGCCTGGTAGTCGGTCCCGAGCACGACGCGGTCGATCCCGACCGCGTCGATGACATAGCGCAAGGCAGGCTCGCTGTAGGTGCAGCAGTCGTAGATGAACCGATCGAGATAGTCGCTGGGCGGCAGTGCCTGGGAGAAGCCGCCTCCCTCGCGAATGGCGGGATGAAGCCCGCTCCCGAGTCATCCTCGAGGGCGCCGGCCACCTTGTCCATCCTGGCCACACCGAATGTGGTGAACCCGCCTCCATGAGCAAGGTATGGGATGAGATCGGGGCAACGGTCCATGATGCCTCCGAACACAAGGGTGGCATAGACCAGTGCTCGCTCGGTGAGGTTGCCCAGGGCGTTGCCCAGCTTGGAGCGCCGGATCCGATGGTTGACCACCGTGTCCCCGCCCTGGTGGAAGAACACGATGGCGCCCAACGCCTCGGCGGCGAGGAAGAAGGGGAGGAACTGGGTTCGTCGTAGGTCCGACCGGCGACGTGGTCGCTGACGATCACGCCCTTGAGGCCCAGCTCGGACATGGCCCGCTCAATCTCGGAGATGGCGCTCGGCGGGTCTTGCATCGGCAATGTCGCCAGCCCGGCGAATCGGGTCGGGTGCATATCCACCATCTCCCCGATCTCGTCGTTGCACGCGCGGGCGATCCGCTTGGTCACCTCCAGATCGTTGCCGCATTGGTAGAACCCGACCGTGGGGGTGACGAGCTGGAGGTCGACCCCGAGCTCGTCCATGTCGGCCAGATGCTCGGTGAGGGTCTTGTCGAACCCCCCGAGCCCGAGCTCACCGGGGACCGAGTCCAGGCCATGCCACTCGCCGCTGTCCCTGATCCCCTTCTTGTAGCGCTCCGGCGTGACGTGGGCGTGCATGTCGATCACCGGCATCGAGTGTGACCTCTCCTACCCTGCATTATACATTCTACCGAAACAGTCAAAAGGAGACCCATGCCAGAGCTCATGAAACACCGTCTGCAACGGGGGGAGCGTCTCGTCGTGTTCGCCGTGGGGAGGATGTTCCATCACAACATCATCCACTGTCTGGGATTGGACGGTGGGTTCGACGGGTTCTGGATCGACGTCGAGCACGGCGGGCTGACCACCCGCGACATCGAGATCGCGGCCGGCACCGGCATGGCCCATGGTCTCGATTGCTTCGTGCGGGTCCCGCCCACCGACTACGCCACAGTCACCCGGTGTTTCGAGAGTGGCGCCACCGGGGTGATGGCGGCCCAGATCAAGACCGCCGAGCAGGCCGAGGAGTTCGTGCAGTGGGCCAAGTTCGCTCCCAGAGGCCGGAGAGGGCTCAACCCGCTGGGCTACGACGGCGGCTACGGGACGGTGCCACTGGCCGAGTTCGCCGAGCGGGCGAACCGGGACACGTTCGTCGCCATCCAGATCGAGACGGCGCAGGCGGTGGAAGAGGTCGATGCCATCGCCGCCATCGACGGCGTCGACCTGCTCTTCGTCGGGCCCTCCGACCTGAGTCAGGCAATGGGCGCGATCGGGGACTTCACCGGTGAGCGTTCCATGGAGGCGGTGGACAGGGTGGCTGTCGCCTGCTCGGCGCACGGCAAGCAATGGGGAGCGGTGACTCCCTCCCCCGACTACGCCTCGTCGCTCATCGGGAAGGGATGCACCCTCATATCTCCCACGAACGACGTGAAGCTGGTCACGACCGGTCTCGCCACGATGAAGGAGAGCTTCGCACTGCTCTGGTGAGCATCTCAGCCCGAGGTGCCCGAGTCGAGCTCGAATGCCTCGAGGGGCAGGCTGATATGACCGTGCTGGATGGCGGCTGCTGCCTCGGCGTCCCGGGCGGTGTACGCATCGAGGAGGGCGAAATGATCTGCGATGGCCCGTCTCCGTATCTCGGGGTGGAGACGTTGCGCCTGGGCCACGAAGACCCCCCCGGCCTCCTCGAGCGCCACCAGCAGATTTCCCAATCGTCTGGTCCGGGTCGCCTTGTGGAAGATGGAGTGGAACCCGATGTTGGTCTGCACCCAGGACCCGACGTCGTCCTCCTCCGACAGCTCCTCCGCCACCCGCTGCGCCTGTTCCAGTTCCTCCGGGGTGATGGCGGCCATCGCACGTCGGATCGCCAGGTCCTCCAGGGCACGGCGCATCTCGACGATCTCGACCATCTCGTCCCAGTCCGGTTTGCGAACCGTGCCGATGCGATGACTGTCCAGTGTTATCAGACCCTCGCTGGCCAGGTCACGCATCGCCTCCCGCACCGGAGTAGTGCTCACGTCGAGCTGGGCCGCGATATCGGTCTGGATCAGACGTGACCCCCCGGGCAGGTCGCCACGCAGGATGGCGGTGCGCAAGGCGTCACGGACCAGGTCGACGGCCGTGACCCGGCGTGAGGTCGACGTGTCCAGTCGCAGCCTGTTCTCCGTGGTCAATCCCTGCTCTCCCCGGCCGGCGGTCGGCCACGCGGGGCCTCCGGTGGCCTTGTTAAACGAGCAATGCGTTTTGTACTATACCGACTATAGAGCGCACATTCCGGGGGGAGGAGGAGGGAATCATCACCAGATACGCCAAGGGGCCCTTCGCCGTCGACTGGGAGGACCGCTACGACTTCGCCGAGCTGCGCCGACAACGTGTGGCCAAGGCACATGAGGCACTGGGGAGATCCGACGCCGACGCGGTGCTGGTGTGGAAGGACGAGAACGTCCGCTATCTGACCTCGCTCCGGGCCCAGCTCATCGCCGGCAAGACCACCTCCCTCAACGGCGCACTGCTCACCGCCGACGACGACCCGGTCCTGTTGGGCTCGGGGGGCGAGATCGACAAGGCCCGTTTCGGGATGAGCTGGATCGGCGAGGCCCATGCCGTCCCCATCATGGAGCAAAGGGAGCTGGTCGACGGGTTCGTCACGGACATCTTGACCCCGATCCTCGACTCCCGAGGTCTCACCAGCGGGAAGGTGGCGGTGGACCAGGCCAACATCTCGTTCATCGAATCGATGCGGGCCCATCTTCCCGATCTGCATCTCGTCGACGGGGACACCGTGATGCAGCAGGCGCGGTGGGTCAAGACCGACCTCGAGGTGGCAGTCATCGAGGAGGCGTGCGCCATCGGGGACTCGGTGACCCAGCGCGCCCTGGACGAGACCAGGGCCGGGCGCAGGGAGCTCGACGTCGCCGCCGACGCCATGCAGACCCTGTTCCAACTCGGAGGCGAGATGGCTCATGTCATCACCCCGTTCGTCGCCACCGGCGAGCACATGTCGCCTCCCCACCGTCTCGCCACCGACAAGATCATACGCAACCAGGATCTGTGCTTCATCGATATCGGCGCCATGTGGAACGGGTACTTCGCCGATATCGGGCGGACCACCATCGTGGGCAAGCCCTCACGGGATCAGCAGGACATCTACACCGCCGTCTACGAGGGTCTCATGGCCGGGCTGGACACCATGCGCCCCGGGAACACCAACCAGGACTGCGCCGACGCCATCATCGCCAAGATCGCCGAGCACGGTCTGGAGGACCATCTGTTCAGCCTGTTCATCGGACACGGGATCGGGATGGGGGCAAACGAGCCCCCGTATATCGGCGAGACCCTGCCGGGGGCCACCACCTACGAGCTCCAGCCCAACATGGTCTTCGCCGTCGAGCCGTTGGTCTGGGTCCCCAACGTGCGTGGCGGCGGGGGAGTTCGTCTCGAGGACATGGTGCTGATCACCGAGGGGGACCCCCACCTGCTGTCCCGGGTGGAGTACGAGGACCGTCTGCTGATTTAGCTCTCGAGCATATCGATGACGGCCTCGACGATGGTCCCCGCCACCCGGTCCACCGACTCGGCGGTGTTGCCGGCCACGTGCGGGGTGAGGATCAGGTTGGGTATGCCGGCGAAGATGGAGGCGGGCCCGGGGCCCAGTGGCTCGGTGGCGAACACATCCAGGGCGGCCCCGGCGATCACACCGTTGCGCAAAGCGGTGGCCAGGGCCGTCTCGTCGACCGTCCCCCCGCGTGAGGTGTTGATAAGGATCGTCGTCGGCTTCATGGCCCTGAGCGCGTCGGCATCGATCAGATGTCGGGTTCCGTCGTTGAGCGGGACGTGGACGGTGACCACATCGGCCTCGGAGAGCACAGTCTTCAGATCGGCCCGCCCCACCGTCTCCCACACCGGGTCCGCTTCGGAAAGCAGCGGGTCGTGGGCCACGATCTGCATCCCGAACGCTGCGGCACGCTTCGCCACCTCCCGTGCGATCGACCCCAGTCCGATCAGGCCCAGGGTCTTGCCCATGAGCTCCCGGCCGAAGGCATGTCCCTGTCGGGGCCACTCACCGGCGACCATCGATGGCGACATCCCGAACACGCCCCGGGCCAGGACGAGCATCGCCCCCATCACGTACTCGGCGACGGAAACGGCATTGCCCCCGATCGCCGAGATGACTCGGACCCCGGCCCGGTCACATCCCTCCATGTCGATGTTGTCCAGCCCCACGCCGAGCCGGCCCACAACCCGCAGACCCCGGGCGGCGCCAATCAGCTCGTCGTCGATCCGGGTCCGGTTGCGAATGAAGATCGCCTCGGCGTCTGCGAGCTCGTCGAGCAGACGGTCCCTGTCACCGTAGAGGTCGGGGTCGTAGAGCACGTCGTACCGGGAGTGGAGCAGGGCCAGGTGCTGGTCGGGCAGGTACTCGGCCACGACCACCTTCTTCATCGTCGGTCACTTGCCCGACCCGGTGACCAGACCGGCCACCACGTATCTCTCCACCCGGGTGTAGACCAGCACGAACGGCAGAACGGTGAGCAGGGTGAACGCCGCTTCACCGGGGAAGTTGGCGATCCCTTCGATCCCCTGCATCAGATAGAGCTCGAAGGGCAGCGTCCTCCTTCCCGGGCTGCTGGTCAGGACAAGGACCAGGGTGAACTCGTTCCAGGCCTCTCGGAAGGCGAGCACCCCGATGGTGATCATCGCCGGTGCCGCCAGGGGGGCCACGATGTAGCGCAGCCTCCCCCACAACGTCGCCCCGTCGACATTGGCCGCCTCCTCGATCTCACGTGGAATCTGCTGGAAGAAACCCACCATCAGCCACACCGCCAGGGGGAGGAGCATGCCGGTGTAGACGATGACGAGGGTGAGCCGTTTGTCCAGCATCCCGGTGGCGACTGCCAGCCGGTAGATGGGGACCATCAGACCGAGACTGGGGACGAGCCGGGGAAGCAGGGTGAACAGCAACAAGAGATGTCGGCCCCGGAAGTTGAACCTGGCGAAGGCGTAGGCGGCGGGCACGCCGATCAGGAGCGTCAAGAGTGTGGTCCCAGCCCCGACGATCACGCTGTTTACGAAAGAGGTGGTGAAGCTGTCGCTGGCCAGGACCTCACGGTATGCCTCGAGGGAGGGGCTGGAGGGGATGAGGCTGGGGTTGGCGAAGACCTCGGCCCGGTTCTTGAACGAGACCGACAGGGTCACCAGGAACGGGGCAAGAGTCCACACGACCAGGGCAACGAGAGGCAGGGTGAGGAGCGCCTGTCTGACTCCTCGTCTCACCTTGCTCCCGGCCGGGCGGCGGCGCTCCGGCGGGGGACCGGTCACTGCACGTGCCGCCTCGGCGGTGGCGTGGGGGAATGCGGGCTCGTCGCCGCGTCGGGTCTCGGTCATTGCTCGTACTCGTATCGGCGGCCTATCGCCACATAGGCCAGGGTGAGGAGTGCATTGAGGACGAGGATGAATGTCGCAATCGCCAACGCCGACTCGAACTCGAGGTTGCGGAAGGCGACGGTGTACATCTCCATGGCGAGGGTCTGGGTCGCCTTGAGCGGGCCACCACCGGTGAGGGCGAGGACCACGCCAAGACCGGTCAGGGTCGAGTAGCTGAGCCAGACCGTGCTGATCAGGATCTGGGGAGCGAGCAGGGGAATGGTGAGGTGTCGGGCCCGGGTCCACCCGGTTGCTCCGTCTACCAGCGCCGCGTCGAGGTATGAACGGTCCACGGTCATCAGCCCGCCGATGAGGACGAGGATGGTCAGGGGCAGGTCGGTCCACACCTGGGTGAAGATCACCACCACCATTGCCAGACCCGGGTCGGCGAGCCACGAAGGGCCGTCGAAACCGAAGAACTCGATCACTTGGTTCAAACCCCCGAATTGGCTGTTGAACAGGATGCGGAACATGACCGCCGCGGCCACGTTGGAGATGATGTAGGGGGCCACGGTCACCGCTCGCAGGAAGCGCAGTCTCCCCACGACCCGGAACAGGGCGAAGGAGAAGAACAGGCCGAGGGCAGTGCCCACGACGAGCGACCCGAAGACGAAGATCGCCGTCCGGTTGAGGGCGTCCCAGAAGGCAGGCGACTGGAACATCTCGACATAGTTCTGGACCCCGTGGTACTGCAGTGGGGATCCGAGCGTCTCTCTGGTGTGGAAGCTCTGCCACACCCCGTACAAGACGGGAAAGCCCAGGATCGCCGCCACCAGGAGGATGGCGGGGAGACTGAAGAGATATGGGGTGGCCGGGCCCTGGCCGAGCACCGAGTTGGTGTCTCGCCGCGCCCTCCGATCCCGTCGCGGTCCACGACCCCCTTGGCCTCGGTTGGTGATCGTGGTTGCGGTCATGGATCGATTTCGGTCCGAGTCCTAATTCGAGCGAGCGCACCCGGGCCAGACGACCCGGGTGCGCACGCTATCAACCGCCAATCGTGGCGTCGAGCTGTGGCTGGTACTCGGCTGCCAGCTCCTCTGCCGTCTTGTCGGTCCCGACGACGATCTCCCCGAACATCTGCTCCAGGATCGCCTCGACCTCGCCGGCGTTGGGCCCGGCGGGGGAGGGGGTGCTGCCCAGGTATGCCTCCTTCAGGGCGTCGTTGAAGAAAGGCCAGACCTCGAGCAGCCTGGGGTCGTTGAACGCCTCGGTCTGACGCATCGGCACCGATCCGTTGCCGGCTGCCTCGATCAGGTTGTCGGTCTCCGCGATGTACCTGAGGACGAGAGCCGCCTCCTCGGGGTGCTCGGTGCCCTCTACCACCGCCCAGGTCCGGGCCGCCGACAGAGCGACCCCGTCGGTGCCTCCGCCCGATCGGGAGAGAGGGACCGGAGTCAGGTCCCACTGGTCCGGGTAGGCGATGCCTTCCGCGTTGAAGTCTGCGGCGGTGGTAAAGCCGTCGAGGATCATCCCAGCGCCGGCGACGAAGGCCCCTCGCGACTCGGCTTCGCCCCAGGCGATGGCGTCCGGTGGGAGCAGCCCTTCGTTGGCGGCCTGGAGGAACCAGTTGATGGCGTAGACGCCGCCATCGGAGGTGAGGTCGAAGACCGCCCCTTCGAACGGCGCTCCGGCCGCGGCCAGAACCGTCTTCAATGTGGTGACCCCGTCACCGGCGAGGGCCTGGACCGTGAAGGGGATCGAGTCCGGCCGGGTCTCCTGAAGGGTCCGCAAAGCGTCGAGCACGGCGTCCAGGGACTCGAACGGGACCGTGATGCCGGCCTCCTCGAACCACTCCGTGTTGTAGTAGAGGACATCGAAGTTGGCCGTGATCGAGGCTCCGTACCTCACCCCGTCCAGTGCGGTTTCGTCCCAGACCAAGGGCAGCAGCGTTGCATACTGCTCTGGATCCTCGGCTTCCCAGTTCGTTGCTATCTCGTCGTGTGACCCGACGAATCCGGCCTCGACGTAACTCTCGATCAGGAAGGCGTCCTCGGCGCCGAGGACGTCGGGCAGAGGTTGATTGGCATCAGCCATCCTCTGGAACTGCTGGAAGATGTCGTCGTTGGCCTGGAGGTTCCATTCCACCCCGACCCCGTGCTCCGCAGTGAAGCTCTCGAAGTCGTCCGGCGGGATGTAGTACTCGCGAGTCACCCAGACATTGAGGGTGACCTCCTCCGGCTCTTCACCGCCGGCCGTGGTCCCGGTGTCACCTTCGGTCGTCGTTGCGCCGTCACCACCGGCCGTCGTCGTCGTGTCGCCGCCCTCGGTGGCACAAGCCGCCGTCACCAGCCCGAGCACCAGCAGAATGGCGAGCATCCTTTGGTGTTTCCACTTGAAGCTCATTGACTCTTCTCCTCCGTGTCGTTTGTCTCCGGGTCCCGCCGCCCAAGCTCGAAATCAGGTCCGACTCCTGTACAATGCAAAATACCTATTATTGAGAAATGGGTCAACCGGCGAGAGACGAGAGCGTGGATAAGTTGCGGGTGGGCTCGATCGGGCTCGGTTGGTGGGGAGGGAACCTGGCCGAGAAGGGCCAGGCAGCCGGTCTCGAGGTGGTGGCCGCCTATGCCCGCGACGTGGAGAAGCGTGAGGAGTTCGCCTCCGCTCACGGCGCCCGGGCCACGTCCTCGGTCGATGACCTCCTCTCCGATCCCATGGTGGAAGCGGTGCTGATCGCCACGCCGCATTCGACCCATGCCGATCTCGTGGTCGAGGCCGCCTCGGCCGGCAAGCACGTCTTTGTCGACAAGCCGTTCACTCTCACCGTGGCCGAGGCGAAGCCGGCGATCAAGGCGTGCGAGTCGGCCGGTGTCATCCTCCAAGTGGGTCACAATCGCCGACGCCAGCCGGCCAACCGTCGTCTCCGGCACATGGTCGAGACCGGGGAGATGGGGATGGTCCACTATGCCGAGGCCAACCTCTCCTACCCGAAGGGTCTCAACCCCCGAACCGGATGGCGTGGGGACCGGGCGGAGAGCCCGGCGGGTGGTATGACCGGGCTCGGGGTGCACATGGCCGACAACCTGGTCTACCTGCTGGGCCCGGCGGCCCGGGTCGCCGCCTTCAGCAAGAAGATCATCGGTGTGGGCAATCTCGACGACGCCACCACCGCCATCCTCGAATTCCACAGCGGCCCGCTAGCCGTTCTCGGCACCACCATGGTCATCCCCGATATCGCCCGCACCGCCGTGTGGGGGACCGAGGCTGCGGCCTGGAACGAGGTCGACGGGGAGCGGTTCTACGTCCAACGCATAGGGGAGAAGGACCGCACCGAGGAGCCCGTCGAGACTCTGGACACCGTGAAGGACGAGTTGGAGGAGTTTGCCTTCAACGTGCGGAACGGGACCCGGCCCGAAACGGGAGGCCCCGAGGCCCTCGAAGCGGTGGCCATCCTGGAAGGGATCGTGGAGAGCGCCACCACCGGCCGGGTCGTCGACCTCGACGAGGTCAGGTCCCGGGAGTAGCGCGGGGTCCTGCCGGAGGGGGTCCTACCTGGTCGACCGTTGATCTGTCGGCGCGCGTAGAACCCCTTTTGAGGGTGTAACCGGTAGCACCGTCGGGTGCGGGGTCCTGCCGGAGCGGGTCGCCGCCGCGACCACCGTTAACCTGTGTCGGCGCGCGTAGA